>NZ_AP017558.1:1319074-1648842 GCF_002355635.1 Halopenitus persicus | reverse complement strand
TCGAGGTCGTCGACGGACCGATCCGGGGTCGACTGGGTCGTGAAGAGAACGGTCGCGCCGGAGTCCGTGAGATAGCGCATAAACGCGGTCGCCTCGCGCCGGAAGGCGGTGTCGTCGGAAACCAGCTGTCGGAACTGCGTGAGCGGGTCGACGAACACCCGGTCCGGCTCGACGCGGTCGACCGCCTCGGAGATCCGGTCGGCGATCCGGCCGGCCTCGGTCTCCTCGGGACCGAACAGGCCGTAGGTCCGGTCCTCGGTGAAGGAGCCGGCGTCCGCGGTGAGGTCGAGAAAGGAGACGTCGGAGAGGTCGAACCCGAGCGACGAGAGGTTCTCCCGAACGTGCTCGGTCGGTTCCTCGAAGTTCACGAACAGCGTCGACTCGCCCGCCGCGACGCCGGTCGTCAGGAAGTGCACTCCAAGTATCGTCTTCCCGGTGCCCGGCCCGCCCCGGAGCATATAGGACCGTCCCGACCGTAGTCCACCGAAAAGCACGCGATCGAGTCCCTCGACTCCCGTCTCCACTCGTGAGAGACTGGCCATTTCCTAGACGGAGAGCCGGGAGGATAATCAAGGTATTCCCCGTACTCCGTCGAGAAGTGTTTGTCATAGTAACGGAATTCGTGACGGTCGTTCCCCGAACGGGGTTTCCGTCGAGCCCGGATGCCGGGGACGATCCCGAAAGAGGACCGAGCCGGCCGAGGCTAGTCGAGGCGCCCGGGCTGAGGCCTGTCGAGGCGCCTCGAACGGAAGCCGCGGCGTGGCGGCGGGGACCCTGCCACCCTCACTCGGGATACGTCGGGACCCGGGCCGACCGAGCGCTTCCGTCCTGGAACGGGAGCGCGACGCGACGCGCCGGGACGTCCGTGCCATCGATCCGGACCGCCACGGACTGGCCGGGGGCGAGTGCCTCGAACGCGACGAGTCCGAAGGCGATCGGAGCGTCCAGCGACGGGCTCGCGACCGCGCGCGTGACCTCGCCGATGGCGGCGTCACCGTCGACGATCGCCGCGCCGGCTTCCGGGAGCGGTTCGTGATCGTCCCCTTCCTCGAGGACGAGTCCGACCAGCCGACGGCTCGGTCGTCCCTGGTTCTCCACGCGTGAGACGACCTCCTGGCCGACGTAACAGCCCTTCTCGAAGTCGAGCGCGTTGCGGATACCCGCGACGTTGGGAATCCGACCGTCGAGTTCGTATTCGAACAGCGGCGTCCCGGCCTCGAGCGTCAACGCGTCCCACGTCCGGTAGCCGAACGGTGCCGAGTTGAGTCCGCGGACGAGCAGCGTGTCGAAGACCTCGGGGGCGTCGTCGGCCGCGCAGATCACCTCGTACCCCTCCTCGCCGAGGGGGGCGTCGCTGGCGATCACCGTCACGCCGGCGTCGACCATCGTGCCACGGACGAACGAGAGCGCGGGCTCCGGCGATCCGGCACCGTTGAGGACCGAGGCGATCTTCTCGGTCGCGGTCGGCCCGTGGACCCCGAAGACGCCGAACTCCGTGGTCGCCTCGCGGATCGCGACGTCCTGGATGAAGACGTTCTCGCTCCAGTGCTCGACGAGGGGCGCGGCCTGGTCCGGCGGGGTGAACACCAGCAGGCGCTCGCCGGCGTTGTAGACGTACATGTCCGTCTCGATCCCGCCCTGGGGGTCGAGCAGGAGCGCGTAGACGCCCTCCCCGTCGGTCCGGGGGACGGCGTTCGAGACGGCGTCGTCGACGAACGCGACCCGGTCGTCGCCGGTCACGACCACGATCCCGTAGCCCATCTCGATCGTCCCGACCCCGTTCCGGACCGCCCGCCCGACGCTGTCCGGGCGGCCGTAGTGGTCGACGACCTCGCGGCCGCCGCGGTCGACGAAGGCGGCCCCGTGGTCCGCGTGGGCGTCACTGACGAGCGTCATACCGATCCGGAGTCGGCGCGGGGTGAAAAGCGCCGTGAACCGGGGGCGACCCACGGTTCGACGACTGGCGGGAAACGCGCCCTCACAGTCCGAGTTTCGATCGGAGCCGGTCGAGGATCCCCGGGTCGTCCGGCTCCGGCGTCGAGTCGGGGACGACGCGGTCGTGGGGGTACACGCGCAGGCGCGACTCGGCCTGGTCGACGGTGATCAGGTCGTCGTCCTTCAGTTCTCCGAGCGCCGCCTCGATCCGGTCGATGTCGGCGTCGACGGCGGTCCGGAGCTCGAACACCGTCATCCCCTCCTCCCTGCGGTCGACGAGGGCGTCGAGGATCGCGACCTCGACCTCCGGCCGGTCGCGATACGCCGGCTTCGCTGCCATATCGGAGCCAACGGTCGGATCGGGTTTACGTGTACCGGCGGTCATCGCCACTGCGATCGTTCGGGTCCGTCCACGTCCGTCCGCGCCCATCCACGTCCGTCCGCGCCCGTCCACGTCCGTCCGCGCCCGTCCACGTCCGTCCACGTCCGTCCACGTCCGTCCATAGACCAGGGTTTATAAATCCCGAGCGGACGAGGGACGGAGCAATGCCCACCGACGCCCAGCAGGCCTGCTTCGAGGCCGGGATCAAGTTCGGGTCGCTATACCACCAGTTCGCCGGCACGCCCGTCAGCCCGACGAGCACGCGCAGCCTCGAGCGCGCGATGGCCGAGGCCATCGAGAACCAGCCGTTCTGCGAGTCGGTGACGGTCACGATCCACGACGACCGCGTCAGGGAGGCGATCGACCACGGGAACGGCTACGCCGAGCTGACGGGGTCGCTGATGGACGTCACGATGCGGATCGACTACGAGGACGTGACCGTGCGGACGCGCATGGAGATGGCGGACGGCTACCCCCTGATGACGCTCGTCGAGGTCGAAGACGGGAGCGAGGAGTGACGGGAACGGGCGGAAGCGAGGAGTGACCGGAAAACGGCGGACGCGGCCTCAGTACTCGTACGCGATCCGCGTTTCGCCTGCCGCGTCCCGCACGATCACGGTGTCGTCACCGTTGTTCCAGACGGCCGAGCCGGCGTTCCAGTACAGTTCGGTTCCGGTGTCCGTGCCCGCGCCCGAGTGGACGGTCACCCGATCGCCGGGTTCGAGGACGAACCCCTCGGGAAACGCGTACGTTTTCCCGGCCGCATCGGAGAGCGTCCACCCATCCAGCGAGACCGGCTCCTCGCCGCGATTCTCGAGGGTGATCGATTCGCCATTCAAGTTCTCGTGGTCGTTGCCGGGGGCGTCCGCGGTGACGTCCGCGACCGCGACCCCGTCCGGGCCGACGGCGGTCGCAGCGGCGTCGGTCCCGCTCCCCGACGTGGTGGTTTCGTCGCCCGACGCGGCCGTTCCGTCCGCCGTCGCGTTCGCCCCGGCACCCTCCTCGTATCCCCAGACGCCGATGCCGGCCTCGCGGGCGGCCGCCTCCGCCGACCGGTAGGCCGACCGCTCCGTGAAGGGAGTATCGTACAGCCGGGCATAGCCGTTCTCGAGCAATCGGCGGTTGAACGAGACCTCGGTGGTCTCGTTCTGTGAGACGGTGACGAGCAGCCGGCCGTAGCTCCCGCGTGCGTCCGCGGTCGGGTCGGTCTCGATGTACACCTCCTCGCCGGCGAGCCGGTCCTCGGCGTAGACGGTCGCCCGATCGGCCCAGTGGGAAAGCCACGCTCGCCCGTCCGGGTCGTCGGGGATCGACTCCCACTCGTCGGGCGAGACCGATCCGGTCCCCGTCTCGGGCGTGTCGACGCCCAGCAGCCGGATCGTGTCGCGGGTCCCGTCCGGGAGCCGGACGTGCATCGTGTCGCCGTCGACCACCTCGATGACCGTCACGGTCGCGCCGGCGGTGCGGTCGAAGCCGGGCGTCGCGGTCGTCGCGGGCCGGTCGACTGCGTCACCGTCGGCGCTCGGCACCGCCGGCAGCGCGGCGATCGCCGGACCGCCGACGATGGTCGCGACCGCGAGCAACCCCACGACGAGGAGGACGCCGGCCCCGACCACGAGCTCGAGTTCCGCGCGGTCCCCGTCCCCCGACGAGCGTCGGTCGGGGCCGGACAGGGATGGGGGCATCACGGCCGAAGGATCGGCCGGGAGCGCCCTAACCGTTTCCCTCGAGCACGCGCTCGGGAGCGGTCGGCCGGTCGAACCGCGGACGCGTGGCTGGAAGGGAGTGGGTGACCGAAAACCCGCGATCGAACCGCCGGCAGCGCGGCGTCCTACCGGATGTGGCCTTCCTCACGCAGCTGGTCGGCCTCGCTCTTCTCGTAGCGCCACGTGATGTCCGCCTTCTCGTCCTGCCAGTCCCACGGTTCCACGAGAACGACGTCGCCCTCGCGGATCCAGATGCGCTTTTGCATCCGGCCGGGGATGCGCGCGGTCCGCTCCGTCCCGTCCGCACAGCGAACGGTGACGCGATTCGCTCCGAGCATGTTCGTGACCTCGGCGAACACCTCGTCCTCGTCGGGCATTCTGAGGTCACGTCGGCCCTCGCCGTCGTCGCTCATGGACCCCGGTTCGATCCGTCACGGTTTAAACCCGCCGGACGCGGGCCGACGGTGGCCGGCACGGGAACGCCCCAGCGGATGCTCAGACGGGCGAGCCTTACTGGTCCTGCAGTTGCTCGCGGCCGGGCGCGATGAGCCGGTCGAGCGCGTTCGCGAGGGCGGATTTCGCGTCCGCGGGGTGGAGCTCGCCGGACTCGACGTCGGCCTCGAGGGCGTCGTACGCCTCGTACTCGAGGTCGCCGCCGTATTCGTCGGGGCGCTCGACCACGACGCTGTCGAAGCGGGGGAAGACGTGGTACTCGAAGATCTGGAGGACGGGGTTCTCCCGCTCGCGGCCCTCGTCGTCGGGGTCGGGGTCGGCAGTGGGCGGACAGTACGCCTTGTTCACCTTCTCCTCGATCTCCGCGGTCGAGTCCTCCATCGAGATCGTGACGCCGGTGCTCGAGGACATCTTCCCGATCCCGGAGGCCAGGTCGGCGATGAGCGGCGTGTGCAGGCTCGTCGGGGGTTTCCGATCGATGCTCGGGAGCACGTCCCGCGCGAGCATATGGACCTTCCGCTGTTCCATCCCGCCGACCGCCAGGTCGACGCCGAGGTACGGGATGTCGAGCGCCTGCATCAGCGGGTAGACGGCCTGGGAGACCTTCACCGAGTCGCCGGACTTGATCTCGGCCATCGCCCGCTCGGCGCGCGCGAGGGTGGTCTCGAGCTCCAGCGCGTGCAGGTCCAGGGTGTAATCGTCCTCGAGCTGGAAGTCCGACCCGAGCACGAACTGCGTCCGGTCGGCGTCGAGGCCGTAGGCGATGAACTGGTCGCGCATCCGCTCGGCGGTCCGGCGGATCTCCTCGAAGGAGCCCTTGTCGTTCAGGTAGGCGTGAACGTCCGCCAGGAGGACGGTGACCTCGAAGCCGGCCTCCTGGAGGTCGATCAGCTTGTTCGCGGTGAGCATGTGCCCGATGTGGAGGACGCCCGAGGGCTCGTAGCCGACGTACGCCCGCTTCCCCTCGGGGGCGTCGGCCAGCGTCTCGATCTCCTCCTCCGTGACCACCTCGGCGGCGTTCCGGGTGATCAGCTCGTAGGCGTCCATATACGCTCGGTTGAGGACCGTTCGGATATGCCTTCTGAAAGCGCGTTCGTGCGCAGCCATCGGCGCCCGCTCGACCGTGATCGGGCGTCCAACGATCCGGGACTCGCCGATGGACGGAAGTACGTCGGTCCCGGACCGGAGCGTATGAGCGACCCGATCGTTGGCGGGCCACACACCCAGGAGACGATCGTTGGCGGGCTGCACACCCAGGAGACGATCGAGACGCGCGTCGACGACGGGAGCGCGCCCGCCTGGGTGGCGGACCACTGGCGGACGTTTCGGGAGGGACTGCTCGGCGAGCGGAACGGGTCCCCGTTCCCGTGTTACTTCGGCGTACGGTCGGTCGAGGCCGGCGCACCCTTATATACTGCCGTCGAATCGATGACCGACCCGGGAGCGCTGCTGGAGCTCGGGCGAACGCTGCAGGCATACCTCGACGTCTACCGGGAGTACGACGACCACGCCTCGCTGGTGACGTTCTTCAAGCCACCGGCGGGCTCGCTGTCGGAGGCGGCGTACCACGAGCGCCTCTGGAACGTCCTCCAGTTCCTCCACGTTCACGACCCCGAACCGTGGCCGGAGGACATCCCGGTCGACCCCGACGACCCCTACTGGGAGTTCTGCTTCGCCGGCGAACCGATCTTCCCGACGTGCCGGGCGCCCTTTTATGAGGAGCGCAAAAGCCGATACTGTCCGATCGGCCTCGAGATCACCTTCCAGCCGCGGGCCCTCTTCGAGGGGTTGGACGTCACCCCCGACGCCGAAAAGGGGGAACGCGCTCGCGAGATCATCCAGGACCGGCTCGGCGACTACGACGGCGTCTGCCCCCACGCCGACCTCGGCGACTGGGGCCACGAGGGCGACCGCGAGTGGGTGCAGTACATGCTCTCGTCCGACGAGAACCAGGCCCCGTCTGAGCCACCGATCGCGATCAGCCGCGACCATCCCAAATCGACGCGCCTGCTCGAGGCCGAGCCGCTGACTCCGTCGCTTCCCCTGGAGGCGACGCGATGACCGGCAGTCAGGGGGGAACGGGATCGGAGGACGAGACCCCCGACGAGACGCCGGACGAGACCCCCGACGAGACGCCGGACGACCCCGTCCTCGTGCTCGTCGACTTCCAACGCGGGTTCGACGAGCCCGGGTGGGGCGACCGCAACAACCCCGACGCCGAGGCGAACGCCCGGACGCTGCTGGCAGCCTGGCGCGAGGCGGACCTCCCGATCGTCCACGTGCGCCACGACTCGACGGAGCCGGACTCGCCGCTCCGCGGCAATCGCTCGGGTTTCGCGTTCAAGGAGGGGTTCGAACCCGCCGAGGGCGAACGCGAGCGCCTCGTCACCAAGCGGGTCAACGGCGCGTTCGTCGGGACCGACCTCGAGGAGTTCCTCGCCGAGCGGGGTTACGGGCGGCTGGTCGTCTGCGGGCTCACGACCGACCACTGCGTCTCGACGACGGCGCGGATGGCCGAGAATCGCGGCTTCGAGGTGACCGTCGTCCGGGACGCGACCGCGAGCTTCGACCGCGAACTCGAGGGGGAACGGGGCGACGAAGAACGGTTCGACGCCGACCTGGTCCACCGGACCGCGCTAGCACACCTCGCCGGCGAGTTCGCCCGGATCGAGACGACGGCGTCGGTTCGGGAGCGCGTCGACGACCGCCGACTCGACGACGCCTAACTCCCGTCACGAATTCGATCGAATTTCAGTATCATAGGTGTTTAAGGGATGTGCTTATATAGTCGTTATTCATCACGATATCACGCGGAAAGAGTGTCTGAGGAAAACATATGGTCCGAGAAATGGTCGAATCGTTTGATAATGAATGGATGCCGGAGGTGACACAGAGGATCCACGACGAACGACCACGACCGGCGCCGAGACGCACTGCCCGCCGAATCCGACGTCTGATGGCCATACACACGACGAGATCGCCCGCCGACCGGCCCCACTCCATCCGGAACCGCCGTCCCAGCCGACGGCGGTGCCACGCGCGAAATCGCCGCTGGTCCCGCGGCGGCCCGGGGACTCGGTGAGGCGATCGCTTCTGAATGAACTGCAAATCCGACGTCGAGCGGCCGCGACGCCGGGCAGGTCTGCAGGACCGCTCAACCGGCAGGACCGACCGGTCCTCACCGACATTCGGCGCTCAGGACCGTCCAACCCTTACGAGCGCTCGGCCCGGTGCTCGGAGATGATCTGGTCGACGAGCTCGCTTTGCTGCTGGCGTTCGCGCTCGCGTGCCCGGCGCTCCCAGTCGTCGATGGCGGCTTCGACGTCGCTCTCGCGGGCGACCGCCAGGTCGTCGACCTCCTGGAGGGCGACGTCGTCGGCCGGCGCGACCGGGATCGACTCCTCGAAGAGGACGGCGTCGGCCGCCTCCGAGAGCGTTCCCTCCTTCAACACGAGCCGGGGATCCATCTCCGCCAGCAGCGCGGCGGTCTGACGACCCGCACCGGAGGCGTCTCGGAGGTAGACCACGTCGCCGGCGGCGATGCCGTACTGGCTGTCGGCGGCCTCGATGGCGTTGCGAGTGAACTGGTCGACCGCCTTGACCGCGACGAGGTCGCGCCCCGCGGCGACGTCCGCGAAGTCGGAGTGATCCAGCTTCCAGAGCGCCTTGAGCCGTTCGAGCTTCTCGGCGAGGCCGTCGGCGCGCTCGCGGGCCTCGTCGCGTTCGCGCTCGAGCCGGTCCGTCTCGCGCTCGAGCCGTGAGACCGCCCGCCGCTCGCGGGCCTCGATCCGCTCCTGACGTTTGGCATCCGTGAGCTCCGCCTCGAGCTCCTCGATCCGGTCGTCCCGGTCGTCGAGCTTCGCGGTCAGGTCGTCGACGTGGCCCTCGAGCCGCTCGACGCGGTCGCGGAGCCGGCGGATCTCGCGTTCCTCCTCGGTCCGGTCGGGCTCCGTTGGGTCGCCGTCGCCCTCGTCGTCCGCTTCGCCCGCTCCGGATCCGTCGCCGTCGTCCCGGAGGTCGTCGATGACCGTCTCGACCGACTCCTCGCCCGAGACGACGCGGGCGATCACGGCCTCCCGGTCGAGCCGCGGCGGGGTCTTCTCGGCGATCCGGTCGAACTGGTCGGCGTGGTCGTCGAGGGCGTAGAGCGCGGCCGCCAGCGCGTCCCGCTCGTGGTCGTTGTCGGTCTCGAACTCGCGGGTCCGGTGGAGCTTCTCGTCGACCGGGAGGTCGCTATCGGGGATCCAGCCGGCCGCGTCGAACGACCGGCGAAACGTCTCGACGGTGTCGGGCATCGGCTCGACGTCGGCCGCGACGATGGCCGGGCGGCCGCGCTCGATCACCCACTCGATGACGTCGGCGGTGTCGGCGGTTCGGGTGGAGTGGACGTCGTGGACCGTCCCGTCGAGGCCGACCACGGCCGCCGCGGTCGTGGTGCCGGGATCGATCCCGACGATCACGTGGTCGCGCCGCTGCACGAGCGGCTCGTAGGCGATCCCGTCCCGGCGCTCGCGTTCGACCTCGACGCGGACGTCGCCCGCCCGGGAGTTCGAGACCGGAATGTCCTCGGGACGGGCCGCGACCGTGAAGACGGCGTTGGCGTAGCCGCCGTACTTCTCGGTCACCTCGCGCTCGTACTCGAGGTTCGCCGACCGGAGTTCCGATTCGACCTGCCGGGTTCGTTTCTTCACGTTGCCGTGGATCCGGCGGGTGTACCGGTCCTGGCTCCATCCGCCCTTGCCGGTGGACCGACCGCGGGCGACCTTCACGGTGGTCTCGTCGGTGAACGCGGTCACCTCGTGTCCGACGTTGGCGGCGGCGAGCCGGGCGGCGGCCTCCGCCTCCGACATCGGGTCCGAGTCGTAGGGGATGCCGTGGCGGGAGGCCACCCGCGAGAGTGGTTCGGGCCGCTCTGCGCCGGTCACCTGGACGAGCCGGGTCCCGTCGGGCAACGATCGGAGGAGCTGGACGAGTTCGCCCTTGTCAGCCGCCAGTTCGTAGGCGTTGTCGGTGGCGATCCGGGCCGGCTCGCGGTCGTCGATCAGCCGGAGAAGCTTCCGGCGGGAGACGACGTCGCGGTCGATCCGGGCGATGGGTCCGTCGACGTCGGGCCGGTTCTCGTCGGGGACCGCGTCCTCCTCGTCGGCGGACAGCGGGGTGAGGGTGACGAGCGCGTAGGCGGGCGCGTCCCCGCGGACGTCGCCGCTTTGCACGTCGACCCCGAACACCGGACGGTCGAGGGCGCGAACGGTCCGGGAAGTCACGCCCGCCGATAGGCGATCGACGGATAAATACTACACGACGAGGCGATGGAGAGGGTGCACGACGAGGCGATGGAGAGGGTTGTGAGGGTTGAGAGAGTTGTGAGGGTTGAGAGAGTTGTGAGGGTTGAGAGGGTTGTGAGGGTTGTGAGGGTGAAGAAGTTGGGACGGCGTTCGGCTACGCGGTGGCCGGCTTCGGACCGACCGGAAACTCGATCCCGTCGATCCATCAGCCGCGGACTGAGGTCGATCGCGGTCCGGTCACCGTCGACTCAGACGTCCGGGTACGGGACGTCGAGCTTCCGCCCGTCGGCCGGAATGAAACACTCGCCGGAGAAGGCCTCGCGGGCCTCGCGTTCGATCGCGGAGGCGTCGCCGGCGTATCGCGAGGAGACGTGGATCAGCGCGAGCCGGGCCACGTCGGCGCGGGTCGCGATCTCGGCAGCTTCGCGCCCGGTCGAGTGGGCCGTTTTCCGGGCGCGATCGGCCATATCGTCGGCGAAGGTGGCGTCGTGGATCAGCAGGTCCGCCTCCGCGGCGACCTCGACGGTACGCTCCTGCGGGCGGGTGTCCGCGGTGTAGACGAGGCGACGACCGGGACGGGGCGGGCCGACGACCTGTTCGGGGCGGATCACGGTGCCGTCCGCGAGCTCGACCGGCTCGCCCTCGTGGAGCCGACCGAACTTCGGCCCCACGGGAACGCCCAGTTCCTCGGCTTTCGCCCGGTCAAAGCGTCCCAGTCGATCGTCCTCCTCGAGGACGTACCCCTGCGACCGCGTCCCGTGGGACGTCTCGAAGGCACGGACCGCGTACTCGTCGGTCTCGAGCGCGACGTTTCCGGGGGCGACCTCGTTGATCCGCACCTGAAAGCCGGGGTCGTGGCCCGCCGCGTGGACGAGGTCGTGGAGGTGTCGCGTCGCGTTCGGCGGACAGTGGACCGCCAGGGGCTCGTTCCGGTCGTTGAAGTCCATCGTCTGGACCAGGCCGGGAAGCCCGAGGACGTGATCGCCGTGGAGATGGGAGACGAAGACGTGGTCGACGGTGAACCCGGTCCCGAACCGCATCATCTGCCGTTGGGTCCCCTCGCCGCAGTCGAACAACAGCCGGTCGCCCTCGCGGTTGCAGAGGACGGCGCTGGGGGCTCGTTCGGTCGTCGGGACGGCGCCGCCGGTCCCGAGGAAGGTCACGCGCAAGGACATGTCCTCAGGTGCGGGCGGGGCTTATAAACCGGTGTCGAAAGGGGGACTCGCCGACGCGTCCGACCGGTCCGTCCGGTCTCCCATCCCGATCGAATCCCACCTGCCGCCCCATCCCGATCGGATCCGCCCGATCGACCGATTCTTGAGCGCGGGGCGCCGAGGGGTCGGTAATGGACGGACCGCTGTGGACGAGCCGGCACGCGCCTGCCCTGTCGGAGATCCGGCAGACTGAGGCCAGAGAGCGGCTCGATCGCGCACTCAGCGAGCCGATGAATCTCGTGGTGCAGGGGCCGCCGGGCGTCGGCAAGACGGCCGCGACCCGGGCGCTGGCCCGGAAAGCCCACGCCGATCCCGACAACGACCTGATCGAGATCAACGTCGCCGACTTCTTCGGCCGGACGAAAAAGGAGATCCGCACCGACCCGCGTTTCGAGTCGTTCCTCGCGGGGCGCAGCGGGATGGCGAAGCGCGACATGATAAACCGCGTGCTCACGGAGTCGGCCGCCTACGCACCGATGAGCGGCGAGTACAAGACGATCGTCCTGGACAACGCCGAGGCGATCCGCGAGGACTTCCAGCAGGCGCTGCGGCGCGTGATGGAGCGGCACCACCGGACGACCCAGTTCGTGATCACGACTCGCCAGCCGACGAAGCTCATCCCGCCGATCCGGTCGCGGTGTTTTCCGGTGCAGGTCCGCTCGCCGACGATCGACGAGACGATCGACGTGCTCGCGACGATCTGCGACCGCGAGAACGTCGCCTACGACGACGACGGACTGGAGTTCGTCGCCAGCGCCGCGGGCGGCGACCTCCGGCGGGCGATCCTCTCCGCGCAGGCGACCGCGGTCGAGGGCGAGTCGATCACCATGTCGACCGCCTACGAGACCCTCGGCGAGGTCGGCCACGACGAGGCGATCCGCGAGGCGCTGGCGGCCGCCGTGGACGGGGATCTCGCCGACGCTCGGAGCACGCTCGGTGACCTCCTCGACGACGAGGGGTACGACGGACCGACCCTCCTCCGCGAGATCCTCCGGGTGGCCCGCGCCGGGTCGACCTACGGCGGGGACCAGCTCGCGCGCCTCCACGCGCTGGCCGGCGAGGTCGACCTGCAGCTCGCCGAGGGGCTCGACGACCAGCTCCACCTCACGCACCTGCTCGCGGCGTGGGCGGCCGGCCGGGAGACCATCGCGGTCGACCTTCGGGATCCGGACGCGGCGGGCGCAGCAGCCTGAGGGGTCGGCGAGCGCGGCGGCCTGAGCATTCGACCGTTCGTGGTAACGGTTCGGGCGGTGTAGCGGCCTGAAAGCGTCAGAAGTGCCACGGAGGGTGCATCACTCGAATGGGTTATCCGGGGTGGTGAGACGAGTGAGTTCGGAAATACCGTCAAACCCGTCGTCGAAGCTGTACAGATGGTCGGTCCCGTCACGCTGCATCGTTGCGACGATGACGGCATCAGTCAACGAGAGCGATTCGTACCGTCGAAACACCGACCGACCGGCGTTGAAATCCGCTTTCGAGGTCTGCAGAAGTGAGAATCCGCTACTCTCGATGAGCGCATCAAGGGTCTCGATGGCCACATCGTGTCCCGCTCTCGCCTGAAGATAATTGATGACTTCCTCGAGAACGTCGCTCAGGACGTATGCCGTCGGGAGGTTCCCGTGATCTATCGCGTTCGCGATCGCGGCCCCTCGCTCGTGGTTCTGGTCGCGTGAAAGACGGGCAGCGATGAGGACGTTCGAATCAACGACGACCGCCGACATCACGAGTCCCCAGCGATGAGATCGTGATCCTCCGCGGCGTCGGTTGGATGGCCGATGTCAACCGGCTCCAGCCGTGAAAACGCGCCGTAGCGCTGTTTGACGAGTTCGACCGAGATCGTCCCGTCCTCGTCCACGTGCCATCGGAGTTTGTCACCTGCCTCGACGCCGGCGGCTTGACGCACCGCCGCGGGAACCGTGATCGAGTAGCTCTCGTTGACCGTCGTTTCGTTCTCGACCTCGTGAGACATATCCGGAGGTACGTGGCACCAACGAAAGTAATTTGCCCCCAAATTACCCGGATGGTCGCTTTCCCCGGCGTGAGTCGCTTCACAAAGACCGGCACGGACTCCGTGCCGAGCACGGCGGCGATCGGAAGTATATCGATCGACGCCCTCGACGATCGATGGTGCAGTCTCTATCGGGGTCGCCGATCGATGGGACACAGACACACCGGGTGTCGAGTGTATATGTGGAGATTTCAAGGGTTGAACCCTGAATGGGCAGTGAGTGCGCACGGAGGCACGGTTCGATGCCAAAGTTGGAGTCACACACCAGGTGTCGTGTGTAAGTGGTGAAGAAGTTCACGGGCAGTACGAGGATCGAATCACAGGATGCTGAGCGTGAGCCGGGAGTACGTATTCTCCTCCTCCATTGAGGCAGAGAGCGGGAGCTCTAGCGAAAGACTTGGGCCTTGATCCCGAGGCGATCGACGGAATCCGAGAACGATCACTGGTTCAGTCGTCTTCGAAAGTTTGCAGAAATTACCACCGATATAGAAATATTCATATTATAGTGAATGACGCGATCTTGCTGACCACTCACAACACACCCACACAGGCATCACCGGCATCGGAATGAAATACGGTTCAGATGAGTATCAGCAGCAGTTCACGCCGCCGGGGAACTGACTCGAGTGCTGGGAACGTTTGCCTCACTCAGACTCACTACTTATCGGTCCGCCGATCCAACAATATACACACGACACCCGGTGTGTCTGTGTTCAAATCGATCGCTGATTTATCAGACATCTAATCCCAATATCTATCGCTTAAATCGCCAAAATACAGGAGTTTACACTAGACAGGTGGAGTCTATGAAACACGTGTATTTATATACTAAACCGGGCGTCGTATGTAATGAGAAACGATCTGTTCAGGATCGATCGCACCAATGACCAACGAGAACCACAGTTCCCTCGACTCGATCTGGCAAAGCGAGGATCCGATCTTCGCGAACAAGGAACTGCTTGACATCGAACATATTCCGAACGAGGACCGGATCATCGGACGAGAGGACGAAATATCCAGCCTTGCCAACAGCATTCACCCCGCGATACGTGGCGGTAAGCCCCGAAACACGCTCATCTACGGGAAGACCGGGACCGGAAAGAGCCTCGTCGCGAAGCACGTCACACAGAGTGCCGAGGAGTTCGCTCGTGACCGTGACACGAAACTCGATCGTGCCTACATCGACTGTACGCAAGCGACGACGGAAACGCAAGTCGTCATCACGCTCGCGCGCTCATTCAACCAACCGGAGACGACGGACATCACGGTCCCCCTGTCCGGGTTGTCAACCAACGCGTACTACGATCGACTGTGGAACATCCTCGATTCGCTCCACGACGTCGTTATCATCATTCTCGATGAGGTCGACAAACTGCAAGGAAACAACGTGTTGATGCAACTGTCTCGGGCAGGTGAAGCTGGCAAGCTCGAAACGTGTAAGGTCGGCATTCTCGCGATCAGCAACAAGATCTCGTTCAAGGATTCACTGAACGAGCGCGTCTTGAGCAGCCTCCTGGAACGCGAGTTCATTTTCCCGCCCTACGATGCGAACCAGCTCCGCGAAATCATGCGACATCGAGAGGATGCCTTTCGCGAAGGCGTCCTGAGTGATGACGTGATTCCGCTCGCGGCCGCCTTCGCCGCACAGGAGCACGGTGACGCGCGGAAGGCGCTCGACATCCTTCGAAACGCCGGCGAACTCGCCAAGGAGGACGATAGCGACGCCGTTCGGGAGGACCACGTTCGAAACGCCCGGCAGAAGGCGGACATCGATCGCTTCTCCAAACTCCTTCAGGACCAACCAACCCAATCGAAAGCGGCAGTGTATGCGCTCTCATTGCTTGCGGACGCGAGCGACGAGGAGGAGTTTCCGACGCGCCGGATATACGAACAGTACGAACGGATCACGGACTCCCTCGATATCGATTCGCTCTCACAACGCCGGATGGTCGATCGGTTGAACGAACTGGCGTTCCTCGACATTCTCGGCGTCACGGACCGTGTCGGCCGGGGTCGTGGCAAGGGGATCACGAACCTGTACTACCTCCTCGAGGACCCGACCGTCGTCCAGACGGCGATCGAATCCGACCCCCGCTTTTCACCCGCCAGCTAGTACCCGTCGTTACACTCGACAGGTGGTGTGTGTCCCACCGGACCGTGATATGGTTAAAACACCACTTAAGCAACATATACACTCGACAGGTGGTGTGTCGACGATCGGCTCGCAGCGAGATGTGGCTCCAGCCGATCACCCCACCGTTCATAGTCGATTTACACTCGACGGACGGTGTGTCTCCGATCGGCGAATCCATCGGATCGGCGCCCCGCCCGATCTGTCCGTTCCGTTTTGACCGTTACACACGACGTCCGGTGTGATTCTCGGCCAGAATAGCGAGAACTACCGAGATATGTGGTAACATATCTATATCGATCCGCGATCTTTTGACGTACGCACCGCTTACGTTTGACCGTCGTGAACACCGATCGATCGCCCACGTCAGAACCACACTCGGACACCGACCCACCGAACTCACGCTCGGGCACCGACCCACCGAACTCACGCTCGGGCACCGACCCACCGAACTCACGCTCGGGCACGAATCCGCCGCTAGCCCGCGTCCTCCCATTCCCGGTCGTCGACGATGCCTGGCGGCTCGCCCGACCGCCGGCGCTGCTCGGCGCGGCGCTGCTCGTGTTCGTCCCGCCCGCGGGCATCGCCCTGCTCGCGCTCGCTCTCGGGATTCTGTGGTTCCATCGCGACCCGCCGCGATCGCCGCCGGACTCGGACGAGTCGTGGGACCTGGATGCGGTCACCGCCGTCTCTCCCGCGGATGGAACGGTCTCCGTCATTCGCGAGGAGGGCGACCGCCTGCGCGTCGGGGTCTTCATGAACGTCACCGACGTCCACGTGAATCGCGCGCCGCTGTCGGGGACGGTGGAGGCGGTTCGCCACCGGCCCGGCGCGTATAAACCCGCCTTCAGCAAGGACTCCGACCGGAACGAGCAGCTCGTGATCGACTGCGGCGACTACGAGCTGTTCTGCATCGCCGGCTGGTTCGCCCGCCGGATCCATCCCCACGTCTCCGTCGGCGACGAGCTCGAACGTGGCCAGCGCGTGGGCCACGTCTCCTTCGGATCGCGCGCAGACGTCCTGTTCCCGCCGTCGGTCGATCGCGAGGACCTACGCGTCCGGGAGGGCGAGACGGTTCGGGCCGGCGAGACCGTGATCGCCGATGTGTGAAGGGAAAGCGTCCTCGCCGACGCTATGCGTTTCGCGGCCGGCCGAGACTAGACGTATCCGTCGACCATCCCCTCGACGTACTTCGCGATCACGTCGACCTCCAGATGGATCGGGTCGCCGGGGTCCTTCTCCGAGAGCGTGGTGAGCTCGTAGGTGGTCGGGATGATCGCCACGTCGAAGGCGTCGTCGCGACGGTCCGCGACCGTGAGTGAGATTCCGTCGAGCGCGACCGAGCCCTTTTGAACCACGTATCGAGCCTGGTCGGCCGGAAGCGCGAACGTGAACCGCCAGTCCTCGCCGACGGACTCGATCGCCTCGACGGTCGCGACCGTGTCGACGTGGCCCTGCACGAGGTGGCCGTCGAAGCGCCCGTCGGCCGGCATCGCGCGTTCGACGTTGACGACGTCGCCGACGTCGAGGGCACCGAGGTAGGTCTTTGCGACCGTCTCGCTCGCGAGGAACACCTCGAAGACGCCGACGTCGTCGCCGGCACCGTCGTCCGCGTAGGAGTCGAGGTCCGTCGCCGCCTCGGCGTCCGCGACGCGCACGTCGTCCCCGTCCGCCTCGACCGTCAGGCAGACGCCGCTGACGCTGATCGATTGGCCGTGATACAGCTCCGAGAGGCCGGGGGCGGCGATCGCGAGCCGTCGCCCGTCCGCGGTCTTCTCGACGCCGACCACCTCGCCGGCGGTCTCGACGATCCCGGTGAACATGGGCCCGTTTCGAACGGGGTCGTGAAGTCGGTGTCGGCACGAATCCGCCGGCGTGGTTCGCCGATGCGGGTCCATCAGGGATGTAATTACATCTAATTAAGATTTATACGTCGGGGACGACGAGACGGCATCAATGAGCGAGTACACGACGATCTCGCTGCGCAAGGAGTTCGTGGCGGACGTCGAGGCGTACATCGAGGACGAGCCCTTCGGATCGGTCAAGGAGTTCGTAAAGCACGTCGTCGTCCGGGAGATGGAATCCGCCGACGAGATCTCCGAGGCGGAAGCCCGCGAGATCGGACAGAAGCTCCGGGATCTGGGGTATATGGAGTGACGCCGGTGGTGTCGTCGTCGTTCGACGCCGGCGCCGACGATGGCGCCGGGGACGTCGAGACTGCGGACGTCGATGGAGTCGGAAACGTCGACGTTGCGGACGTCGATGGCGTGGAGGACGTCACCGACGTCGAGACGGTCGCGACGAGCGAGACGGTCGCGACTGCGGAGATCGCCGAGGGGATCGCAAGCGCCTCGCGGGAGGACCTGCGGCTCGCGCTCATCCCGATCCTGTTCGTCGGGATCTACGGCGGGGGGCGGCTGGCGATGGATCCCGCCGCGATTCCCGCCGCGAGCGCCTCGCTCGCGTGCGGCCTGCTGATCGCGGACGGCCTCTTCTGGCACTCGCCGCGCGACTTTTAACCCGGCGGGGACTACCGATCGGCGATGCGACTCGGGATCCTGGACACGATCGGGCTGGCGACCACGCTGATCTTCGCGATCCCGGTGGCCAACTACGGCGTGATGCGCGCCCTCGACGGCGAGACGGCGGTCGGGGTCGCGATGGTCGGGGTCGCGGTCGCGATGGTCGTCCTCCCGCAGTACTTTCTGGATCCCGAACGGATCCTCCGCGGACTGGTTGGTGGACTCCTTCCGAGTCGGCTGCAGAACGCGGGAGCCGACGCCGAAGACCCGACGGACGGAGCCGCTGACCCGGCCGACGTGGACCGATCGGCGAAGGAGTGACGAACACGGCGGTCGGCGGACGATGTGCATCCCATCGGCGGACGATGTGCATCCCATCGGCGGACGATGTGCATCCCATCGGCGGACGATGTGCATCCCATCAGCGGACGATGTGCATCCCACCGGCGGACGGTGCGCGTCTCCGAATTCGTTCTCCGCGAGCACTCTCCGGCGGTCAGCACCTCGCGATCGCCGTCTCGATCCGCGACCGGATCGACGCGGTCCGGTCGGCCAGATCGGCGATCGTCGCCAGCACGGGATAGGTCGCCTCGTGGTCGTCATAGAGGTACCGCGGCACGTCCGGCGTCTCGCCGGGGACGCGGAGGTCGCGGCGCTGTCGGCGAATGGTCGCCTGCCGCTCCCGGGCGAGCGTCTCACAGCGGTCGCGCAACGCGCCCGCCCGGGCGTGACGTGCCTCGAGCGCGCCGAAACCCATCGCCTCGAGGTCGTCGTTCTCGAGGTGCTCGAGGTCGTTCTCGAGGTGCTCGAGGTCGTTCTCGAGGTGCTCGAGGTCGTTCTCAAGGCACCCGAGGTCGCGAGCCAACTCCGGAAGCGACTCCCGGAGGTCCGCAAGGGACGCTGCCTCCGTGTCGAGCGTGTCGAGAACCGCGGCACAACCCTCGCAACGGTCGCGGACGGCGCGCTGGAGCTCCCGCTTGATCGCGGGATCGAAGGCGGTCCCCGTGGTGAGCGTGGCCGACAGCTCGCGGCCGAACTCGGCCGCGAGGCTCTCGGGATAGGTGTCGTCGTAATCCTCGACGTAGTGTGGAACGCTCATCACCGTCTCCTCGTAGGCGTCGCGCACCGCACACAGCCCGGGCGTCGAGACGGAGCGTGCCCGCTCCCCCACGAGCGGAGTCGCCGCCGGCGCCAGGGCTGCCGTCCGGGACTCCACGTCGGCGAGGCGTTTTCGAAAGGCGTTGAAGGCCTGTCGCTCGTCGGCGACGCGGCGGCGCTCGGTGCGTACCGCCCGCCGGAGGGCCGCGAGCCGGTCGCCGATCCGATCGTCGCTCGGTCGCGTCGCCGATCCGGTTGCCATACGCCGACACGACCGCCGCACGGGATTAAACGCTTATAAGACCCCTATTGAGTCACGCGGAGCGATACTCCCGGATCCGAGCGGTCCGATCGACTATATAGACCGCGCGATCGGAGACCACTGGAACGAGACGCGACGCTTGCCGCGCCGTGGCGGGCAGCCGAACGTGACTTCACTCGGGGATCTCCGCCATCGCCTCTCGAACTCGATCCCAGGCGACGGGCGGATCGAACCGGGCCAGCGCCCGGTCGGTCGCCTCGAGGCGATCCGCGAACCGGTCGCGCCAGTCCGGCGCAGCCAGGTCCGACAGCGTCGCGGAGAGCGTCGAACGCCGCCGGTCCGCGGCGTCGATCCGCGACGGGAGCGGCGCCGGAACCGACGCATCCGCCCGGTCGGCCCAGCGCCGGAGGTCGGCCGATTCCGTCCGAAGGTCGGTAACCAGTAGCTCGAGCACGCGCGTGTGGACGACCGCGTCGACCCACGCCTGTGCCGGTGCGTCGACCCACGCCTGTGCCGGCGCCTGCTCGCCGTTCGAACCCGACGATCCTGCAAGTCGCTCGACCGTGGTCGACAGCTCCCCGAGCGCCTCCTCGAGGGCGTCGACGTCGGCCGCGAGCGCCGCAGTACGCTCGGCGGGCGACTCGAGCCACGACTCGAAGGCATCGACGTCGGACGCGAGATCGTCGGCCACCCGGACGACGCGCTGTGCGTCGGCCGCCGTCTCGCGCAGTTCGACCGCCGACCGGTGGATCGCCGTGGGCGTGTCGAGCCGATTACGGGAGGCATGGACCGTTTCGCCGAGTTCGACGGTGCGGCGCTGCAGGGCGGCGAGGCGGTGCTCGAGCGCCCGCAACCGATGGTGGACGACGTCGATGTCGGCCAGGGGATCGGCCGTTGCCCGAACGTCGTCGACCGCGCGAGCGGCGAGGTCGACGCGCGTCTCCGCCGTGGCGAGGATCTGTGAGACGTCCGAGACGGTGGTCGCAACCGCATCGCGGGTGAGAACGCCGTCGTCGGAGAACGGGTCGAGATCCCGGCGGATCGCAGCCGGTTCACGGTCGGTTCCGTCGGCGACCGCCGCGGCGACCGACTCGACGGCCGGGTCGTGATCGAGGAGCGGCTCCGCAGTCGATGCCGTGTCGGCGGCAGTCGGATCGGCGACGGCCGGATCGGGACGGTCTGTCTCGGTCACGGACGGGGGTTTCCCGCCCCGTCGTGTATACCTTCCGTCAGAACCGATCGTTGTGGTCCGTTTCTCCCGGTAGCGATACGATCGACTATATAGCGATCCGAGCCACCCATATCTGACGGGAGCCGAACGTATCGATAGGTATCCGAACGTATCGATAGGTATCCGAACGGATGGGTCGCTATGCAGTCATACCGGATCGTACCGATCGGTGGGGTTTCGGAGCGGTATGCTCGACTCGGGATGCATACTGACGAAGACATATCAGAAATATAAACCCGTTTACAAGGACCGCCTGATCGTACTGGTGATGTCAGACCGTAACTGGGCTGAAACCGGCGTATCACGGCGGAAGTTCCTGGTCACCTCCGGTGCGATCGGGTCGGCCGGACTGGCTGGCTGTAGCGGAAGCACGGGAACGACCGGCGGCAACGGGAACGGTGGCGGGAACGGGACCGGCGGCAACGGGAACGGCAACGGCGGTAATGGCGACGGAAACGGCGGCAGCAGCGACGACACCGAGACGAACGACGGGAACGGCCCGGCGCTGCTCACCGCGGAGGGGTCCTCGACGGTCTATCCCATCTCGAACACGGGCAGCTCCTACTGGAACGCGAACGCGCCGCCGAGCGACGGCGAGTACTGGGGCTCGAACGACGAGACGTCCGTTCCGGGCTGGGACGAGATCGAGACGGACATGTACCTCGCCGACTACTTCGCCAGCCAGTTCGGCTTTGAACCGACCGACCAGCGGTCGAATCCCCCGTACAACACGACGGTGAGCCTGAGTCACTCCGGAACGGGCTGTGAGGCGGTGCGGGACGAGCTGGTCGACATCGGCAACTCCTCGGGACCGATCACGGCGGAACTCGGGATCAGCGAATCGGCGGCGGACGAGCAGTTCGTCGACCACGTCGTCGGCCGGGACGGACAGCCCGTCGTCGTGAGCAGCGACGTGTACGAGAACGGCGTCCAGCAGCTCACCGGCGAGCAGATCCGCGGGATCTACCAGGACGAGATCACGAACTGGTCCGAGGTCGGCGGCCCCGACCAGGAGATCTACGCCATCGGTCGCGCCGAGGGGTCGGGGACGGACACCTCATTCCGACTGAACATGCTCGGCGACGCCTCGGCGTCGATGTCCGGCGTCGACACCCGGTTCGGGCAGAACCAGCAGGTCGCCGAGGCGGTCGCGAACAACGAGGGCGCCATCGCGTACATGGCGCTCGCGTTCACGAGCGACGCGGTCCAGCCGATCGCGATCGACTTCGAGGGCACGGTCTACGAGCCCGACCGGGACGCCGAGAACACGATCTTCGACAGCGAGTACCCGCTCAACCGGGACCTTCACATGTACACGAAGGTCACCGACGCGACCCCGAGCGGAACGGACCGTCGCGAGGGCGCGTTCCTGAACATGTTCTTGACCGAGTTCGGACAGACCGTCTTCGTCGAGGACAACAACTACATCCCGCTGCCAACGTCCGACATCGAGTCCGAAGCGGGGAAGCTGCCCGACCCGGCGTAACGCCGCCGTGAACTGACCCGTCGAGACACATCGATATTTATACGAATGCATTCATTATGACGCGGACGACCGACACACGAACCGACGACGAGCGGGTGCGGCGCGTCCGACGCCGGCTTCGCGCGTTCCACGAGGAGTCCTCGACCGCCGCGATCGTCACCGTCGGGACGATGACGGTCGCGCTGTTGGCCTCGCTCGTCGGGTTCCTGCTGGCCTCGCCGCTTACGGCCCTCCCCTTCGCAGCGTTCCTCATCGCCGCCGGCGTCGGCTGGATACGGCATCAGGGACTGACCGCTCGAGTGTTGACCTTCGCGATGACGGTCTCGACGGTGCTCATCCTGCTGTTGATCACCGTGTTCATCGCCGTCGAATCGATCCCCGTGATCCGCTACGGGACCGCGACCGTGTTCGGCGTCCCGGTGCCGGGACTTCGACTGTTCACCGAAACGCGGTGGGACGCGGTCGCGGAGCCCATACGGTACTCGATGGTTCCGATGATCCACGGAACCGTGATGGTGACGACGATCGCCACCGCGGTCGCCGCCCCGCTCGGCGTCGCCGCCGCGCTGTTCCTCTCGGAGATCGCGCCGGGTCCAGTCCGTGAGTTCGTCAAACCGGGCGTCGAGATCCTCGCCGGCATCCCGTCGATCGTCTACGGGTTCATCGGGTTCACGATCCTGAGCCCCTGGGCGAGCGACCAGTTCCGGACCACCGGCCAGGGGTCGTACCTCTTCGTTGGCATCGTGGTCGGATTGATGGCACTTCCGACGGTGGTCTCGGTGGCCGAGGACGCCCTGAGCAGCGTTCCCGAGTCGATGAAGAGCGGCTCGCTCGCGATGGGGACCACCGACTGGCAGACGATGACGTCGATCACGCTGCCGGCGGCCTTCTCGGGCGTCTCGGCGGCGGTTCTGCTCGGCGTCGGCCGCGCCATCGGCGAGACGATGGCGGCGACGGTGATGCTTCGCGGCGTCCCGCAACTGACGAAACCGCTGTACAACGTCTTTTACGGCCAGGAGACGCTCACCTCGCTGATCGCGAACAACTACGGGAACGCACACGGGCTCCAGATGGACGCCCTCTTTCTCGCCGGCGTGATCCTGTTCATCACGGTCCTGGCCATCTCGATCGGCTCGCAGTACATCGAGTGGCGAATGCATCGGAAGCTCGGGGGTGAGGTCTGATGGCGGGGGCGACGCAAACGCCCCTGATCCGCGGGGACGCCTCGCGTCCCGAGGCGATCGCCGGCGTCGCGATCGCGGTCGCAATAACCCTGATCGCGGTCGGTATCGCGTCGCTGTTCGACCTCGTTTCGATCGACGCCACGGTCGGCGGCCTCCCGGCGGTGACCGTCCTCGGCGGACTGCTGGTGGCGCTCGGCGCGGCGGTCATCGGCCTCGGCGTCGGGTCGGCGCTCGGATACGTCGAGACGGAGCCGAGCCCGAACGCCGGGCTCGTCGCGACCGTCGCGTTCTCGGGCATCTGGTTCACGCTCGGGGCGGTTGCGGCGTCGGCGACGTTCGGGGACGGGATCGCGTGGATCCCGGTAGGTGCGGTGACCGGCGGCACCGCGTTCGTGACGACGGCGGCCGCCCGCGAGGACGTCGGGGCGACGCTCCCCGCCGGTGCAGTGGCGATCGTCGTCGGCGGAACGTTCCTGGCCGGGACGATCGGCCCGTCGTGGGTGTGGGACCTGGGATTCGAACAGCAGGCGTCGCTGACCGCGACGTTCGTCGTCCCGATCGCGACGATCGGCTGCGGGCTGCTCGCCGGCTGGGCGGCTGCGGCGGCGTACGGCGGGTTCGGCGCTCGTGGGCGGCGAATGGGTGCGTACCTCCTCATCTACGTGAACGCGAGCGCCATCATCGGCGTGCTGTTCCTGCTGATCGCCTTCACCGCCGTCCGCGGGATCCCGGGGCTGCTGACCGGTGCCGCGGTCGGACCCGGGTCCGGACCGACGGTGTCGATCCTCGGAATCTCGGTCGCGCTTCCGGTCTCGATCCCGTTCGTGATGAACGGCGTCTCGCTGCTGAACGACTTCCAGGGCGTGCTCCCCGCCATCGTCGGCACGGTCTGGCTCGTCGTGGGCGCGGTCGCGTTCGCGGTCCCGCTGGGCGTCGGCGCCGCGGTGTTCCTGACCGAGTACGCCGAGCGCGGCCGACTGACCCAGCTGGTCGAGGTCGCGACCAACGGACTCTGGAGCACCCCGAGCATCGTCTTCGGGCTGTTCGGGTTCACGTTCCTCGTTCCCCGGTTCGGCGGAACCAAGTCGTTGCTTTCGGGGATGCTGACGCTCGGGTTTATGCTGCTCCCGCTGGTGCTCATCACGAGCCGGGAGGCGCTGTTGGCCGTCCCCGACGAGTATCGGGACGCCAGCGCGGCGCTCGGCGTCTCGAAGTGGCGGACGATCCGCAGCGTGGTCGTGCCGGCCGCGCTGCCGGGTATGGTCACCGGGGTCATTCTCGGCGTCGGTCGGATCGCCGGCGAGACCGCGCCCATCCTGTTGACGATGACCGGGGGAACCTTCGTGTCCGGAGACCGGGCGGCCGACGTCATCGGCGGGTTCGCGTTCACCGCCCAGCCGCCGTTCGTCACGAACCCCGAACTGTTGCAGGCGACCACGGCGCTGCCGTTCCAGCTGTACGCGCTCATCACCGCCGGCGTCGGGCTGGGCGACAACGTCTCGAACCCGACCGAGTTCCAGTGGGCGACGGCGTTCGTGCTGCTGCTCGTCGTGTTGTCGTTCTACGCGGTCGGCATCGGCGCGCGATACTACTTCCGGAGGCGACTTCGACATGAGTGAAACCACACCAGCGACGACTGAGAAACGGAATCGAACGGAAACGGAGGAACCGGACCGAACGGAAACGGAGGAATCGAACCGAACGGAAACGGAGGAACCGGACCGAACGGAAACGGGGGGTACGACCGGGACGAACGAGTCCGAGAACGCGGCGACCCACACCACGGCCGGCGAGACGGACGAGCAGGTACGCGAGGAGTGGCGTGAGTACGAGTTCGAGGGCGAGGCGAAGTTCGCCGTCGAGGACCTCGACGTCCATTACGGCGAGGACCATGCGCTGCAGGGCGTATCGATCGAGATCCCGAAGAACAGCGTCACCGCGCTCATCGGGCCGTCGGGCTGCGGAAAGTCGACGTTTCTCCGGAGTCTCAACCGGATGAACGACCGGATCAAGGGCGCTCGCGTCGACGGGTCGGTGCGGATCGACGGACGGGAGATCTACCAGGACGGGGTGAACCTCGTCGAGCTTCGAAAGCGGGTCGGGATGGTGTTCCAGTCGCCGAACCCGTTCCCGAAGTCGATCCGCGAGAACATCGCGTACGGTCCGGAGAAACACGGCGACATCGAGACCGGGCTCCTCGCACGGCTGCTCGGACGCAGCGACGCGGCGGCCCGCGACCGGCTGGTCGAGGAATGCCTCCGTGATGCGGCCCTCTGGGAGGAGGTCAACGACCGTCTCGACGACAACGCGCTCGGGCTCTCGGGCGGCCAGCAGCAGCGGCTCTGCATCGCGCGCTGTCTCTCGGTCGATCCGGAGGTCATCCTGATGGACGAGCCCGCCTCCGCGCTCGACCCGATCGCCACCGCGAAGATCGAAGACCTCATCGAGCAGCTCAGCGAGGAGTACACGGTGGTCATCGTCACGCACAATATGCAGCAGGCCGCGCGCATCTCCGACCAGACCGCCGTGTTCCTCACCGGGGGCGAACTCGTGGAGTACGGTGACACCGACCAGGTGTTCGAGGACCCCCACAGCGAGCGCGTCGAGGACTACATCACGGGCAAGTTCGGGTGATCGAATGCCACGGGAACGCTACCAGGACGCCCTCGAGGCGCTCCGCGACGACGTCCTCGAGATGGGCGAGCACGTCGACGCACAGCTCGAGACGGCTCTCGAGAGCCTCTCGACCGGATCGGAGTCCGCGGCGCAGGCAGTCATCGAGGGTGACGCCGAGATCAACGAGCGGTACCTGGCGCTCGAGACCGACTGCGTCGACCTGTTCGCGCTCCAGCAGCCGGTGGCCGGCGACCTCCGATTCGTCACCGCCTCGTTCAAGATCAGCACCGACCTCGAGCGGATCGGCGACCTCGCCGTCAACCTGGCACGGTACGCACGCGCCGCGGAGCGGACCCTCGAGCCCGACGTCGCCATCGACGCGATCGGCGAGGCGGTTCGGTCGCTGCTCGACCGCAGCCTCGAGGCGTACGCCGCCGAGGACGCCGCCGCATGTCGTCGGATCGCGGCCGACGACGACGAGGTCGACGGTCTGTGTCAGCGGGCCAGCGAGACGGTGACCCGCGGCCTGATCGAACGAAACGTCGACGACGACCCGTGGGCGATCGAGCGACTGCTCGACGACGTCTCGCGCGTGCTGTTGACGATCCGTGATCTCGAACGGATCGCCGATCACGCCGTGAACGTCGCCGCACGAACGCTGTACATGATCGACGGCGATCCGGAGCTGATCTACTGAGAGGAACCGATGGAAACACGCAAAGTACAGACGGTCGGCAACGGAACGTACACGGTCTCGCTGCCGAAGGAGTGGGCCGAGGCGGAGGACGTCTCGGCGGGCGACACGGTGACGTTGCATCGCCACACTGACGGCATCCTCGCCATCCAGGCGCCGCGCGGGAGCGACGACCGGGACGGGACGGGCGACCCGGGCGAGGCAGTCGACGGGATCGGCACGAACGTCCGAAGCGGTCCCGCCGTTCGGACGGCGGCCCTCGATCCGCGGTCCCTGGCGGGCACGCTTCGGGCGGCCTACGCGGCCGGCGTGCGGACGGTGGAGCTGCACCACGAGGAACCGCTCGGGGCCGAACACCGGCGCGCCATCGAGTCGGTCCTCCGGCGTCGGATCGGGACGTCGATGGCCGAGACATCGACCACCGAGACGTCGGAGAGCGGAACCGCGGTGCGGATGCTGCTCGATCCCGGGGAGGTCTCGGTGTCCCAGTCGGTCCGTCAGCTCGCGTTCGTGGTCGACGCGACGCAGCGGGCCGCCGTCGAATCGCTGGCGACGGCCGGCGACCGATCGACCGTCGCGGAGCGTGCGGACCACGCCGCGCGCCTCTCGGCGATGATCGACCGGACGGTCACGCTCGGAATGGCCGACCTCGAGGCGGCCGACGCGATCGGCGCATCCCGGTCGGCGCTGTTCGAGTCGTGGACCGCGATGCGCGAGCTGGAACGCGTCCGCGAGGCCGCCGCCGACGTCGCCGCGGCCGCGGCGCGGATGGAGGATCCGCCGACCGAGTCCCGGCTCGCCGAGACCCGAGAGATCGCCGCCGACGTCCGGTCGATCGTGTCCGAGGGGGTGAGCGTCGTCGTCGGCGACGAGGATGCCGAGACGGCGCAGCAGGCACTCACAGCCGAGGCCCGAGCGCGTGAGACGATCGACGCGTTCGATCGTCGACTAGCCACGGCCGACCGGGGCGCGCCGGTGCTGCGGACCGTGCTGTCCCGGCTGCGGCGGATCGCGGAGCGTGGCGCCGCCATCGCGGAATTGGGTCTCAGACGGACGCTCCGACGGCAGAACGCGACCGCGGAGCGGCCCGCGAGAACGCCCGAATCCCCGTCGCAGTAGCTCGAATCCACCGGTAGAAGCCCCGATAGGATCCTCCGATAGAATTCTCGCGTTAGTATCGATCCGGTGCGAGGGCGGTCGGGCACGCACACGGCCGCTCGACCGTCGCGTCGCAAACCACGACGAGATCCCGCAATCGGACCGCACCGTGGCCGGGGTCGCGAACGCCCGCCTCGACCGCCAGCACGGTGCCGGCCCGGAGCGGCGTGCTCGAGTCAGGGGCCGGCGCCTCCCGCCGGGTGAGTCCGACGCCGTACCCGCCGGCGTGGGTCGTGCCGGTCGTCCGGTCCCCGAGGGTCGGATCGAACCCGTAGGCGCCGATCTCGGCGGCGACCTCCTCGCGAAGCAGCGAAACCGGATCGCCGGGATCGACCGTCTCGACCGCGGCCTCGAGCGCGGATTCGACCGCGAGGTGTGCGCGCCGCTGCCAACCGCCGTCACCGTCGACGACGACCGTTCGCGCCAGCGCGCCGTGATAGCCCGCCGGCCCCCGCGGCGCGAACGAGACGGTGATGAGGTCGCCCGCGCGGAGGGCGCCGGTATCGGTCGCCGCCGCCCGAACGGTCGTATTTTCGCCGGGATCGACGCCGGCCCGAGCCAGAGCCGCGTTCGCCTCCCGCCGGAGCCGCTCCGTCGACAGGGGAGACCCCTGCCACCGGAGCTCCCGCGACGACCCGGTGACGTCGCCGTCGGCAAGCAGCGACGTCACCGCACGCATCGCCGCCACGGCTGCGGACTGAACGGTTCGATGACGGTCGATCTCCGCGTCCGATTTGACCGCTCGGGCGTCCCGAACCACCGTGGTCGAACGGACGCCGTGATCGGCCTGCTCGAGATAGACCGCCGCGTCGTGCGGGAGGTCCCGCGGGACGACCACGTCGGCGTTCGGTCCGGCGAGCTCCGTAACCGCGGCGGCGGCGCGTTCGCCTACGGGCGCGCGTGCGTCAACCGGCGCGCCGCCGTCCGCACCGGTCGAACGAACGATCCGATCGAGCGCGTCGCTCCCCGACGCCTCGCGAAACCGTCCGGCGGCAGCCGTCGAGTTCCCGGGTCGGGGCTCGGCGGGCGGGCACAGCACCGCCTCGTCGGCGGTCACGACGGCCGCGGCCCGGGCCTCGAACGCGCCGAGCCGGGCGAGGTACTGCAGGTCAGCGTCGAATCGGTCGCCGACGACGACCAGCGCGTCCGCCCCCTGATCCCGGAGTCGCGTCGAGATCGGCGAGAGGTCGGTCACGATCGGTGCATCGGGGTCGGCGTCGCCGGTCACGGCTCGGGTTCCGGCGCCGCCAGCTCCGCCTGGACCTCCTCGATCAGCTCGTCGGGGGGCTCCTCCCGGAGTTCGTTGAACAGCAGGACGCTCACCGGGAGCGTCGGCGCGCCGGTGATCAGGTTCTCGAGGACAACGAGCCGCTCGCGGGCGCGGGACATTCCCACGTAGAAGACGCGGCGCTCGTTGTCGGTGAGGACCGGTACCGGGCTGGTTGATTTCGTGAACTCCTCGACGCCCTCGACGTCGGTCGGGTCCTCGACGGAGGCGGCGAGCTGTTCGACCACCTTCTCGGTGAGGTCCGTCGAAACGAAGACGTGGTCGGCCTCCCGGCCCTTCGCGGAGTGGATCGTCCCGATCCGGATGCGGTTCGGGGCGACGTCCTGGTAGTCGCCGTCGAAGTAGGCCTCGACCGAGTTCCGCTGGAAGCTCGTCACCTTTCGGACCATGTCGCTGGCGCTGGCTCGGTCGGGCATAAACGGCGCGTACTCGGCGATCGTCTCCGGCGCGATCTCTAGCTGCGTGATGTCGTCGGCGTCGGCCGCCTCCTCGCGGTCGTCGAGGTAGTCGTAGAAGTCGTCGCGCTCGTTCGTGCCGAACGTCGACTCCTGGAGCATGTCCGCCAGGCGGCGGGCCTCAAGGCCCGAGACCGGCTCGTCGTCGTTGTACTTCTCGACCGCCCGAACGTAGTCGGTGAGCCGGTCGGTCCACATCCGGCCGTCGGTGAGGAGCTTGAACGGGATGCCGTGGTCGATGAACTCGTCGATGAAGTCGAACATCTGGTAGCGCGCCCGGAACAGACACATCACGCTGCCGTCGTCGTCGTCGATCGTGTACCGGACGTTGCGAACCAGTTCGAGCATCGAGGGGCTCTCGATGGCCTCGACGACGCCGCCCTCCTTGCGCGGCCGGAGGTCCTTCTCCTGGCGCTTGTCGATGTGGCGGATCTCCGCGTTGACGACGTTGAGGATCCGGGAGGGAAGCCGGTAGGAGTTGGGAAGGACGACGTCCTCGTCGACGTCGGTGTCGAGCAGGAGGTCGGGGTCGGCGCCCTGCCAGGCGTAGACGACCTGGTCGTCGTCGCCGGCGATGAGCGCCGTCTCCACGTGGGGCAGCCACTCCTCGAAGACGTCGTACTGGAGGGTCGTGATGTCCTGGAACTCGTCGATCACGAGGTAGTCGACGTTCGGGACGAGCGAGCGCTGCGCGACGCGCTCGAGCATGTCCGCGAAGCCGACGAGCTCGTGGTCGCCCTTGTAGGCCCGCCAGGCGCGGATCGTCTCGGGAACGTCGATCCGGTCGTCGTCGGCCGACCACGTGGGCGTGTACTTGTTGCCCTCCTGGGCGTTCGGGTCGATTTCGGGCGGGAGCCGGACCTCCTCGACGTCCCACTGGAAGGGGACGTCGTACCAGTCGGCGACGTCGCGGTTGGTCCGCTGGAGCCACTGGGAGGTCGCGATGATCTTGTTGCCGATCGTCGTCGATCGCGCGGTCCGGCGGTTGGCGCCGCCGTACTCGTCCTCGAACTCGATCCCATACCCCTCACAGAAGTCGGATTTGTCGTCCTCGCCGACGACGTCGCCCCGCGAGAGGTTGAGCAGCTCGTAGGCCTTCGCGTGCATCGTGCAGACGTTCCCCTGGAGGGACCGCGGGGAGACGTCGAGCCGTTCGGCGAGCCGGTCGCGGACCTCGGCGGCGGCCGCACGGGTGTACGAGACCACCAGCACGTCGCGAACGTCGACGCTGCCGTCCTGCAGGAGCTCGTCGACGCGGTCGAGCAGCGCGGTCGTCTTCCCGCTGCCCGGACCGCCGAACAGGCGGGTCACGGTCGGGTCGGCATCGGTCATTGTACCCCTACACGGGCCCCGCTCGGATAAACGACGTGGCTTCGGCCGGCCGCCGAACCGGGGCGTTCGGGGCCCTCACCGTCGCAGATCGTGGGTCACGATCGCCGCGGTTCCGGGGTACCGCTCCCGCTTCGGATCGGCGATCGTGTTCGGGACCGTGTTCCCGGACCCCACACACGCCGACGGACCGTAACCATCTTAAGTATCTCCCGGCTACGGGAAGATGAGTCCTGGTAGGGTAGTGGACTATCCTCTTGGCTTGCGGAGCCAGGGACCGGAGTTCAAATCTCCGTCAGGACGTTCACTTCGTTCGTTTCACTCACTCCGTTCACGTCCTGACTAGCTCCACGCTCGCTTCGCTCGCGTGGAACTCCGTCAGGACGCTTTTCACGAAGCAATACTGCGAGCGTAGCGAGCAGTCTGCGAAGTGAAAAGCGTCCACGGAGATTTGAACAAAAAAGTCGCAGCGGACGAGCGAAGCGAGCAAGGGCTAGTCAGCGTAATGCAAGGTGGAGCCTCCGACCTCAAGGAGCGAGCGAGTAGGTCGGAGAGGAAACCGACACGGTACTACACCAACCACGTTCGATGGCTGGCTGACTCCCTACCGAACCGTTACTAATATAAAAACAACAGCTTACATCTGAAACACGGATGGAGGTACGTCGCACCGTCCCCGTCAAACTCGACGTGGCCGACAGCGACGCCGACCTCCTCCACGAAACCATCTCCGAGTTCCTGTGGGCTGCCAACTACGTCGTCGACCACGCGTGGCAAGGCGAGTACAAGACCACGAGCAAAGCCGAGCTCCAACGCGAAACCTACGACGATGTGCGTGCCGAGACGCGTCTCCAAGCGAATCTCGTCCAGAACGCTCGCAACAAGGCCGCCGACGCCGTACAGAGCATCGTCGCTCGGTGGAAGCAAGGCGACTACGCGGGGAAGCCGCACTTCTCCGCGCCGACGCTCGTCTACGACAAGCGGTGTGCGACGTTCAATGACGACCACGCGACTCTCTCGACCGTCGAAGGTCGTATCACTGCGGAGTACGTCCTTCCCGACGAGAGCCGCGAAACGCCCCACTCGGAGTACCTGTTCAACGACGACTACGAAGTGACTGGCGGGGAACTCCACTACCGCGACGGTGAGTTCTACCTTCACGTCCGAACAAAGGCGGACGTGGAGTTCGAGACTGCCGACGACGGCAACGACGGGCACAACACAGTCCTCGGCGTTGACCTCGGCATCGAAAACGTCGCCGTTGCCTCGACAGGTGCGTTCTGGAACGGGTCAGAGTTGAACCACTGGCACCGCGAGTTCGAGAAACGACGCGGCTCGCTTCAACAGCGTGGAACGCGGACAGCTCACGAAACCGTCCAGTCGGTTGGACGTACCGAGACGGGTCGCTACGACCACTTCTTACACACCGTCTCGAAAGAACTCGTCGCGGAAGCCGTCGAAAACGGCTGTAGCGTGATTGCCTTTGAGAACCTGACAGGGATTCGTGAGCGGATGCCGAACGTCAAGAAATTCCACGCATGGGCGTTCCGACGTTTGTTCGAGTACGTCGAATACAAAGCCGAGATGTTCGGTATCTCGGTCGAACAGGTGAGTCCTGCGTACACGAGCCAGCGGTGTTCTAAGTGCGGGACGACGCTCCGAGAGAACCGCCAGACGCAAGAACGATTCTGTTGTGTGAAGTGTGGCTACGAAGTGAACGCCGACTACAACGCGGCGAAGAATATTGGCCTGAAGTATCTCCGCTCGGCGCAAAAGTCGTCGGGCGGAGGCGTACCCGTAAACGTGCGCTTGAATCGCGGGACATTGAACGTGAATGGCGATTACGAGCCTTCCGCCGATGGCGGCCAGAACGGGAGTCCACGCGAAAGCCCCACCCTCAACGAAGCGAACGGCGAAGCCGTGAGCGAGTAGGGTGGGGTAGTTTACTGCCGAGATGCATCTCGTACTGCGGATCGTCGACGATCATCTCGGGGTCGAAGATGTCCTCCCAGTCGCCGCTCACTTCGAGGGCGGCGTGGTGGAGGTAGTTCCACAGCATCGCCCGTCGGTGCGGATCACGCTCCTCCCGTGCTGCCCGTTCGATGTCGCTGATGTGACCGAGATGGCCGTCGGGATAGTGTGCCATACGAGAACGATCACCGGTGAACGAAATAAATATCCGGGGGGCTCCGATGCAGTCCGCAAGCGGCGATGGATTGCCGCGTCGAAGCGGTCGGTGAGGGCCTCGTGTCGTCGTATATCGTCGAACGAAGGCCGTCGGCCGACCTAGAAGCCGCCGGCCGCCATCACGAACAGCGCGACGGCGATGACCGCAAAGAGCACGCCGACGCCCGTCTTGATGAAACTCGTGTCCAGCGCCGCCGAGACGTACGGTGCGATCTGTCCGCCGGTGACCGTGGCCGGGACCGTCCAGACGACCATGTTCCACGGGGTGGACGCGAGGCTCATACTGTGGCCGCCGGGGACGAACTGGCCGCCGAAGACGTGAACCAGTGACGCCAACACCGCGGTCAGCGCGACGACGATGTGGTTGGTTCCGATGGCGACTTTCACCGGCACCTCGGTCCGAAGCATCGAGATGATGCCCAGTTCGCCGATCCCGAAGCCGGCGAGTCCCTGAAACACGCCGCCGATACTGTAGTTGGCGAAGCGTTCGAGATACCCCCCGTGGGAGTAGCTGTAGTCGTTGCCGTCGCGGTCGACCCGTGTGACGGTCCCGTGCGTGTCCATCTCGACGCCGGCCGGCCCGAGTTTGTCAGCGTCGTTCGGCAACGAACCACCGTCGGTCGACACCTCGGCACCGCTGTCGGTCGATATCTCGGCACCGCTGTCGGTGCCACCAGGTTCCTCGTGGCCCAAATCAGCCTTGAACAGGAGATACGAGGCGGCGATCAGCGCCAGTCCCAGCAGGAGGTGAAACACCGGCGCGGGGATGACGAACGAGAGCAGCGCGCCGCCGACGACGAAGGGCACGCCACCCGCGACCAGCGTGAGCGCGAGGCGTCGATCAACCAACCCGTACTGGATGAACGCGAGCGCGGAACTGGAGAGGCCGAACGACTCGCTGATGAGTCCGACCTTCACGAGCGTCTCGGGCGTGAGCGTCTCACCCGCGATGAGCGGGAAGATGAAAATGAGAAACGGGACGAAGAGTGCGGATCCGCTGATGCCGACCGTATTGACGATGGTGGCGCCGACGAGGAAGGCAAGGAAGAGCCACCAGTACTCCAGCCAGTAGCCCGTTCCCGACCCCTCCGTCGGAGCCACGAGATACACGCTCACCACGAACAGCAGCGGAGCGAGGAACACGAACAGGTGCTGATACTTGAGGAAGGTCTTCTGAACCGTATCCGACCGCGAAGACGTGCTCATTGCGGGGTAGCCCTACGTTCGGAAAGTCTGACATAAATGCGTTTTCTTCTCCGGTATGTGTCCCGATGATTCATGTACGATCTTCCGGTATGCTGTGTGTTCCACAGTGGCAAACGCGTACGCCGTATGCAGCACCCACAATATGTAAATTCACAAATAATTCAACGAGGTCGTCCGGAAAGGACGGATCTCGGCGTACGAGGCGCTGATCCCCATCGAGAACTGGGCAAGCATTGGCTGTTTCCGTCATCGAGAACGGGTTTATAAGGGGCCGAGACGACCCGACACGTATGCGGACCCGGTCACCGTGGAGCACGTCGTCGAGGTGGCCGAACCGGCGCCGACGGCGGAGTCGGAACGATAGGCGCCGAACGACGCGAAACAGCCGTCGTCCCGCCACGTTTCACTTTCGCTTTCGGGGTCGCTTTTAAAGGCTGACGGGGTGAATCCATACGTATGAGCCAATCGACGTTCGACGACGACGACCTGTTCGGCGAGGCGGCCGCCGAGACCCGCGCGGAGGTCGAGAGCCACCTGGAGGCGGCACGCGCCGAGCTCCCCGACCCGGACGCGGTCTGGGAGACGGAGGCCGACAACGTCCTCGGCATGCTCAACGGCCTCAAGTCGGCCCTGGACGCCGGCGACGCCGCCGACCACCTCCGGCAGGCGAAGAAGGCCTACGTGCTCGGCGAGCGCGCGGACGCCTTCGAGGACGCCGACGACCTCGAGGCGGCGATCGACGACGTCGCCGACCTGATCGCCGACCTCGAGGACGCCGCCGAGGACGTCGCCGACCTCACCGGAACGGTGCCGGCGATCCGCGGCGCCCTGCAGGACGCCGCCGCGGACGACGCCGATGATGCGGACGACGCGAGCGACGCGGACGACGCGGACGATGCGGCTGAGACGAGCACGGAGGCCGACGACGCCGCCGAGGCGGAGGAAGCCGAGGAGTAGCGACCCGGTCGCAGATCCGGCGCGGATCGCATCCGGAGCGTGGATCGCATCCGGAGCGTGGATCGCGAACGAGTAGCGAAGAGCGGACCGCGATCGGACGGTCCGTCCTCGTCGTTGCTTATAAACCACCAAGGGATGCTCCGAACGAACTTATAAACACGCGACGGCTCGGACTGCCCGGCGAACGAGCGTCGATCAGTTCGCATCGAGATCGCGGTCGACGACCGCGGTCAGGAGATCCACGAACGACTCGCTCGCGAGTTCGAGCAGACGCTCGCCGCGATCGCGGTCGCCCCCGCGCGGGTCGCCGACCACGCCGTTGTCGGTGAACGCGTCGGAGTCGTGCGCCAGGTTGACCCCGGCGACCCACTCGCCCCAGCGGTCGGTCGCTCCCGCGGCCGCCGCCTCGATCCGGTCCTCGCGAACGAGCTCGGGATGGGTGGCCCGCAGGAGCGCGGTCTCGAGGGGGCCGCCGTGGCCCATCTCGCTCGCGTGCTCGCCGACCGCGTCGAACCAGGTGAACGCGACCGCGTAGCCGCCGTGGTCCGGATCGCGCGAGAACCGACGGGCGACCTCCGCGAGGGCGTCGACGTTCCCGCCGTGGCCGTTGGCGAACACGACGCGCTCCACCCCGTGCCGGACGAGCGAGACGGCCGTCTCGCGGACGTACGCGCGGAACGTGTCGGGGGTCACCCAGAGCGTCCCGTCGAAGCCGCGGTGCTCCTCGGCGATCCCGACCGGGATCGTCGGCGTCACGAGGACCTCGCCGCCCCGTGCGTCCGCCGTCGCGTACCGGTCGGCCGCCTCGGTCGCGACGGAGGCGGCGTTGAGCGCGTCGGTTCCCAGCGGTGCGTGGGGGCCGTGCTGTTCGGTGCTCCCGACCGGGATCACGGCCGCGTCGATCGTCGCGTCGCGGACGTCGGTCCAGGTCGCATCCGAGAGGTGCATACCCCAACTCGGGGGGCCGGGGACTTTAGTCGTCGAGGTCGGCCTCCGCGTCGGTATCGGCCGCAGTCGTCCCGTCGGTCGCAGTCGTCCCGTCGGCATCGATCGTCGCGGTGCGCTCGGTCGCGCGCTCGATGAACTCCTGCGGGAGATCGTCGATCTCGCCGGCCTGGACGCCCCAGAGGTTCGCGTAGAGCCCGTCGCTCTCGAGCAGCTCCTCGTGGGTTCCGCGCTCGACGATCCCGCCGCCCTCCAACACGAGGATCGTGTCGGCGTCCTTGATCGTCGAGAGCCGGTGGGCGATCGCGAAGGTGGTTCGGTCGGTCGTCAGCCGGTCGAGGGAGCGCTGGATCAGCATCTCCGTCTCGGTGTCGACGTCGGAGGTGGCCTCGTCGAGGACGAGGATCTCCGGGTCCGCGAGGACGGCCCGGGCGATCGTGAGCCGCTGGCGCTGGCCGCCCGAGAGCTTCACGCCGCGCTCGCCGACCATCGTGTCGTAGCCGTCCGGCAGGTTCTCGATGAACGAGTGCGCCTCGGCGGCCTTGGCGGCGGCGACGACCGCCTCGTCGGTGGCCTCGAAGGTGCCGTAGGTGATGTTCTCCCGAACGGTCCCGTAAAAGAGGTACGAGGACTGGCCGACGTAGCCGATCGACCGCCGGAGCGACGGGAGCGTGACGTCCCGAACGTCCTGGCCATCGATCCGGATCGCTCCCTCGTCGACGTCGTACATCCGGAGCAGCAGCTTGAGCACGGTCGACTTCCCGGCGCCGGTCGGCCCGACGAGTGCGACCGTCTCGCCGCCCTCGACCGTGAAGTCGACGTCGGCGACGATCGGCTCGTCGTCGTAGCCGAAGGTGACGTCGTCGTACTCGACGCGGCCCTCCTCGACGACGAGTTCGGCGGCGTCGGGGTTCTCGCCGAGCCGCGAGGGCTCGTCCATCAGCCCGAAGACGCGGGCGGCGGAGGCGCGGGCGCGCTGGTACATATTGATGATCTGACCGAACTGCGCCATGGGCCAGATGAACCGCTGCGTATAGAGGATGAAGACGACGAACATCCCCGGCGAGAGGTCGCCCGAGAAGGGACCCGGCGGGCCCTGAAACACCCACAGGCCGCCGACCACGAACGTGAGCACGAAGCCGATCCCGGCGACCAGCCGGAGGGCGGGGAAGAACGTGATCCGCGTCTCGATGGCGTCCCAGTTGGTGTCGAAGTACTCCCCGGAGACGTCGTCGACGCGGTCGGACTCGTAGCCCTCGGTCGTCGCGGACTTGATCACCTGGATGCCGCCGAGGTTGTTCTCGATCCGGGAGTTCAGCTTGCCGACCGTCGACCGCACGGCGGCGTACTTCGGCTGGATCGTCCGCACGAACAGGTAGGTGAACCCCGCGATGATCGGCACCGGCGCGAGCGCGACGACCGCCAGCTGCGGGTTGATCCACAGGAGGATGCCGCCGATCCCGAGCACCATCACCGCCAGGCGGAACAGCGAGTTCATCCCGTCGTTGAGGAAGCGCTCGAGGCGGTTGACGTCGTTCGAGAGCACCGACATCATCTCGCCGGTCTGCTTGTCGGCGAAGAAGGTCATGTTCAGCCGCTGCATCCGGTCGTAGGTGTCGGTCCGGACGTCGTGTTGGACGTGTTGTGCGAAGGCGTTGAACCCCCGATTGCGGAGCCAGTGGAACCCGGCCCCGAGGAGGAACGCGCCGGCGACGACCGCGACGATGAACCGGAACTGCGCGAACTGGGTCGTGGGAAGCCACGCCTCCGGCAGGATGACGAGCGGGATCTGCTCGGCGAAGGGCGGCACCTCGCCCGCCTCACGCTGGCCGGCCGTGACGAAGATGGTGTCGACCGCGATCCCGAGCATCAGCGGCGGGAGGAGGTCGGCAAGGCGCGCGACCACGCTCGCGAGGATCCCCACGATCACGTGCCGGCGGTAGGTCCAGCCGTACTCGCGGAACAGCCGCTTCATCGGGTTCTCGACGGCCTCCCGCTGGTCCTCGAAGGGATCGTCGTCCTCCCACTCCGGAGCACTCATTCGGTTTCCACTACCGGAGTCCCGGCAAAGAGACTTCGCTTCGGGCGACCAGGTGGCCGGCCACGCCGCTGGCTGCGGCCGGTCACGACGTTCGTTTCGGGTGTCACAGCGAGTCGTCGATCACCACGCGGTCCCCGACCTCGATCCCGTGGTCCTCGAGGTAGCCGTACCGGACCTCGAGGACGTACTGGCCGTGACCGTCGTATCCCGTGTAGGGCTCCTGCTCGGGCTCGGCCGAGTAGGCCGTCGTGATCGTCCCGTCGGCGTCGATGAAGACGATGTCGATCGCGAAGGATATGTTTCGCATCACGTAGGTGTGGGTGCCCGGCTCCGCGTAGGTGAACAACATCCCCTCGTTCGGATCGAGCGACTCGGTCTCGGAGAGTCCGGTATAGCGCTTGTCGAAGGTGTCGGCGATCCGGACGTCGACGGTCGCGAGTCGCTCGCCGGTTTCCGCGTCCTCGATCTCGACCGTGGTCCGGTCGTAGTCGTCGGCCGTCCACAGGTCGACCGCGAGCAGGCCGAGGGCGGCCGCGACGAGCACCAACGCGACGGCGATGAGACGACGGTTCACGGACGTGGTTCGTGGCGCGGAAAGAAACCGTTTTCCGCTCCGGGAGCGATCGACTCGATACGGGCTCGTGGTCTAGTTGGTTATGACGCGGCCTTTACAAGGCTGAGGTCGGTGGTTCGAATCCGCCCGAGCCCATGTCCGCGGCGAACCGAACGGTGAGCCGCAGGACTGGCTGGGCGGATTCGAAGCAGGGAACGGAGCGAGCGACGCGAGCGGAGTGAGTGAGATTACTCCGCGTAGCGTTCGCCCGCCTCGATGCACACGTCAAGATGATTCTCGAAGGTATGAGCGGCACCCGTAGACGTCGAAGTACGCACAGAAGGGATTGTAGGCACGGTTAAAGTTGAGAAGCCAAACGCCGTCGTGCTCATCCATCGAAATCGACGAACGAGGATAGTCAGCGAAGTAATCGTCCTGTATTGACCGTTCAGAGTGATCGGTCTACGTTATATAATGACCACAACCGGGGGAAATTTATCACCTGCTAAGGATTTCAACAGAGCCTTAGAATCCGATATAAGATGCGTGCTAAATACAATGCGCGAATCTTGCACGGCGAATGGGTTCAGCTTGAAATCATCTAAAAGACGAATGCTGAGAACCTTTCCGGCACCCATTTGTTTAATTAATATACGGGAATATCTCCGACGTAGAGTGATAACGTGCATCATACAGTAATTTCGGGTGGGACTGTAGTCACACCTGAACAAACAGCGGAAATGGACATTGGCCTTCGAAACGGAGAGATAGTCACGCTCTCCGATGCCGGGGTTCTTGACAGCGGTACCGACCGAACAATTGACGCGTCGGGGCAGTACGTCTTCCCCGGATTCATCGATTCTCACGTTCACGTGAAAATCCCGCTTGGCGAGTTCGTCACCCGAGACGGATTCGCGGAGGCAACACGGGCAGCGGCTCACGGGGGGACTACGACGATCGTCCCGTTCGCGATTCCTAATCCCGATGAGAGACCACTGGAGGCGTACGAACGGCGTCGCGAAAATGCCGATGGCAATGTCTTCACGAATTATGGCCTCCACGCTTGCCTGACTGAGGTGACTGACACCACACTCGATGAGATACCGGAGCTCATCGAGCGTGGCGCTGCTTCAGTCAAGATGTTTATGGTGTACGAGGGCCGGCTGATGGTCTCACATGGGGAGATACGGGAGGCATTCGAGACTATCGAAAAGAACGATGGGTTAGCGCTGATCCATGCCGAAGATGAGGAGATAATCGGTTATCTAGTCCAACAGCAAGTAGAAGCCGGGGAGACAGATTTCTCGGTTCATCCCGACACGCATCCGAACGTGTCAGAAACGACGGCAATGTGGACCATCGCTGATCTCGTTGAAGAGACCGGTTGCCCGGCGTTCTTCGTTCACGTGAGCACGAAGGAAGCCGAGCGAGTGCTGGAATCAGCTGCCGACCGTGAAATACCGCTCCTTGCTGAAACCTGTCCACATTATCTCACCCTAACACGAGAGGTCTACAACCGCGAAGACGGTGAAAAATTCGTCTGTAGTCCTCCGATTCGCTCCCAGGAGAACAACGACCGTCTCTGGGAGATGCTTGACCGAGGACAGATTCAGACAGTTAACAGCGACCACTGCGGGTACGACACCGAGCAGAAAGAGAAGTACCGTGATGACATCACCAAGATGCCGATGGGGCTGCCCGGTGTCGAAACGCGGAACACAGTCTTCTATACCGATGCAGTGGCGGAAGGACGGCTCTCAGTGGAGCGCTTCGTTGAACTCACCACGACGAATATCGCGAAGATGTTGGGTCTGTATCCACAGAAGGGTACCATCAGCGTCGGTTCTGATGCTGATCTCGTTGTGTTTGACCCTGAGGAGACGTGGACTCTCAAGAACGACCAACTGCAGATGGCGACGGATTACTCTCCGTTTGCCGGAAAGCAAATGGTCGGCCGGCCAACGACCACGATGGTCGGCGGGGAAGTCGTCGTGCAGGACGGAACAACGGTTGGTGGGAAAGTAGGGGAGTACGTCCCCACGGATGGTAGCAACGCGAAACAAACATTCAGCAGTCGACTACATCAACACCAATGAGTGGCAACAACATTTCACACGAGGAGACGGCAGAGGAAGCGGCCGGGCTTAGCCTGAAAGGTAAGGACATTATGCCGAAGTCCATTGAGGACAGAAGCATTTCGAGTTTTGGGTTTCTCCTGATCAGCGTTGGGCTCTACGTGCAGCTTGTCTCGTTCGTCGCCGGCGCACAGGTGTATCCAGCACTGTCCCCGCTGATGATCATCGTAACGGTTATCGTCGGGAATCTTGCCGTGTGGGTACTGCTCGTCTTAACTGGTGATATCGGTCTCAAACATGGTATCCCGTTCGCAGTATACATCCGTGCGCCGTTCGGCTATCTAGGGGCGCATATACCGGCGCTCGTTCGGGCGCTCCCGGCTGTGTTCTGGTTCGGGTTCCAGACATGGCTCGGTGCTACTGCACTGAACCTGATTATGGAGACGTTGACCGGATATTCAAACCTGATGGCGATCATCGTGGTATTCGGCCTGTTCCAAATCCTGAACACAGCACTTGGGATCGACGCCATCTCGAAGTTCGACTGGGTTGCGGCACCAATCCTCATCATCACGGGGATCATTATGGAAGTGGTTCTGATCCAACGGTATGACCTGACCTTCGCCGAACTCTTCTCATCGAGCGGTGAAGGCGGCATCTCCTTCCTCTCCGCAGTGGCCATTATGGCCGGTGCGCAAATTACAATGGCAGTCAATATCGCAGACTTTACGCAGTTCCTCAAGCGGCCCGAAGGCGAGACGAGTTGGGTCGAACGTAACAAGGGGAGTGCATGGGCGCAGTTGTTCGGTTTAGTGCCGCCGATGGCGTTCTTCGTTATCGTTGGTATGACCAGCGGCATCGCAACTGGTGAGTGGAATCCCATCTTCGTTATGGCGGATGTGTTCGGTGGGAACACGATCCTCCTGATATTCGTTTTGGCAGCGTTCGTCATCTTCGCGCAGGTTGCTTCGAACACTGGTCAGAATCTCCTTCCTCCGGGTTATGTGTTCGTGAATCTCTTCCCCCGACGAATTTCGTTCCCGACTGCCGTAACCGCTGCAGGGGTTGTCGGGTTGCTCATCCAGCCGTGGGAGTACGCAGATCTCGTCCCGACAATCCTGCTCTGGATCTCGGCTCTGCTCGGACCAATTGTGGGAATTATGATTGCGGACTACTACGCCATCCGGAAACGTGAACTCAACCTCGATGAGTTGTACGATGCCAATGGCCAGTACACGTACTGGCGGAATTTCAATCCCGCAGCGATGATAACGTATGTGATATCTGCGGGGCTTGGGCTCCTATTCCCCGATCTGGCATTCTTCGTGGCTATGTTGGTGAGTATCGGCCTCTATTACGGCCTAATGAAACTCTGGGTTCTGGACATCTATCCACAGTCCGAGGTCGCACCGCAACCAGAGTCGGCAACAGTGTCCGACGACTAGCACTCCGGACTGCCATTTTTGTTTCCTTGACGCTCTTGTAGAACATTGTTGATGTGAGTCTTCTTGTGATTCTATGGTACGTTTAACGGATCGAGAATGTACGACTCAACGGTTCTGACGGCTTGCTGCTGAATAAGACCTCCATCAGGAGGCTATATCAACGATCTTCGACAGAAGAGTGAGTCAGATTTTCCGGATACAGGACCATCACTCTATACCCAGCACGTAGTCTGATGAATGTCAGATTATAAATATTTCAACAGAGTCGGTAGTTCATATATCGAGTTAGTGAGTACCAACACCACCCTGTTCCCGGAGGACCGTCGCCACGTCTCCGAGACGCTCGGACTCCATCGGGAGGTTTTCGAGTGCCGTCTCGAGATCGACGGCGAGCGAGTACTGGTTCTCGTCGCCACGACCTCTCCCCTGCCGCTTGTTGAGCACGTTCGTGTCGGCGAGATCGTTGAGTCGATCGCGGAATCGGCGGTTCGAGAGGGCGTTCACGTCCGCGTACTCACAGAAGGTCTTGTATTGGGTGTATATCGGCGTCGTCGTCACGGGTGTGTCACCGTGTATCCCGTGATACGTGACCGCCATCAGCGCGAGCATTCGCTGGTTCGGGAGCGTCTGAATGCCGGATTCGATGGCCTTCGTTTCGAGGAAATCCCGTGCCTCACGGACGTGCGCTTCGGTGACGGTCGTTTCCCCCCTATCGTCGGCGAACCGGGTCGCGCGAAACAGGAGTCGGATCGCCTCGCGAGCGTCTCCCGTATCCTGTGCGCCTAACGCCGCGGCAAGTGGTATCGTGTCGTCACTCAGGATCTCACTTCGCAGGTGCTGGTAGTCCTCGATGTCGTCCTCGAAATACGTGTCACGAAGGGCCCCGACGGCACGCCGTGCGAGGATGTTTCGGAGCTGGTTCGCGTCGTACGGCTCGAATCGAACCTCGTCCTCGCCGAGGCTTGACCGGACGTCGGCGTCGAGGTTCTCCCGGAACTGGAGGTCGTTCGTGATGCCGATCAGCGAGAGCCGAACCCCGTCCGGGTTCGATCGCGGAAGTTCGTAGAGGATGTAGTCGTCGTCGCCGATGGCGTCGATCTCGTCAAGAACGACGATCACCGTCCCGCCGATCTCCTCCAGGTTCTCGAGCACCATATTGAGCAGGGTCTTCCGCTGATGCCCGCTCGGGAGTTCCTCGCCGGGGCCGAATCGCTTCTCCCGAAGTCGTTTGACGAGGTGCGTTAGAACGTGGTAGGACCCGTCCATCCCCTTGCAGCGAACGTGGACGACGGTGAGGTCCATCTCCGAGCCGTCGGCGTATTCCTGGAGCTGGTCGGTCTTGAGTCGGATGCCCACGGTTTTTCCCTGACCGGATTGCCCGTAGACGATCAGGTTGAGCGGGGTCGATCCCATCGTCGCCGGTCGAAGCGCGGAGTGGATCTGATCGAGTTCGACCTCGCGCTCCGGCAGCGACTCCGGTTGGTACGTCTGCTCGTTGGGATTGAGGACGTCCATATCCGCGAAGATGGTCTCCTCGTTGCCGAACGCCTTCATACGCTCCCGTTCACACACTCAATTTATAAAACCCCCGCGTCCGAGATGTCTTTCTGTCTTAGTGACGGGGAATTGTCCTGAAAGACGGGTTCCGAACCGTTGGCTTGGAGCGATCTCGAGCAGACGTCACCCCGGGGAGGGGGGTGCGTCCGGCAAGACGCCGAATAGTGTCTCCCCCTACTGAGTAAAGGGTATAATCCAGATGCTCGCTCTGAGAAGGACGTCATAGAACGGATATCAAATACGGAGTGTGAATCGCTCAATACAGCCACCTTTTTCATCGTCCTCAGAAATCAGAGATTTCTGATGGGCTGCACGAGAGCACAGCTCTCGTGAACGTCGGGTTCCCGCACTCACTCCGTTCGCTCGGGAACCACTCCTCGAAAACCCTGGAGGGAAAAAGCCGACTCCGCCGTCTTCGACGGCTCCGTCGGTAAACCGCTCGCTCACGACGTTCGCTCGCGGATGCTCAAGAAGCAGTCTTCAACGACTGGCCGTTTCGTTTACTTTATATCTGAGAAATAGGCTACAGCGCCTACAGCACCCTTTCATTACTGCCGTTTGTCGGACGCACCCCCCTCCCCCGGAGGGGCCGGTAATCAACATCACTTGTCCTCTCGGAGCTGGATTCGGCGTCGTGTTTAGTTACGGGAGAAACGTGAGGCGAGATGATTTCTGAGTGCTCTCTGCCCGAAATCACACGCCGCAGCGGTGGGTGCGACTGGATCGATTTGGGTTTTGTGGAGCGCGAGCGAACATCCCGATCGGCGATGAAGCTTGGTATTCGGCTCCACGTTGCTGGTCTTTCACTTTCGAATACTATCTCTATCCTTGATAAGTTGGGAGTCACACGCGGTCGAAAAGCCGTTCACGATTGGGTACAGAAAGCCGATCTACAACTTGATGGAGGAACCAGTCCGGATCAGGTTGCAGTTGACGAGAGTGTGATCCGGATCACTGATCAGCAGTATTGGCTCTACGCTGCCGTCGATCCGGCAACAAATAAATTCCGTCATACTCGGCTCTGTTCCACGTATACGACTGCATTGACTGAGATCTTTCTCAGAGAACGACGTGAGAAACACGATGTCGGTGAGGCACTGTTTCTCGTTGATGATGCGGATTAGCTCCAAACTGCGCTGCAGCGACATGGCCTCGATTGCAGAGACGAACGCCACGGAAATCGGAACGGCGTCGAACGTGTCTTCCGTGAAGTAAAACGTCGTACCTCTTCCTTCTCAAACTGGTTTAGTCACGTCGCTCCACGCACAGCTGAAACGTGGGTACACACCGTCGCCGTCTGGCACACTGCTACAAACTAAACACGACCCCCGTCAACAGGCCAAAATATATGTGGCTTAGCGAACAGCAGTGCAGTACTATGAATTCATCCTCGGAGAATCAGCTTCGAGCCGCGCTCAATCAGGCGGGGCATGCGATATATATTACGGACATTGACGGGACGATTCAGTACGTCAACACTGCATTTGAGGAGGTTTTCGGCTACTCTGCAGACGAGGTGATCGGAACGACGCCAGCGTTACTCAGCTCCGGAGAATACGATGACGACTTCTATCAGGACCTCTGGGAGACGATACTCGACGGCGAGACGTGGCATCACGAAATGGTCGATCGGACGAAGGCCGGTGAGGAAGTCATCCTCGATCAGACGATCTCCCCGATTAAAACGGCCGACGACGAGATCGAGGGGTTCGTTGCGATAAATAAAGACATCACTGACAAGAAACACCGTGAAGAGGAACTCACGTGGACGAATACGGTGTTGTCATCACTGTTAGCGAATCTCCCCATCGGCGTGTTAGTCGAAGATGCGAATCGCGATATTCTCACCGTGAATCAGACGTTTTGCGACCTCTTCGACATCGATGCACCCCCTGAAGCGCTTATCGGGCACGATTGTGCTGAAGCCGCGGAGAATACGAAGGATCAGTTTGCGGACCCAGGACGATTCGTCACCCGAAACGAAGAGTTACTCGAACGTCGGGAACCCGATCTCGAAGACGAATTCGTGATGGCAGATGGGCGAACGCTCTCACGGTCCTACGTCCCATACCCGCTCCCGGAGGGAAGCGGAAATCTCTGGCTCTATCAAGATATTACCCAACAGAAAACCTACGAACAACGTCTCACCGAACAACGTGATGAACTCAATACGTTGAACCAAGTGCTTCGTCACGACATTCGCAACGATCTACAGGTGGTCACGGGTTATCTTGACTTACTCACGGAATATATCGATGGGGACCACGACGGCCGGGAGTATATGGATCGCGCACTCGATTCGTCAGCAAACGCGATCGAACTCACACGAACGGCGAGAGATCTCGCAGACGTAATGCTGCAGGATGACCGGGAATTCACACGAGTCCCGATCGCAGCCACGATCGTCAGCGAAGTCGAAGCAGTCCGATCAGCGTATCCACGGGCGGACGTCAGCTACGACAAGCCACTCCCCGAGAGGGACGTTCTGGCCGACGATCTGTTGGGTTCCGTATTCAGAAATATATTGAAAAATGCGGTTCAACACAACGACAAAGACGTACCGACAGTCGCCGTCTCAGCACACGCTGCCGATCAGACTGTTACGGTTCGCGTCGCGGACAACGGCCCGGGCATACCCGATGATCAGAAATCTGAGATCTTCGGCAAGGATACGAAAGGATTAGACAGCGACGGAACTGGAATTGGCCTCTATCTGGTTGAGAAGCTCGTAACGTCCTACGAAGGGACCGTCTCAGTTGAGGACAACACCCCGACCGGAACTGTATGTATTGTTGAGCTGCCGACGGCAGAGTGAAATTGGTACCCGTTACTCGATCCAGACGGTTTTCCGATTAACGAACTCCTTGATGCCGGCCTCCGAGAGTTCGCGGCCGTACCCGGAGTCCTTGACGCCGCCGAAGGGCACCCGCGGATCGGACTTCGTCAGCTGGTTGATGTACGTGCAACCGGCGTCAATCCGGGCAGCGATCCGTTCCCCGCGATCACGGTCCTCGGTCCAGATGGAGGCCCCGAGGCCGAAGCGGGTGTCGTTGGCCTTCTCGATGGCCTCCGCCTCGCTTCCGACCTCGAACACCGCCGCAACGGGACCGAACAGCTCCTCGCTATCGGCCGGACACCCTGCCGGAACGTCGCCCAGGATCGTCGGCGGGTAGAACGCGCCGTCGCGATCCAGCGGTTCGCCGCCCGTCAGCACGGTCGCGCCTGCCTCGACGCTGGCCTCGACCTGTTCGTGGAGTTCGTCGAGCAAGTTCTGACGCGCCTGTGGGCCGACGTCAGTCTCCTCGTCCGTCGGATCACCGATACTGAGGGCTTCGACTTCGGAAACGAGCTTATCGACGTACTCGTCGTAGACCGACTCGTGGACGATGAAGCGCTTGGCCGCGATACAGGACTGGCCGCCGTTCATGTTGCGGGCCCAGGCGCCGGTCTCGGCGGCCGCGTCGAGGTCCGCGTCGTCGAGCACCACGAACGGGTCGCTCCCGCCGAGCTCAAGGACGGTCTTCTTGAGGTTCTCACCCGCCGTCGAGGCGACGGCTCGCCCCGCCGGCCCGCTCCCGGTGAGCGTCGCCGCGCGGATGCGGTCGTCTTCGAGGACGTCGTCGACCAAATCCGACGGGATGAGGAGCGACTGGAAGACCCCTTCGGGGTAGCCCGCCTCGCGGAACACCTCCTCGATCGCCATCGCACAGCCCGGGACGTTCGAGGCGTGCTTGAGCAGACCCACGTTCCCCGCGGTGAGAGAGGTCGCCGCGAACCGGAAGACCTGCCAGAACGGGAAGTTCCACGGCATAACGGCCAGCACCGGCCCGAGCGGATCGTATCGAGTCTTGACCGTGCTACCCGGCGGGCTCGGATGGTACTCGTCGGCGAGATACGAACTCGCGTGCTCGGCGTAGTGGTCACAGACCCGGGCACACTTTTCGACCTCGCTCACGGCTTGGGAGATCGGCTTCCCCATCTCGCGCGTCATCAGCTCCGCCCACTCCCGCTTTCGGTTGCGGAGCACGTCGCCGGCGTCGGCGAGGAGTTTTTGGCGCTCGCGCAAGGGCACGTCCCGCCAGTTCTCGAACGCGTCGGCCGCCTGCGAGAGGGCTGTCTCGACGTCGTCGATCGAATCGGCCTCGTAAGTCGCGATCCGTTCGTTCGTCGCCGGGTTGACCGCATCCATACAGTAGCTCTGTGTGGTATCCGTTATCAGATTTTTCATATACACGATCGACGCTCTCGGTCGGCTCTGTCACTGCGGGGAAAGAATATGCCACTCGCCCCGCAAGCGGCCGATATGACCCCGACTCGTCGAGGGTTCCTCCTCGCAGAGACGGACGGAATGGCGGCGGTTTCCGGATGTGCAACCCGCTCGGAGCCGCAACAGTCCCTCCTGCTCGCGGTCAACAATTACACCGACTCACGTCATAACGGCCATCTGCTGATCGAAACGGACGACACGGAGTTGGTCCGTCAGTATGTGGAGGTCGGTGCCGCCGAGCCGGACGGATGGACGACGGTGGAGACGGGGTGAGCTGCCCGGTGGACGCGTCTCGACGTGACGGCGTCGTTCGGCGACGACCTGAACGCGGACGGCTCGATCACGCTGGGACTGCGCTCCTGAGGACGCCGGGACCGCCATATTCGTACAGATCGAAAGCGGAACCCCCGTGACCGTTCGCTTGAACGAGGCTTGTTATGACGAGTTCCCATCGGACGAAGCGATTCAGGGTGGAGTCAACGGGCCGTGACGGGAGACGCGAACAGGAACGAATCCGGACGTGGGTTGGAGTCCGACGGGCGAGAGAACGCACCGGCTCATCGCGGGGGCGATCCCCGCGTATTCCTCACAGCGGCGGGTACGCGTGGTCCCACGGGGTGACGCGTTCAAAGCCGGCGCTCGCCGAGAACACCCGTTCGTCGTGGTACCGGGGACCGACGATCTGCAGCCCGACCGGGAGATCGTCGTCGGTGAACCCGGCCGGGATCGAGGCGTTCGGCGTCGCCGTGAAGTTGAACGGCCACGTCAGGAACCAGCCCAACGCGCCGGGGACCTCCCGGCCGTCGATCTCGGGCGGCCCGGAGACGTACTCCGTGGACGGCGGTTCGATCGAGAGCGTGGGCGTCACGAGGAGGTCGTACTCCTCGAACAGCGTGTGAATGGTTCGATAGAACGTCGTGATCCGGGTCTGTTGGGCGCCGAGTTCGAGCGCACCCAGCTGCCGTCCGTCCTCGATCTTCTCGACGACGGAGTCGGGGAGGTCGTCCCGATGATCGCCATACATGTCGATCCCGTGTTGGGCCTTCGTCGCCTCGTTGATGCCGGCCATAGTGACGCTCCAGTGGTCCATAAAGGCGTCCCACAGCTCGTCGAAGGTCAGTTCGATGCCGATCTCCACCTCCGAAACGCTCGCGCCCAGCGTCTCGAAGGCGCCCAACGAGTCCTCGATCACGGACCGGATCTCGGGGTCGACCGGGAACAAGCCGTCAAGATCCGGGCTGTATGCGACGTCCAGCCCCTCGATCGATCGCTGCGTGGCCGCGACGTAATCGACGCCGTCGTCCGGCAAGCCGAAGGGGTCCTGGGGATGCGGTCCGGTCATCACGTCGAGCATCACCGCGGCATCCCCGACCGACCGGGAGAGCGTCCCGGTCTGGTAGAAGGGCGGCGCGACGAACATGTTTGGACGGTGGACGTGCGGCACCCGCGTGAAGGACGGACAGTACCCGAACACGCTACAGGCAGCCGCGGGGATCCGGCACGATCCCCCGGCGTCAGATCCGGTCGCGATCGGGACCATCCCCGTGGCGACCGCCGCCGCGCTTCCGCCCGAGGATCCTCCCGACGTTCGATCGAGATCGAACGGAGTGGGCGTTTCGCCGATCAGCAGGTTGTCCGTCTGCCCCTTGTGACCGAACTCCGGGGTGTTCGTCTTGCCGACGACGATCGCCCCGGCGTCCTGGAGTCGTTGGACGGCGATCGAGGTCTCGTCAGCGATCACGTTCTCCAGCGGTTTCGCGCCCTGGGTGTGCGGCAGCCCCTCCATCTTCCCGAGCAGGTCCTTGACCGCGATCGGAACGCCGTGTAGCGGACCCAGATCCTCGGCAGTTTGGACCGCCCGCTCGGCCTCCTTCGCCTCCTCGCGTGCCTCCTCGGCGAGCAACGTGATGAACGCGTTCAGGTCCGGTTCGTGGGCCTCGATCCGTTCGATGTGGGCGTCGACGACCTCCACGGGGGACAGGTCGCCGCGTCGGATCCGTGAGGCCATCTCGGTCGCCGGAAGGTAACAGATATCTGTGGAAGACATTCACTATCACTATTGAACGATACATATTATAATTTAGGTGGCCGGATCGCCGATAGTTTCGTTTGACTACACATATGGAAAGTAGTATTTCGACAGAGCCGACGACCTCCCGTTCAGTATTGCTACTTGTCGGATGCACCACTTCCCTCGGAGGGAGCCGCTAGCAAACGGATACTCGATGGATCACGTCTCACACCAACTCCTGACGTTCGATCCGAATCACGCTCTGCGAAACCATCACGAAGGCATTACATTCGTGTCGTAGAGAACGATCTCCACCCGGTTCCGACGATGGGAAGTCTCTTTCATGCGACGAGCCGAAAGGAGGTATGAAAGAGACGAACCACAGTTGGTACTTCGTCGAACGGCCAACCGGTGAACCGGACGCGGACTGTTTCGAACTCAGGGGGGAGACCGTCCCCGAGCCCGCCGGTGGTGAGTTGCTCGTCCGTGTCGAGTACCTCTCCGTCGACCCGTATATGCGCGGCCGGATGCGGGACAGCGAATCGTACGCGGAACCGTGGGAGGTCGGGGACGTTTTGAAAGGAGGCGTCGTCGGCGAAGTCGTCGAGAGCAACGACGAGCAGTACGACGATGGCGACCTCGTGACCGGGGAGGGAACGTGGGCGGAGTACAGCGTTCTCGATGCGGGTGAGGTCGCCCCCGTCGATCCCGCGATCGCTGACCCGCCGGCCTATCTGGGCGTGCTCGGGATGCCGGGCCGGACGGCGTACTTCGGGCTGCTCGACGTCGGCGATCCCAACCCCGGCGACACCGTTGTCGTGTCCGGGGCGGCGGGTGCGGTCGGATCGGTCGTCGGACAGATCGCGAAGCGCAACGGCTGCCGCGTCGTCGGGTTCGCCGGGTCGGACGAGAAGACCGACTGGCTCACCGACGATCTCGGGTTCGACGCCGCGATCAACTACAAAGAGACCGACGACTACGACGCTGCGCTCGAGGAGGCTGCACCGGACGGCGTCGACGTTTATTACGACAACGTCGGCGGACCGATCACGGACGCCGTGTTCACGAAGCTGAACCTCGACGCTCGGGTGGCCGTCTGCGGGCAGATCGCGCATTATAACGACGAGAGCGTCCCGACCGGTCCGCGAAAGCTGCCGCTGCTCATCGCGACGCGCGCGAAAGTCGAAGGCCTTCTCGTCGCCGATTACGCGACCCGCTTCGGGGAAGCGACCGAACGGCTCGCAACGTGGGTGGCGAGCGGCGAGATCGAACACCGTGAATCGGTCGTCGAGGGCTTGGAGAACGCGCCGGATGCGTTCCTCGGACTGTTCTCCGGCGACAACATCGGCAAGCAAGTCGTCCGAGTGACGGAGTGACTCGGCGGAGCCACGCGACACCGAGACCACGGAGTTCGTACATTCTCGACCACAGTGCCGGCGTCCCGAACCGATCACGGATGGCGAACCCGCCGAGATCGGGATCACCGTCGGATCGTTTTCTTATTTAAATATAAATGTCATTAATAGTATTCGATATGTGTATTTAAAGGAAAGAGTCGGAGCACTGTGTTTCCGAAACAGCCTCAGTACCGCTCGGTTTCGTGTCTGATTCAACCTTTCTCGAACGTAGTTCGGAACGAACGCATCAATAGGTGGTCTAAATGCCCGTATTCCTGGATCGTTATTTAAATGGAATGGCTGAATGAACGGTTTCGATCGCGTCTCAAGCCGACGGTTAGATCACGATCGAACACGGTCGATCACGAGTCAATCACCTCAGTGATGTGTTCCACACGATCGTCTGAATGTCTGATTTCCGACCCGATCTGATTAATGACGGCTTCCGTAGATAACCTCGCATCGTGTTCGCGAACGCCGTCGACGGTCGCCGGGTCGAAGGGGAGATCGAGCCCGTCGTAGATCCGAGACGAGAGCCTCGCGATCTCGTCGACGTCCTGGACGATCACGATCGCGGCGGTCAGCGCGCAGTCGGTGGTGACGCGCTGGGCGATGCCGCAGACCTTCCCGTCGATCATCAGGGAGTGGTCCCCCGGACACCAGCTGTGCGGCGGCTCCCCCTCGCTGAGTTCGGCACGCGTTCCGCGGAACGCACCCCGGATCCACGAGCGCAGCCGATCGTACCGCTCGGGGATCGCGAACCGGGCGTCGTCCGCCGGGGCGATCCAGGCGATCGACACCGTGGTCCCCGTATGGACGACCGCCCGGCCGCCGACCGCCCGCTCGTGGACCGCGTAGCCGGCGTCGGAGACGTGCTCCCGGACGTCCGCATACCCCTCCCGCGTCGTGTCGCGGCGACCGAACGCGACGTGTTTCGGCGGCCGCCAGACCCGGACGACCGAATCGCCGGACGCCGCACAGCGGTCGAGCAGGATCGCGGTGGCCCGCGCGTCGCGATCGACCACGTCGAAGCCGCCGCGAACGACGTTCATATGCGGCCGGTCGGGGAGCGTGTGATATCGGCGTTGTGCTCCGGCCACATGGCTACTCGAATATCTTCCCGGGATTCAGTATCCCGTTGGGGTCCATCGCACGCTTGATCCGTTCCATCACGTCGACGGTCGCCCGATTGAACTCCTCGGGCAGGTACTCCCGTTTGCCCATCCCGACGCCGTGTTCGCCGGTGCAGGTTCCTCCGAGTTCGATCGCGTGGCGGACGATCGCCGAGTCGACGCGCTTCCCGAGGGCGCGGTGTTCGTCGTCGCCGGCACGAACCATCACCGTGTAGTGGACGTTGCCGTCCCCGGCGTGGCCGAAGCAGGGGATCTCGAGGTCGTGTTCCGCCTCGAGCGTCGAGATGTGGTCGATCAGGTCAGCGTACTTGCTGATCGGGACGGTGACGTCGCCGGAGGTGAGCATCGTGAGGTCCGGGTCGTAGTGTTTCAGCGCGGAGGCCATCTCCTCGCGCACCTCCCAAAGCCGCTCCATCTCGGGACCCGACTCGGCGATCTCGACGTCCTCGACGTCGTAGTCGTTCAGGATGGCGGTGAAGAACTCGACCTCCGTCTCGACGTGGTGGTTCGCGTGGAACTCGACGAACGCCATCGGGACGTCCGGCAGGTCGGCGTCGAGGTAGCGGTTCGCCATCGCCGCGCTCAGCTCGTCGATGAGCTCGATCTTGGCCACGTCGACTCCGGATTGCACCACGTCGGCGATCGCGGCGGAGGCCTCGGTGCGGTTCGGGAAGACGACCCGCCCGCCCCAGACCTGCTCGGGGATCCCCGCGAGCTCGAGGGTCGCCTCGGTGACCACCGCCAGCGTCCCCTCGCTACCGACGAGCAGGTCCAGCAGGTTGTAGCCCGCCGACGTCTTGCTCGCCTTGCTGCCGGTCTCGATGACCGTTCCGTCAGCGAGCACGGCTTCGAGCCGGAGGATCCAGTCGTGTATCTCTCCGTATTTGACCGTCTGCATCCCGCTGGCGTCGTTCGCGATCATCCCGCCGATCGTCGAGATCTTTCCCGAGGACGGCAGCGGCGGGAAGAACAGGCCGTGTTCGGCCACGGCGTCGTCGACCGCCGACCCCAGAATGCCGGGCTGGACGTCGATCTGGAAGTCCTCGGGACGAACGTCGAGGACCGCGTCCATCCGCGTCATGTTCATGCTGATCCCGCCCGCGACCGGGACCGCGTGCCCCTCGAGGCTGGTGCCGGCGGCGTACGGCGTGACGGGGATTCCCCGGTCGTTGGCCGCCTCGAGGACGCTGGAGACGTCCTCGACTGACTCGGGCCAGACGACGACGTCCGGGGGATGCTCCTCGCCGGATACCGTTCCCCAGTCGCTGGCGTGGTCGGTCCGGGACTCGCGGGTGGTCGCGATCTGCGACTCCGCGAGCGAGGTCTCATATAGGAACTCGACGTCCATGTGTGGTCATCTCACGCGACACGACTACTTATAAGACTCGACTGCCGAAGGAGGGCGCGTCGGACGGGCGGTCAGATCATCGGGAGCCTCGTCGACGCCGGTCAGGCCATCGGGAACACCGTCGCGACGATCAGCGTGATGATCAGCCCGGTGACCGACATTACCAGTCCGACGAACGAGAACGTGCGGAGCGTCTCGTCCTGCTCGAGCCCGCCGATCTCGTTGATGATCCAGAACGGGCTGGAGTTGTGCCACGCGAAGAACATGGCGCCCGTGCCGATCGTCAACAGCAGGTAGACCGGATGGACGGCGAGCTGGTCGACGAAGGAGGACATGATCGTCGCGCCCGTGATCATCGCGACGGTCAGCGACCCGGTGGAGACGATCAGCACGGCGGCGATGAGCCACGCGGTGACAAGCGGGCCGACGCCGAGGCTCTGCATCACGCTCACGAGGAAATCGCCCACGCCGGCCGATCCGAGCATCGCGCCGAAGGCGCCGCCGGCCGCCGTGATCGCGATGATGTTGCCGCCGTCCTTGAGCGCGGTCACGAGCTCGTCGTGGAACGCCTCGAGGTCGCCCTCCTGGAACCGGTAGAACGTCCAGATCGACGCCAGCGCGGCGACCGTCAACGCGATGTTCGCGTCGCCGAGGAACGTCGTCACGGGGATCACCGGCGATCCCTCCGGAAGGACGTTCGACGCGATCGTGCTCGTCGCGACGAGGATCACCGCGAGCCCGATCGGCGCGAACGCCTCGAGGAAACTCGGCAGCTCCGCGTTCGATCGTTCCATCGTCTCGTTGAGGTCCTCCACGGTCGTGCCGAGCGCCTCCCGGAGCGGGACGTCCATCCGGGCGTCGATCCACCGGCCGTAGACGAGGCCGCCGATGATCGAGGTCGGGAACCCGATCAACAGCCCCGCGATGATGACGGTCCCGAGGTCGATCCCGAACTCGCCGGCGACGGCGATCGGGCCGGGCGTCGGGGGGACCAGGGCGTGGGCGGCGAAGGCGCCGCCGATGATCGCCGTGGTGTACAGCCCCATCTTCTCGCCGGTTCGAGCCCGCATCGCCCGGGCGATGGGCGCGAGCAGGTAGAACACGGTGTCGAAGAACACCGGGATCGACAGCACGAAGCTGCTGCCGAGCAGCGTCACGTCCTCGCGACCCTCGCCGATCGTCGAGTGGAATCCCCGAACGATCCGGTCGGCGGCCCCGCTCTCGATCAGACACTTGCCGATGAGGGCGGCCATCAGGATCGGGATCCCGACCGCACCCAGTATCGATCCGAAGGTGCTTGCCGTCGACGACGGAATGTCGGCCAGCGCCACGCTCGGCGAGATGAGTCCGACGCCGAACGTGGCGAGGATCAACGCGAGAAACGCCGGCAGGTTCAACCGCATCATGAACAGCACCACGAGTCCGATCCCGATCGCCAACACGACGATCGGATTCAGTATCGTGTCGACGACGAGCGGTGCACTCCCTGTTAACGAGTCTATCGGTAGCATCCGACTAGTACGATGCGAAACCCCAGATAAATAACTTACGAATATTATATTCATCGACCGACACGGAGTCGACCGATTCGGTGGAAAAGTGGGTACCGTACGGAAGCGGTCGCCACGCGGGAGTGGCCCACGCATACCGGCGGTCGCCACGCGGGAGTGGCCCACGCATACCGGCGGTCGTCACGCGAAAGTGGCCGACACACAACGGCGGTCGCCGACGTCAGTACTCGACGGTCTCGGCGATCGCCTCCTCGATGCGGGGCGGGTGGGGGATGTAGTAATCCTCCATCGACAGCAGCGGCACCGGGGTGTCGAACCCGGTCACCCGACGCACCGGCGCCTCGAGATACGCGAGCGCCTCGTCGTTGATCGTCGCGATTAGCTCGCCGGCGAACCCGCCGGTCTTGGCAGCCTCGTGGACCACCACGCAGCGCCCGGTCTTTTTCACTGACTCGACGACGGTCTCCCGGTCGAGCGGGGAGATCGACCGGAGATCGATCACCTCCGCGTCCACGTCCGGCAGCTCCGCAAGCGCCTCCAGGGTGTTGTGCATCATCGCACCCCACGCGATCACGGTCACGTCCCGGCCCGCCTGCCGGACCGCGGCCTCGCCCAACGGGATCGTGTGTTCCCCCTCCGGCACCTCATCGCGGAACGACCGATAGACGTGTTTCGGCTCCATGAACAACACCGGGTCGGGGTCGCGGATCGCGCTCGTCAACATCCCCTTCGCGTCCGCCGGCGTGCTCGGGATCGCCACCTTCAGTCCCGGGAGATGGCCGTAGGCCGCCTCCAGACTCTCCGAGTGGTGCTCGAGCGCACGGACGCCGGCGCCGTAGGGGGTTCGCACCGTCATCGGCGCGGTGATCTCCCCGCGGGTGCGCCACCGGATTCGGCTCGCGTTCGTCACGAGTTGGTCGAACGCCGGCGGGAGGAACCCCGAGAACTGGATCTCCGCGACCGGCCGATAGCCGTGGGCGGCCAACCCGATCGCGGCCCCGACGATCGCGATCTCCGAGAGGGGCGTGTCGAGCACGCGGTCCCCGCCGAACTCCTCGAGCAGTCCCTCGGTCGCCCGGAAGACGCCGCCGGACTCGGCGACGTCCTCGCCGAAGACCACGGTCCGGTCGTCGCTCGCCATCTCCTCGTGTAGCGCGTCGTTTATCGCCTCGATGATCGTTGCCTGCATGATTACCCCTTGGGCCGGTGTTCGATGAACTCGTGCATCTCGGGTCGTCGCTCGAGCAGGTCGCGGAACTCCTCGAGCTGTCGCTCCAGCTCGGGGGTCGGCTCCGCGTGAACGTACCGGAACAGCTCCGCGACGTCCCGCTCCGGATAGGCGTCGGCCGCCGCGACCGCCTCGTCGAACAACTCGTTCACCTCCTCGGTGATCGCCTCCTCGTCGACCGCCTCGAGCAGGCCACGCTCACGGAGGAACGACCGATACCGCTCGACCGGGTCCCGACGCTCCCACTCCTCGACCTCCTCGTCCGCCCGGTACCGCGTCGGGTCGTCGCTCGTGGTGTGGGCCGCCCGCCGGTAGGTCACCGCCTCGATCAGGACCGGCTCGCCGGCGAGGGCGCGCTCGCGTGCCGTCGCGACCGCGTTGTACACCGCCAGGACGTCGTTTCCGTCGACCCGAATCCCGTCCATCCCGTAGGCGATCGCCTTCTGGGCGACCGTGTCGGCGGCGGTCTGCTCCTCGAAGGGCATCGAGATCGCGTACTGGTTGTTCTGGGTGAAGAAGACGGCTGGCACGCCGAGCACGCCCGCGAAGTTGATCCCCTCGTGGAACGCCCCGGTCGAGGTCGCTCCGTCCCCCAGGTTGACGAACGAGATCGCGTCCTCGTCGTCGAGTTGCTGTCCCCAGGCCGTCCCGGTCGCCACCGGGATATGGGAGCCGATCGAGATCGCGAACCCGAAGACGTTGGCGTTCTCCATCCGGGAGGCGTCCTCGATGCCGCGCCAGTACAGCAGGAGGTCCCGCATCGAGAGGCCGTGCATCAGGAGCGCGCCCGCCTCCCGGCCGTACGGGAAGATCCAGTCGTCGTCGGTCAGCGCGAAGGCGCTGCCGATGATGCTCGCCTCCTGGCCCCGGCCGGAGGCGTAGGTGCCGAGCAACCCCCGGCGCTGGAGCTTCGTCGCGCGCTCGTCGAAGGTTCGTTGCAGCACCATCCAGCGATAGAGGTCGAGAAACCGGTCGTCCGCGAGGTCGGGGACCGCATCGGGGGCGACGACCGAGCCGTCGGCGTCGACCACCCGATGCGTGGCGACGTCGACGTCGCGTTCCGAGACGGCTGCGACGTCGGCATCGGTCGATCCCGGCGACTCGGGACGTGACTGTTCGTTCATGCGACTACGATCACGGTCGAACAGGACCGTAATATGTGTTCCGGTGATTCCCGCGTGGGTCACGGGAGCGGCCAGTCACCGGTTGAGGGTGTGGATCGCCTGCCCCATCGCGTTCTCGGCCGCCTCCATCACGGCCTCCGAGAGGGTCGGATGCGTGTGGATCGTCCCGGCGACGTCCGCCAGGGTCGCGCCCATCTCGATCGCGAGCCCGATCTCGGCGATCAGCTCGGACGCCTCGGGGGCGACGACCTGCCCGCCGAGGACGTAGCCGCTCGGCTCGTCGGCGACGATCCGGACGAAGCCGTCCGTCTCGTTCATCGTGAGCGCGCGGCCGCTCGCGCGAAGCGGCATCTCGCCGACGACCGGATCGAACCCCTCCGCCGCCGCCTCGGCTTCGGTGAGCCCCACCGTCCCGATCTCCGGGTCGGTGAACACCGCGCTCGGGACGGCCTGCGCGTCGAGGGCGGCCGGCTCGCCGGCGATGGCCTCCGCGGCGACGATCCCCTCCCGGCTGGCCGCGTGCGCGAGCATCGGGTCGCCCGCGACGTCGCCGACCGCGAAGACGTGATCGAGGTCGGTCCGCCCCTGGACGTCGGTCTCGAGGAAGCCGTCCGAGCCGGGTTCCAGGCCGGCCGCGTCCAGTTCGAGCGTGTCCGTCACCGGTTCGCGACCGACGGCGACCAGCACGCGGTCGGCCCCGTAGACCGACTCCTCGCCGTCCTCGGTTTCGGTGACGACTTCGATCCCGGTCCCGTCGACCTCGCGCAGATCGCTTGCGCCCTCGCCGAACGAGAACTCGATCCCCAGCTCCTCGGCGCGCGACCGAACGACGCGCTTCACGTCGTCCTCGTAGGTCGGGAGGACGTCGTCGAGCATCTCGACCACGGTCACGTCGGCGCCGAGCTTGGCGAACGTCGTCGAGAGCTCCATCCCGATGTAACCGGCGCCGACCACCACGAGCCGGTCGGGCACCGCGTCCGCGCCGAGCGCGTCCCGCGAGGACCAGACCGTCTCCTCGGCGTACGGGAAGTTCGGGATCTCGATCGGCCGGCTCCCCGTCGCCACGATCGCGTGCTCGAACTCGACGGACTCCATCCCCTGGCCGTCGCCGCCGTGGGCGATCCGGGCGGTGTGCTCGCCGGAGAACGCGGCGGTGCCCTCGATGAGGGTCACGCCGTTCGCCTTGCAGAGCTTCTCGACGCCGCCGGTGAGCTGGTCGACGACGCCGTCCTTCCAGTCGGCCAACGCGACGGCGTCGACCGCCGGATCGGCGTGGATCCCCAGGTCCTCGGCGGTCCCCGCCTCGTGGGCCACGTCCGCCGCGTGGATGAGCGCCTTCGAGGGGATGCAGCCGTGGTTCAGGCAGGTCCCGCCGTAAGCGTCCTTCTCGACGAGCGTCACGTCGAGGTCGCGCTGTGCGGCGCGGATCGCGGCCACGTAGCCGCCGGGGCCCCCGCCGATGACCAATACGTCAGTTCCGGTCGTCACGTCTCCCATAACCATGATTACTCGAGCAACAGCAGGTCCGGATCGTTCAGGTACCGGGTTACCTCGTTCGTGAACCGTGCGGCGTCGGCGCCGTCGACCACGCGATGGTCGACCGACATCGAGACGGTCAGCAGGTCGCGGGGGACCACCTCGCCCTCGTGGACCGCCGGCTTCCGCTTGATCTCGCCGAGCGCCAGGATCCCCACCTCGGGGTAGTTGATGATCGGCGAGGCGTGCTCGCCGCCGATCGCCCCCAGGTTCGTGATCGTGAACGTGCTCCCCTGCAGCTCCTCGGGGGAGATCGTCCGGCTCCGGGCGCGGGCGGCGAGGTCGCGAACCTCGGCGGCCAGCTCGAGGAGCCCCTTCTCGTCGGCGTTCTCGACGACGGGCACCATCAGCCCCGCGTCGGTCGCGACCGCGATGCCGATGTCGTAGCGATCGTGGACGACGATCTCCTCGGCCTCCTCGTCGAGCTCCGCGTTGAGGATGGGCTGTGCGCGCAGCCCCGCCACGACCGCCTTGATCACGAACGGCAGGTAAGTCAGCCGGGGTTCGTCCTCGGCGGTCGCCGCGGTCAACCGCTCGCGGGTCGCCACGAGGTCGGTCACGTCGACCTCGTCGTGATGGCTGACGTGCGGGGCCGTGTACTTCGCGGTCGCCATCCGTTCCCCGATGGTCCGCCGGACGCCGCGGTACGGGATGCGGTCGCCCGGCCGCGTCGCGTCCGCGTCGGCTGTACCGGCGTCCGCGTCCGTCCCGGTTGCACCGGCTTCCGAACCGCCCCTCTCCCCGACGTCGTCAGCAACAGCTGCCCCGGCACCGGCAGCGGTACCCGTCTCGCCGGCGGCATATGCGCGCACGTCGTCGGGCGTGACGTACGCCTCGCCGTCGCGCCGGTCGCTTGCGGGGACCGCATCGATGTCGACGCCTTCGTCCCGAGCGAGCTGCCGCGTCGCGGGCATCGCGAGGGTTCGATCCCGGTCGGCCGTCCCGCTCGAATCGCCCCCGCGTGACGTCGCCGTCGACCCCCTCCGACCGGTCGAGCCGGCAACCTCGTCATCCGAGCGCGATCGTCCGGCCTCGTCGGTCGGCCGCGTCCGTTCGCCATCGCCGGTCGAGCCGGGTCGTCCGTCGATGGCCGCGCGGAGGTCGTCCGCCGTGATCCGGCCGCCGGGACCGCTCCCGTGGACGCTCGCGAGATCGACGCCCGCCTCGCGGGCGGCCGTTCGCACGCTCGGCGGCGCGAACACGCGATCGGTTGCGGCGGCGGTCGCTCCGGCGCCTTCGGCGTCCGCGGCATTCTCACCGGCGGCGTCACCGGCGGCAGCGCCACCGGCGGCGTCCTCGTCGGTCGTGGCGTCCACGTCGCCGGCGCCGGCCGATTCATCGGCGGTCGACCCCTCGGCGTCGACGTCGAAGGTGACGATCACGTCGCCGACCGGAACGACCTCGCCCTCCGCGGCGTGCAGCCGGGAGACGATGCCGTCGTACGCCGCGGGGATCTCCACGATCGCCTTGTCGGTCTCCACCTCGGCGACTGGCTGGTCCTCCTCGACGCGCTCGCCCTCCTCGACGAGCCAGGCGACGAGTTCGCCCTCGGCGACGCCCTCGCCGACGTCGGGCAACGCGAATTGGGTTTCTCCCATCTCGATCGGAGGTCTTGCTCCCGAGATATATCTTCTTCGGTGAGCGCGTTCGATCGACGACAGTCACCGCGACGATTCCAGCGTCGGTCCGCGACGGCCCCCGGTGGTTCCGGATCGGCGCCCGCCTTCGCCACCGATCAGTACGTTCACTATCGATGAAAAGGTATTTGATAACACACCGTATATAAGTCGCGTATGGCCGGAACCACCAAGACGATCGGTGCCGTCGAGCGAGCGTTCGACATCGTTGAAGCCCTGGAACGACTGGAGAGCGCGGGGGCGTCCGCGGTCGCGGACGAGCTGTCGCTGTCGAAGAGCACGGCCTACACGCATCTCCACACGCTCCACGAGCAGGGCTATCTGCACAAGACGGACGGGGAATACCGATTGAGCGGCCAGTTTCTCCGGCTCGGAACGACGGTGCAACAGGGCTATCCGGTCTATCGACACGGCCGATCGCACGTCGAGGATCTGGCGGACCGAACCGGAGAACGAGCGAATCTCGTCGTCGAGGAGCGAGGAAAGGGCACCTGCGTCCACGCCGCGAACGCCAACGGAGCGTCGGATGGCGCGATGAATCGGGGCGAACGTCGGCACATGCACGCGACCGCCACCGGCAAGGCCCTGCTCGCACACCTCCCCGCGGAGCGCGTCGACGCGATCGTGGAGACGCACGGCCTGCCGTCGTTCACCGACCACACCGTCACCTCCCGGGAGGCGCTCGAGTCGGAACTGGCCGAGATCCGGGAGACCGGGATCGCGATCGACGCCCAGGAGAGCATCGACGGCCTGCGCTGTCTCGCCGCCCCCATACTCGTCGAGGGGACCGCGGCCGGGTCGGTCAGCGTCTCGGGACCCGCACGTGAGTTCACCGACCGGGAGCGCGACGCCGAACTGTCCGAGGCCGTCCGGAAGGCGGCCAACGTCATCGAGCTCGACTTCGTCTTCGAGTGAGCGTCGGAGGACGCCCGGCAACCCACCGCGTTCTTCATCATTGAACGGTCGGTCACCGGTGACGAGACGGGACGATGCGGACGATCGCTCCTCACGGAGGGTGTTTCGAGTCGAGCATCACGACGTTACTGTTGTAATGCCGATCGGGTTCGTGGATCCGTCGGCCACCGGAGCCGATTTCAAGCCGCAACGTGCACACGCCCGCGACGTCGTGCAACGCGTCCATCCTCGGAAACGGCGACGTCTCGATCAACAGCGACACGCGAATCCCTCGACAAACAATTACAAGAGTACGCTTGTTATTTTCGGATGTCGATGACGGCACCGCCTACGAGTACAGGTGGTTGAGCCGGATCTCGTTCACCACGCTCATAACCTGGTTCGGCAGTTCGTCCTCGAACCGGTCGCCGCGGAGCCGGTGGGCGGGGCCGCCGACGCTGATCGCCCCGAGCACCTCGTCGTCGACGACGATCGCCGCGCTCACCGCTCGCGTCTCCAGCAACTGCTCGCTGTGGTTCTGCGCGTAGTTCCGGTCGCGGATGCGTTCCAGCTCCTCGAAGAGGGCGTCCCGGGTGGTGATCGTGTTTTCCGTTATTTCCGGAAGACCGTGTTCGTCGATGATCTCGTCGACGCGCTCCGTCGGGAGCTGTGCGAGGATCGCCTTCCCGCCCGCGTGACAATGGAGGTACGAGCGCCCGCCGGTGAAGTGTTCCGTCTTGATGGCCTGATCGCCCTCCGCGTGGTCGAGATAGACCGCGCGTCCACACTCCTCGACGAGGAACCAGACGGTCTCGCCGGTCTCGTCCGCCAACCGCTCCAGATACGGCGTGATGGTGTCGGAGAGTCGAACCGTCTCCGTGGCGTTCGTGCCGAGCCGGGCGAACTTCAGCCCGAGCTGATACTCGCCGTCGTTCTTCACCAGGTATTCCAGGTCGGTCAGGGTCGTGAGGTAGTCGTGAACGGTGCTTCTCGCGAGGCCCATCTCGTCGGCCACGTCGGTGAGCGTCGCGGGTCCCTCGTCCTCGATGATTTCGATCATTCGGAACCCCTTCGCTAACGTGCCGATCGTGCCCGAACGTTCGTTTCCATCCGCCATACACGGTGATCGGTTCCCAGCCTTTTATAGTAATCCGTTCCGGCCATTCCGAAGGATCGCCGAAAGAATCCGGCATCGTCGAACAAGGTCCCGAACGGAGCGCCGGCCCGACGAACCCGTTTCCGAACGACACGGCCGTTGGAAAGCGGAACACGTCGTTGGAAGGTTTAAATAGTTCTGCGTGGAAGCCGAGGTATGCAACTCGGTCTCATCAGCGACGTACACGGAAACCAGCCGGCCCTCGAGGCGGTTCTCGACGACATGCCCGACGTGGACCGGATCTATCACTGCGGGGACGCGGTGGGGTATAACCCGTTCCCGCATCGGGTGCTTGAGACCCTCCGCGCCGAGGGGATCACCAGCATTCAGGGGAACCACGACCGCAAGATCAGCACGGACATCGACGCGATGGGGACGGCCGCCGACCCCGAGACCGACGACGAGTCGGGACTCAGGCCGGGCGAGCTCGCGCGCCTGGCGGGCGTCTGGACGCACGACCGACTCGATGCCGAGGAGATGGAGTACCTGGCCGCCCTGCCCGCGGAACTGACCGTCGACGGGGGAAACGTCAAGCTGGTTCACGGAAAGCCGAGTGACCAGGACGGCCGGCTCTATCCCGAGGAGTACGGACCCCACCTGTTCGACGGCGAATCGATCCTCGTTCACGGACACACGCACGTGCAACACGCGGAGCGGTTCGACGACCGGCTGCTGGTGAATCCCGGGAGCGTCGGACAGCCGCGCGACGGGGACCGGCGCGCGGCCTACGCCGTGATCGATACCGAGGCGAGGACGGCCACCCTCCACCGCGTGCCGTATCCGGTCGAGGAGGTCGTCGACGAGATCCGGCGAACGTCGCTGCCGGAGCTGCTCACGCTGTGGCTGGAGAACGGCGAGATCGTCACCGAGGAAGCCTAACGAAATCGAGGGCAACGGTCGAGCCGCCGGAACGATCGGGACGAACGACGGCGGACACGCCGGCCGGTCCACCATCCCATACTTTAATCACTCCCGTGAGAGAAGCTATCGGGAGACGGGAGACATGACACGCATCACTGCAGCAGTGCTGGAGGAGCCACGGGAGCTATCGATCGAATCGCTCGAACTGGCCGACCCGAAGCCGGGGGAGGTCCGCGTCGACGTGCGGGCGACCGGCGTCTGCCACACCGACCACCACCGGTACGTCGGTGCCTCGGAGACGCCGCATCCCGTCGTGTTGGGGCACGAGGGAGCGGGCGTCGTCGACGCCGTCGGCGACGGCGTGACGTCCGTGTCGGTCGGCGACCGCGTCGTGCTCTGGGTCCTGCCGTTCTGTCGGGAGTGCGGGTTCTGTGAACGGGGCGATCCCCACCTCTGTTCGCGCCGGTCGGTCGTCAAGGGGGGCACGCTCCTGGACGGGACGCGGCGGCTCTCCCGGGACGGCGAGGCGGTGAACCACTTCTACGGACAGTCGTCGTTCGCCAGCCACTGCGTGGTCGCCGAGCAGACCGCGGTCACGATCCCCGACGGGCTCCCGTTTCCCCAGGCCGCGTTGCTCGGCTGCGGCGCGACGACCGGCCTGGGAGCGGTGACGAACACCGCCGACGTCTCGGCGGGCGAGCCCGTTGCGGTGTTCGGCTGCGGGGGCGTCGGAACCAGCGCGGTGCTCGGCGCGGAACTGGCCGGTGCCGACCCCCTCATCGCGGTCGACGTCGTCGACGGGAAGCTCTCGTTCATCGAGACGCTCGGTGCCACCCACACCGTCAACTCCGGCGAGACCGATCCCGTCGCGGCGATCCGGGACATCACCGACGGCGGCGTCGCGTACGCGTTCGAGTGCACCAGCCATCCGGCGGTCGTCACACAGGCGGTCGACGCCGTGCGTCCCGGCGGAACGGTCGTCTCGACCGCGACGAGCTCCGCCGACGACTTCGAGATCCCCCCGGGAGCGTTCACCAGCGGCAAGCGGATCGTCGGGAACGTCGGCGGATCGCTGCGCCCCTCGACCGACATCCCCAGATTCGCGCGGCTCGCGGAGTCCGGCCGGCTGCCGCTCGACGAGCTCGTCAGCGAGACGTACCCGCTCGACCGGCTGGACGAGGCGTTCGAGACGATGGACGACGGCACGGGCATCCGGAGCGTCATCACCCAGGAGTGAAGGCGACGAGCGGCCGAGAGTCGCCGAACGGGCCGACCGACGCCCGTCGCGGATGGCCGATCAGGACGGATCGTTGGGTGAACTTTTATATGTGAGGATATCAAACGTCGGACGACTGATGAGAGAGTACGCGTTACTCATCGACGGGGAGACGCCGTCATCAGCCGAGACGATGACGGTACACGATCCCTCGTCGAACGAGCCGGTATCCAGCATCGCACTCGCGGACGAATCCGACGTGACCGCGGCGGTCGAGGCGGCACGGTCCGCCTTCGAGGACTGGCGAACGGTCGACGCCGTGGATCGGGGCGACTACCTCCGGGACATCGCCGCCGAGCTCCGGAACCGCAAGACGGAGATCGCGAAGCGACACACCGAGGAGACCGGGCGCTCGCTGTCGGACTCCGAGCGCAGCGTCGAGTACGCGGCGGAGTACTTCGAGTACTACGCGGGCCTGACCCACCGCATCACCGGCGAGACCATCCCGCTGTCGGGCAAGGAGTTCGACTACACGCGGCGGGAGCCGCTGGGCGTGACCGGACACATCATCCCGTGGAACTCGCCGCTGCTGTTGGGTTCACGAAGCATCGCGCCGGCGTTGGCCTGCGGGAACGCCGTCGTGGCCAAGCCGGCCACGCTGGCGCCGATGGCGATCCACGAGTTGGGACGGGCGGCCGACGACGCCGGGCTGCCGGACGGCGTGCTGAACGTCGTGTCCGGACGGGGTTCGACCGCCGGCGAAGCGTTGGTCGCGAACGACGACGTCCGGGAGCTGACGTTCACGGGCTCGAAGGCGGTCGGCCTCAACATTCGGGAATCGGTGTCGGACCGGTTGATACCGCTGAACCTCGAGCTCGGGGGCAAGAGCCCGAACGTCGTGTTCGCCGACGCGGACCAGGAGGCGGCCGCGGACGGCGCGGTCAAGCTGTTCAGCAACGCCGGACAGAGCTGTTATGCCGGCACCCGACTGTTCGTCGCGGACGACATCTACGACGAGTTCATCGATCGCGTGGTCGCTCGGATCGAGGCGATGGACGTGAAACCGGACCCGAACGAGACGGACGTGTCGGCGCTCATCTCGCCGTCGGCGCAGTCGGAGGTCGACTCGTACGTCGAGTCGGCCCGTGAGGCGGGCGGGACGGTACGTACCGGCGGTCGGATCCCGTTCGAGGAGGGGAACTTCTACGAGCCGACCCTCATCGAGGACGTCCCCGACGACGCGGCGGTCGCCTGCGAGGAGATCTTCGGGCCCGTGCTGACCGCCCATCGCTTCGACTCCGAGCGGGAGGTCGTCGAACGGGCGAACGACACGGAATACGGCCTGTATGCGGGCGTCTGGACGAGCGACCTCGACCGGGCAAACCGCATCACGCGGCATCTCGAGGCCGGAACGGTGACGGTGAACAACTACGCCTCGCCGACGCCGCAGGTGCCGTTCCCCGCGTACAAACAGAGCGGAGCCGGGTCGGAGTACGCGACGGCCGCGTTACGCCACTACACCAGGGTCAAGAACGTCCGAATGACGATCGACGAACGGCTCCGATGAGGAGTTGGTCGACGAAACGCCTCGCTGTGACGTCGGCCATCGCGCCGATTCACCGGAATTTTTAAGTGGTGGAAATAGGTATGGGAACGTATGCCACCGACAGAGAGCAAAGCGACGGCTCAGCAGCCGGACGACCACGCCGATCTCCTCGCGGAGATCGAGGCGTCGCTCGGCGAGGGCAAGCTGCCGTTGCAGACGTTCAACAGCGAGGCGGTCCATCAGCTGGAGCTCGACCGGCTGTTCGGCCGTGAATGGATATTCGTCGGCCACGAATCCGAGATACCCGAGGAGGGCGATTACGCGCGGCGCTACATCGCGGGCGACCCGTTCATCTTCGTGCGGGACATGAACGGCGACGTGCAGGTGCTGTTCGATAGTTGTCGGCATCGCGGCGCGAAGCTGTGCCGTGCCGAGCAGGGCAACACCTCACACTTCCGGTGTCCGTACCACGGGTGGACCTACAAGAACACCGGCGACCTCGTGGGAGTGCCACAGAAGGAGGTCGCGTTCAAGAACCTGGACCAGTCCGAACACGGGCTCCACAGCGCGCCCCGGGTGGACAGCTATGCCGGGCTGGTGTTCGCCTCGCTGGGTGACTCCGGCGAGAGCCTCGAGGAGCATCTGGGGGAGTTCACGTGGTACCTCGACATCCAGTTCAAGCTCCCGGACGGCGGCATGGAGGTCATCGGCGAGCCGCACCGCTGGGTGGTGGAGACCAACTGGAAGACGGGTGCGGACAACTTCGCCGGCGACAGCTACCACACCGGCTTCGCGCACCACTCGATCAAACAGCTCGGCCTCGGCGGCGACGACACGGTCGGCATCGCCGGCGCGGGGGAGACGAAGGACCGACACGTCCATTGTGACGGCCACACGACCAGCACGCGAATGGTCGAGGGCGAGGAGGTGTTCATGACGTATCCCGACGAGATCGTGGACCTGTTCAACCCGGACAACGTGACGGCCGACCAGTATCGGGCTGCCAAGGAGGCGCTCTCGTTCACGGGGAGCGTGTTCCCGAATCTGGCGTTCTTGAACTTCGGGGACATCACCGACGACCCGAACAAGGACGTCACCGGCTTCCTCGGGCTCCGGAAGTGGCGGCCGCTCGGGCCGAACAAAACCGAGATCTGGAGCTGGGCGTTCGCGCCGAAGCGGGCCTCCGAGGCGACCAAGAAGCGCATCTACAAGGTGTACATGTCCAACTTCGGCCCGTCGGGGAACTTCGAACAGGACGACGTCTCCATCTGGAACGGCATCACCGACGTCGCCGACTCGACGTTCGCCCGACACCACGACGTGGAGCTGAACTACCAGATGGGGACCGAGGAGATGAGCGAGGTCGCCTACGACGAGGAGTGGCCCGGTCCGGGCACCGTCTACGCGATCAACCTGGAGGAGGTCGGGATGCAGAAGTTCCACGACCAGTGGTTCGAACACCTCTCGACGCCCCGTGACGGAACCGCGATGTCGCGGGAATGTGGGGGCGGCTGCGGGTCGGCGAAAACCGACGGCTGCGGGTCGGCGAAAACCGACGGCTGCGGGTCGGTGAAAACCGGCGGCTACGGGTCGACGAAAACGGACGACGGCGAGTCGCCGAGCGAACGTGGGCGTCCGGAGGACGGTGAGTAGCATGGCCACGAACACGGACCGGGAGTCGGAGCTCGATCGGTTCCTCCTGAAACAACGGGTCGAGCGCTTCCTCTACGAGGAGGCCGCCCTGTTGGACCGGCGCGAGCAGACGGAGTGGCTCGCGCTGCTCGACGAGGACGTCGAGTACAAGGCGCCGCTCCGGATCACCCGCGAGCACGTGAACGATAACTTCAGTCGCTCGGCGTATTACTTCGACGAGGACTACGGCTCCCTCGAGGCCCGGGTTCAGCGGTTCGAGTCGGAGTACGCCTGGTCCGAGCGGCCGCCGTCCAGAACGCGTCGGTTCGTGACGAACGTTCGCGCCACCGAGCGGGACGACGGGACCGTGGACGCGAGGAGCTACCTCCTGTTGTACTACGGGCAGGGGGATTCCTCGTCGTACACGTTCCTCGCGGGGCGCCGCGAGGACGTGCTTCGCCCGAACGGCGAGACGTTCACCATCGCGAAGCGCCACGTGTACCTCGACCACGCCGTTCCGAAGATCGACAAGATCTCCGTCTTCCTATGACCCGACGAACCACCGTCACGGCGGAGTTCGACGTGGTCCACGGAGACGACGCGGCGACCGTCCGGAAGCTGTTGACGCCCCGCGGGCAGCTCGTCGAGATCGAATCGGCCGGCGGGAACGAACCGGCCGGCGGGAACGAATCGGCCGGCGGGAGCGAATCGGCCGGGGACGAACGGAACGCGTCGACCGTCGACCGGCCGGGATCATCGAACGCGATCCGGATCGATGCGCTCGGTCTCGAAAGCCTCTCGTGGCAGACCGAAGCGGAGTTGGCGGAGCGTCTCGGGTGGCAGCCGCCGACCGACCGGGACGTCACCGACGACGCCCACGAGGTCGATGGGTCCTTCGACGTGAGCAACGAATACGCCGACGTCGAGATCGCGAAGACGACGTCGGCGGGCGGGGACGCGCTCGTGGTTCGCGCGCCCGTGAAACGAACCGAACTCCGGTTGCACCCCGCGCTGGTGGGCGCGCTGGCGACGCGTGACACCGACCTCTTTTCGGAGTTCCTCGAGACGCCGCACGGGCCACACGACCACTGAGCGCCGGTGTTACTCCGGAATCGATCGGACGACCGTCGTCGGGAACGTCCGCTCGTCGGCGTCGTGGATCGCGCGCGAGACGTACGGCGAGCGCAGCGCCAGCTCGTCCAGCCGGTCTCGATCGATCCACCTCGCGGCCGCGACGCTGTCGGTCGCGACCGCCCGGGGCTCCTCGGAGACCTGCCCGAGGTACGTGACCGAGAGGAACGGACCGTCGACGAACGCGTCCCGCCCGAGATAGACCCCGACGAGACCGGTCAGCTCCACGTCGACGCCGACCTCCTCGGTGAACTCCCGAGCGGCCGTTTCGCGCGGGTCCTCGCCCGCTTCCACGCGACCGCCCGGCAGGTTCCAGGTCCCGCGGACGGCCTCCTTTCCCTCCTCGACGAGAAGAACGTCGTCGTCGGTGCGCGCCACGGTCGCGGCAACCAGCGTGTGCATACCCGCCGATCGAGGGGCCACGATAATGAATGGCACCACTGATGAATGGCACCACTGATGAATGACACCACCGGACATATTCGCGTGTGCAACCAAAAGGTATAATAATGAATAACGACACGCCGTAGTATAGAGTGTTAGTGTAACACATGACAGACCAACGCAATTCGGAGCCGACGGACCGGTTCCCATGGCCGGACGAGGTCGAGGTTCCCGATGCATGCGAGGGGTGGGAGGAGATGTATCCCCGATACTTCCGCTTCGGCGAATCGGCGGAGCGGGCGGAGCTGGAGCGGGACCGGTTCTGGTTCTGGGACCAGAAGGACAGCCCGAAGCCGCTCCGACCCTGGGACGTCACGCTGTGCGTCGAATCGATCGTGATGCAGCTCTCGCAGGCACAGAGCCGGGTGTTCGCGGTGCCGCCGGCGATGGGCATCGACCTGCGCATCATCGCGGGGTACTCGTACGCCTCGCCGGTCCCGTGTACGGACCCGGAGCTCCTCGAGGAGCGTAAGGACGTCTTCAGCGACCGCAGCGACTACGTCTACGAGAACTTCGAGGAGCTCTACGAGGACGAATGGCTCCCCGCAGTCAAGGAGATCGGGCAGGAGATTCGGGACCTCGAGGTCCCGGACCGACTGCCCGACTACGCGCCCGAGGAAGCCGTCTTCGAATCGAAGGGACTCCATCCGGAGGCGGTCGACATCCAAAGCCGGTACAACCGGCTACAGGAGCTGACGCTTCGGGGGTGGCAACGCCACTTCGAGTACCTCAACCTGGTGTATCTGGCGTACCTCTCGTTCCAGGAGACGTGCGACGAGCTCTTCCCCGACATCAGCGACGACGCCATCGGGAAGATGGTCACGGGACTGGAAACGGACCTGTTCCTCGCCGACGAGGTGCTGAACGACCTCGCCCACCGGGCGATGGAGGTCGAGGACGGCGTGCCGGAGATCCTCACCTCGGAGGGGAGCCCCGAGGAGAAGATGGCTCGTCTCGAGGAGTCCGAGGCCGGCCGGGAGTTCCTCGAGGCCTTCGAGGACGCCAAGGACCCCTGGTTCCACATCACCGTCAGCAGGGGCTATCACAGCGAGGACGGGTCGTGGCTCGACACGCTCGAGCAGCCGTTCGACCACCTCCACGAGAAGGTGACCGCGATCCAGGACGGCGAGGAGATCCGACGCGACATCGAGGCGCTGCAGGACGAGCGCGAGGAGATCGTCGCCGAGTACCGGAGCTATCTGAACGAGGAGGAGCGCGCCCGGTTCGACCAGGTGCACGAGCTCGTGTTGACCGTCTACAACCACGCCGAGGACCACCAGTTCTGGATAGAGAACTGGCTTCACACGATCGTCTTCCGGAAGCTCGACGAGTTCGGCGAGCTCCTGGTCGAACACGACCTCCTCGAGGAGCCCCGGGACATCACGCTGTTCGGCCGCAACGAGGTGCCGGAGCTGCTCGCGGACGTCGCCCGGGTCTGGTCCCAGGGGGCGGGCGCGCACGCGCCGAACTACTGGAAGACGGACGCCGCCGACCGAAAGCGCATCCTCGAGGCAGCCGAGGAGTGGTCGCCGCCCCCGGCGATCGGCGATCCGCCGGAGGAGGTCACCGACACGATGGTGATCATGCTCTGGGGCATCACGACCGACACCGTTCGGAACTGGCTCGGGTCAGCGGACGAGGACGGAAGCGAGATGAACGGCTTCGCCTCCTCCGCCGGCACCAGCGAGGGGAAAGCGCGGGTGGTCAAATCGGGCAGCGACCTGAGCGAGGTGGAACGCGACGAGATCCTCGTCGCGCCGCTCACGAACCCGGATTGGACGCCGGTGCTGTCGAAGGTGTCCGGGGCAGTCACGGACAACGGCGGCGCGACGAGCCACACCGCCATCGTCTGTCGCGAGTACGGCGTCCCGGCGGTCACGGGAGTCGGAACGGCGACGACCACTCTCGAGACCGGCGACCGGATCCGCGTCGACGGCACCACGGGAACCGTCGAGATCCTCGAGAAGGCTGAGTAACGACTATACCGCACACTGACGATATCCGAATCAGAATGACCGACCCAACATACATCGTGGACTTCGCGTCCGACCGTTGCACGAAGGAGCGCGTCGACTTAGTCGGCGGCAAGAACGCCTCGCTGGGCGAACTGATGGCGGCGGGCGAGGACGTCCAGGTGCCGCCGGGGTTCGCCGTCACCACGGCGTTCTACGACGCCTTCCTCGAGGCCGAGTCGATCGACGAGTACGTCGCCGACCGGCTCGCCGACGTGGACGTGGCCGACGAGCGCGCGGTCGCGGCCGCGAGCCGCGATATCCGCGACCGGATCACGGACGCCCCGTTGCCGCCGTTCCTCGCCGCGGAGCTGGAATCGGCGTGGGAACGGCTGCAGGAGCGGACGCGAACGGACGACCTGCAGGTCGCCGTCCGCTCGTCGGCGACGGCCGAGGACCTCCCCGACGCGAGCTTCGCCGGCCAGCAGGACACCTACCTCAACGTGGCCGACCTCGAGGCGGTCACGCAGCGAACCAAGGACTGCATGGCGAGCCTGTTCACCGAGCGGGCGATCACCTACCGCGAACGGCAGGGGTTCGACCGCGACGAGGTGCGCATCAGCGTCGGGATCCAGAAGATGGTCGAGGCCCGGTCGTCGGGCGTGATGTTCACCGTCAACCCCGCGAACGGCGACCGCTCGAAGGTCCGGATCGAATCGAACTGGGGACTGGGCGAGGCCGTCGTGAGCGGCGTGGTCACGCCGGACAGCTTCCTCGTCGACAAGCCCGTGTACAAGATCGTCGACCGAAACGTCCCCGAGAAGGACGTCATGACGGTCCCAACCGACGCCGGCACCGAGGAGGTCGAGATCGACGACGACAAGCGCGACGTGCCGTCGGTGACGGCCGACGAGCTGATCGGCCTGACCGACCTGGCGACGACGATCGAGGACCACTACGACGAACCGCAGGACATCGAATGGGCCATCGAGGGACGTGGCGACGACAAGCAGTTCTTCGTCCTCCAGAGCCGGCCGGAGACGGCCTGGGACGAGGAGAACGAGGAGGATGGCGGTCGGACGACCGACGACGGAAGCGAACCGAGCAGTGCGGCCGACCAGATCCTGGACCACTTATAAGTTATCGGGAGCGTCTCGGGGTTGTGCGACGTTCCGTCGATGCCGGAGGCCATCCGGTACGGCGTCGGAACGCGGCACGGTTCGGGGACGCCACGGTCCTCGCCGATCGCCGACCGTCGGTCGGTGGTGGGAGAGTCGACCACCGTCGGAGTCGTCGATCAGTCGAGCCGTGACGGTGAGCGATACCGAGCGTGTTGAAATGATAGAGAGTTGAGTATTTAATTGTCGTATTTATATAAATGTATATCCGGATATGTTCAGGATGAAATCGAGTCCAAGCCGATGAGATCGACGATCGCGGTCTCGACGGCCGTCGTGACACCCGCAAACCGCTTCAAAAGCAGGTCATAACCGACGTAGCGTCCAGCGATCGAAGCGAGCTACTTTCGAACGACCCCGAAGAGGCCGATTCGCGTCACCATTGATTCGACACGATCGATACCGGAATCACCAGATGAAAAAACATCCAATATAAATTATATTAATGGATGTGATGGACGATGAACGGTGAACGATGAACGGTGAACGACGAAGCATATCACTGGCGGTCGCGCCACGCCTCACGCCATTCGGACGAAACGCTCGGTTCGTTCACGCATAGTGGTTCCGCTCGATTGAAAGTGGAGGAGGTGGACGGGATCGCTCGGTAATGAGTCCGTGACAGTTTGAGCCAGGAGCGACTGAGAACACGCGCGCTGGACGCACGGCATCATCGCTCGACGACAGTATAATTACAAACATATGTTTGTGAGTACCGTGGAGGAATATTGATCGGGGCTACCGAGAGCGCAGCCTTTTCGATACGTTCGAATAGAATGCACGAGGCGATGCGATCCTGACGACGCGTTTATCACGTCGTCACGAAATAGGGCGACTATGTCCGACGATGACCTGCCGAAACAATGGTCGACGGTAACCGAGACTGTCTTCGACGTCATCGAAGCTCTCAACGAGTTAGACGATCCCACAGTCACGGAACTGGCCGAACGTCTCGACCGCGCCGCGAGTACGGTCCACAATCATTTAGCAGCGCTACAGCGGCAAGGATATGTCGTGAAAAACGACGGAACGTACGAACTCAGCCTGGAGTTCTTCAACGTCGGAATGTCGGTGAGAAACAAGTTATCGCTGGTTTCAGACGTGCAGTCGACCGTGGATGATCTGGCGAGACAAACCGGAGAAGCGTCATGGGCGGCGTCGTTAGAAAACGACTGGATATATTTCATCTGCAACGCACGCGGTGAGGATGCAATACAGGCCTATGGCGATCTCGGCGCGAAACGCCGACCGCATTCGATCGCAGCAGGAAAAGCCATCCTGGCACATCTCTCCGAGGAGACCGTCGCGGAGATCCTGGATCATACCGGGCTTCCGAAACATACCGAAAAAACGATCACCACCCGATCCGATCTATTCGATGAGTTCGAATCGATCCGACAACAGGGGTTTGCGCTGAATCGAGGTGAGCGACTCAACGGCGGACGAGCAGTCGCTTGTCCGATCCTGCAGGATGGATCGCCACTGGGATCGATCGGGGTGTCCGGACCCGCCCATCGGTTCCGCGGAGAACGGTTCACTGAGACGCTTCCCGACGCCGTGTTGGGCGCGAGAAACATCATCGAACTCGAACTCTCGGCACCGTCGTAGCTCGGCACCGAGTTGTCAACAGAACAGGCAAAATATTTTAATATCTATCGTATTGGTCGACTGTATGGACGTAACAATCCTTGGGAGCGGAAGTCCGATCCCGGATCCAACGAGGGCGGGAACCGCAGTCCTCGTTGAGTCCGGTGGCGAAACGATCCTCATCGACTGTGGACCCGGTACCGTCGAACGGATGCTCGAGGCGGACGTGAGTCCACAGTCCGTCGAGACGCTGTTTTTCACCCACCACCATATGGATCACAACGCCTCATTCTATCATTTCGCGATCGCGAGTTGGACGCTTGGACGCCGGTCCCTGTCGGTCTATGGTCCACCCGGAACGCAGACGTTGGTCGATTCGATGGGCGACGTATACGAGGACGATCTCGAGTACCGGAGATCGTTCGGCCGATCGCTCGATGGGATCAACGACATCGACTGTACGAAAGTCGTGGATGACTTCTCGACTCGTATCGGAGACTGTCGGATCACGGCGCTCTCGGTCGATCACTCGATCGAGACGTATGCATATCGAGTCGACGACGAGTCGACCGGCGAATCGTTCGTGTTCTCCGCAGACACGACGGCGATCGATGGGCTCGTTGAATTCGCCGCGGGTGCAGATATGCTGCTTCAGGACTGCTGTCTCGGACCATCGCTCAAGACACCACCTTCGGAGAAGCCCCTGTGGCCGAAATATTTCAACCCGGATCAGGAGTATCTCGACCGTCTGGACGAGGTCCATTGTACTCCCACGGAATGTGGAAAGCTCGCGGACGCAGCCGGTGTACGGACGCTCGTACTCACACATCTCACACCCTATCTCGACACTGACGCGTTGCGGTCGAGAGCTGCCCAAGCCTTCGGGGGCAAGACCATCGTCGCGGAGGACGGGCTACGACTCAAGAGTCCGCTATAACCAGAGTACGATCAGCAGCATCCACCATTGGCCGTCGCGGTTGGGACGAACGGGGAGAAGCGGCTGAGCGAGATCGATTCGTCGTCGTCCGAAATAATTATATACTGTCGTGTATAGCCAGGATATATGTCAGTACTTGGCATACCAACGAACATGTTCCTCGTGTTCGTTGCGACGGTGCTAGCAGGGAGCCTTGGAGCGATCCACTACGCGATCGTCCACGTGGTTATGGGACAGCCGGTGACCGAAACGATTCCCGAACGAAAGGGGGGGAAAACGAATGGCAGTTAACGTCGTTTATATCAGTGTGTTCATCATCTATCTGCTCCTCGTCCTTGCGATCGGTGCCTGGGGATACCGGAAAGGCGAGGACGTCGAAGACTTCTGGGTGTACGGAAAGGAACTCGGACTCTGGCTCGCCACGTGGTCCTTTTGTGCAGCGTTCGTGAGTGCAGCGAGCGTGATCGGCTTTATCGGTGCCATCTATGGAGGTGGCTACTCGTTTATGACGGGCGTCATTCTGGGCTTAATGCTTGGAGTGAGCGGACTCTATTTCGTGGTCGGAAAGATCCGAGAACTGGATAAGATCACGTTTCCGGATATCATCGCCGACGTGACCGGCGTGCAGATGTCGCGTCCAGTCACGGCAGCGATCCTCCTCGCAAACGGATGGTTCTTCCTCATCATGCAACTCGTCGGTGCGAGTCTCCTCGTGACCACGATCACCGGCGTCCCCTACAAATATATGGTCTGGGTGATCGGATTCGTGTTCATTACCTACACGGTGCTCGGCGGGTTGGTCAGCGTCGCGTGGACGGACCTCGTTCAAGGACCGGTTATGGTTGGCGCGGTGCTCGTCACCTTTCTGTATATGGTCGTTGATCTTGGCGGGATCGCCGCGATCAATACGCGGTTTGCGCAGATAAGCGCCGGCAACGTAGCACCGCTCGGCGATGGCGCATACACGGGCATCGGGTTAGCAGCGACCATCCTCGCATTCTTCGGAACGCTGCTTACAACCCAGCGGGGGATCATCAGGATCAATGCCACGAAGGACATTAAGACGGCGAAACTCCACATCGCTATTGGCGGGGTGATCTTATCGATGTTTTACGTCTTCTTGGTCCTGCTGGGTGGTGCCACGACGGTGGCTCTCACGTCAGCCGGTCTTGCCGTCGAAAACGTCGACAGAGCGTTTCCGGTCCTCATGATGGAATATCTGCCAACGGCGCTCGGTTCCGTTCTCATCGTTGCAGTGATGAGCGCCATCCTCTCAACCACTGACACGGCATTACATTCCGTGGGCGTCACCACGTCTCGAGACATATACGATTACTTTGCAACCGATCCATCGGACGAGCGTTTACTCACCGTTTCCCGCCTTTCGACCATATTCTGGGGGATCACTGCGACCGCAGCAGCGGTTAATCCGCCCGGGACCATCATTACGATCTATAATTTGCGGGCGGTGCTACTCACCAGCGGCCTCCTGATCCCGGTATACATCGCTCTGTACAACCGGAATACGTTCTCCGGAAGAGCACTGATCACGTCCATGAGCCTCGGCGGCGCCAGCGGGATCGGTTGGGAGCTCATGGGCGGCACGTTCGGTATTCCAGCCACGTTCGTGGGCGTCGGCTTCGCCAGTATCTCGCTGTTAGTGGTACATCTCATTGATACTCGAATACAATCCCCACAGAGGGTGAAAGCCGTCGAGTGAAGTTCGAGACATATCGTTTCGGACGAGGTGAAAATGAGCCGATCGTGGTGACGTTCGGCTTCCGCCGGGCGTTCTGGAACTATATTTTCCACATACAGTATATATTATTGATAAATAGTCGGTCGTGATCGGGTAATTGTTCGCGGCTGAGCCACAAATCCGATCGGCCGGCCGCCGGCAGCGCGATCCCGACTCGCGTTTCGTTCGACGAAGCGTGACCCGAATCGTCGACTGACGGTACTGGTTGGACGTCGCTTTCGATCCGGAAACGAACGGTTCCCCCCCGATATACTCTTCCGATATACTCCCCCGATATATCCCTCCAATATGCGTTTTTAAACGCATATGGCGACGTTTCAGGGATCCAACTTCGTCAATGAACGGGAGCAGTACTCTCGGCAACACCGCGTGTTCCGGTGAGCGTGTCCCGATCTGACGACGACCGTCCCCAAACCGCTCGCAAACGAAATGGGTGACTTTCCGATCCGGACGACACGGGAGTACCACCAGCACGGAATGCGCTTATATAGTATTTCAAATAAGTATACGATACGAAATTTCCTCAAACATATAATCTAAGCTATATAATCCGGTTGCGGACCGGCGTCGTTGGATGACGGACGACCAACGCGGTGCGTTATGTTTCAGGAGGCCGTACGGAAGGGTATGCGGGAACTCGTCTTCGCCCTCGAATACGAGCCGGGGTGCAACGCAGTGGCGGACGCCCTCGCCGAGCATCCCGATGCTCGCGTTCGCTCGCTCTCGCTGCACGCCACGGCCGAGCGTCTCTGGCGGGTCGATCACGCCACCGGAACCCCCGACGCGCTCGACGCCATTGCGGACGCCTTCCGCGACGGCGACTACTACGCCGACTGTCTGGCGACCGACGACTGCGGGGCCACACAGACCACCCGGGTCCTCGACCGGACGGACGACACGCTCGTGCTCTACTCCGACTGGGAACGCACCCCCGCCTGCGCGTCCGTCCCTCACATCGCTCGCGACCACCTCGGCGACGGCGTGCTGTTCGAGACGCGTCACGAGGGGCGCCACTACACCTGGCGTCTCATCCACTCCGGCGATGGCGACGTGCCGGCGTTCTTCGACGCCCTCGAGACGGCCGTCGGGGAGTGTGCCCGGACGGAGATGCTCCGAAGCACGGACACGACGGCAGCCGCAGGGGGAAGCGAGGGTGACCGGAACGGGCTGTCGCCGGAACAGGAGGCCGCGCTGCAGGCCGCCGTCGAGCACGGATACTACGAGTCGCCGCGGGGAATCGACGTCGGCGAGCTGGCCGCGCATCTGGGCGTACCGCGGTCGACGCTCACCTACCGACTCCGGCGAGCGGAGGAGCACCTGGCGAAGCGGTACGTCGCCGACGCGCGGGTCACGGCGGACCGCCCGGCACCGCGTTGACGCCGAGGTTGGAATATTCCAACAAAGGTATATCGAACTCCCGCTCCTACGGCGAGGTAATGACGGAGCTTTCGGACACAGCAGAGTCGGCGAGCGGCGGCGGGCGGCGACGGGACCTGACCGCCCGCCTGGCCGTTCCCGAGATGGACTGTCCGTCGTGTGCACGAAAGGTCGACAAGAGCCTCCGGCGCGTCGACGGCGTCGTCGACGCCACGCTCCAACCGACCACCGGCACGGCGACGGTCACCTACGATCCCGACCGCGTCACCGAGGCCGACGTCATCCGGGCCATCGAGGGCGCGGGCTACGAGGTCGCCGCTGGCGGCGACGGTGACGCCGCCGCCGGCGAGACGTCGACCGGCGGGCCGGCGATCGCTCCTCCGTCGGAGGTCTGGACGAGCTCGCGAGCGATGAAGACGTGGATCGGAGCGGCGTTGCTCGTCCTCGGGCTCGGCTTCGAGTTCCTCCTGGTCGCGCAGAACGTCGCGGTGGCAAGCGTTCTCACGCACCCGCTGCACGTGGCGGACGTGCTCTTCCTCGGCGCGGCCGTCGTCAGCGGCGTGCCCATCGTCCGCGGCGGCTACTACTCGGCGAAGAACCTGAGCCTCGACATCGATCTGCTGATGGGGACCGCCATCATTGCGGCGACCGGCATCGGCTACTTCGTCGAGGCGGCGACGCTTGCGGTCCTGTTCAGCATCGCCGAGCTGCTCGAGGACTACGCGATGGACCGGGCGCGGGACTCCCTCCGGGAGTTGATGGAGCTGTCGCCCGACGAGGCCACCGTCCGACGCGAGGGAACGGAGACGACCGTTCCAGCCGAGGACGTCGCGGTCGGCGAGACCGTCGTCGTCCGTCCCGGCGAGAAGGTCCCGCTCGACGGCACCGTCGTCGAGGGCGGGAGCGCGGTGGACGAGTCGCCCATCACCGGCGAGAGCGTGCCCGTCGACAAGGGCGTCGGCGACGAGGTGTACGCCGGCAGCATCACGCAGGAGGGCTATCTCGAGTTCGAGGCCACGACCACCGCGGGGGAGTCGACGCTCTCGCGGATCATCGAACTGGTGCAGGGCGCACGCGAGAAGAAGACAGAAAAGGAACGGTTCGTCGACCGCTTCGCCGGCTACTACACGCCGACGATCGTCGTGCTGGCGATCCTGACCGTGGCGCTCCCGCCGCTTCTCATCGAGGGGAGCGCGACCGTGGGCCTCGCGGGCTTTTCTCACACGTTCGACGGCGGATGGGGAACGTGGTTCGTCCGCGGGCTCACCCTGCTGGTGATCGCCTGCCCGTGCGCGTTCGTCATCTCGACGCCCGTCTCCGTGGTGTCGGGGATCACGAGCGCCGCGAGGAACGGCGTCCTCATCAAGGGCGGCGTCCACCTCGAGGCGATGGGCGAGGTGGACGCCATCGCCCTCGACAAGACGGGCACGCTCACCAAGGGCGAGCTCGCGGTGACCGACGTAGTGCCCCTCGACGGCGCGAGCGACGCGGACCTCCTGCGGTACGCGGCCGCGCTCGAGGAGCGAAGCGAGCATCCCATCGCCGAGGCGATCCTCGCGCGAGCGGGAACCATGGGCGTCGGCGACGAGCTGCCGACGGTCGATGCGTTCGAGAGCATCACCGGAGAGGGGGTCCGCGCCGACGTCGACGGGGAGACGTACTACGCCGGCAAGCCCGCCCTCTTCGAGGATCTGGGCTTCGACCTGTCACACGCACACTCCCGCACTGACGGCGGCGCGGTCGCTCAGACGACGCCCGAGGAGTGCGAGCGCGACGACTGTGCCGACCTCGAGGCCGGCGCGATCTCGCGGTTCGAGAGCGAGGGCAAGACGGTCATCCTCGTCGGCACGGAGGCCGAACTGCTCGGGATCGTCGCCATCGCCGACGAGGTGCGACCGGCCGCCGAACGGGCGGTCGAGCGGCTCCACGACCTCGGCGTCGCACACGTGGTGATGCTGACCGGCGACAACGAGGGGACGGCGCGCGCGATCGCCGAGCGCGTCGGCGTCGACGAATACCGCGCGGAGCTGTTGCCCGACGAGAAGGTCGACGCCGTTGAATCGTTGCGGGCGGAGTACGGCGACGTGGCGATGGTCGGGGACGGAATCAACGACGCGCCCGCGCTGGCGGCCGCCGACGTGGGGATCGCGATGGGCGCCGCCGGCACGGACACCGCCCTCGAGACCGCCGACATCGCGCTGATGGGCGACGACATCGGGAAGCTGCCGTACCTCTACGCGCTCTCGCACCGCGCGAACGGCGTGATCCGCCAGAACATCTGGGCGAGCCTCGGGGTGAAGGCGCTGCTCGCGCTCGGCGTCCCGCTGGGCCTGGTGAGCGTCGCGCTCGCGGTCGTGGTCGGCGACATGGGGATGAGCCTCGGCGTGACCGGGAACGCGATGCGGCTCTCGCGGATCGAGCCTGATCGGTTCTTCGACTCCTGACTCACGGACCGGTTCTTCGACTCCTGACTCACGGACCGGTTCTTCGACTCCCGACTCACGGACCGGTTCTTCGACTCCCGACTCACCTGCTCGTGTGACCGCCACAGCTTTCGGAGTGCGACGCGAGGCATCCGCCATGAGCGACGAGAGCCTCACCGATCGACTGCCGCTCGTTCCGGGCGCCGTCGCGGGCGCCGGCGCGTACCTGCTCGGCTACCTCCTCACGTATCTCTGGCAGGGCAGCGCGGTCGAGGAGCGCCTCCAGGGGGTCAACGTCATCGCCGACCTGCTCGGCGGCGAGCCGATCGCCGTCTGGCAGGGCGTCGGCTGGCTGTTTTACAACGCCCACTTCGTTCGGACGCGCGCCGCGGGCGTGCTCGGGGGCACGCGGTCGTGGAACGCCATCGCGGCGGCCGACGACGGAACGCTCGCGCTGTTGTACCTCGTTCCCGTGATCCTGCTGGTCGCCGTCGGCGCCCTCCTTGCTCGAATCGGAACCGCCGAGACGGCCGGAGAGGGCGCCGTGGCCGGGACGGCGGCCGTCGTCGGGTACCTTCCGCCGGCGGTCGCGGGGGCGGTCGTCTTCACCTACGACGGCTCGGTCGCGCCGGACCTCGTGACGGCGGTCCTGCTCGCCGGCATCGCGTACCCGGTCGTGCTCGGCGCGATCGGCGGGGCGGTCGGCAGCGTGGCCGGCGGAGTGGTCGGCGGCATGGCCGGCGGCGAGGAGTGAGAACCGGACCGGCCACGCACCGATCGAACCGGCCACGCACCGATCGAACCGGCCACGCACCGATCGAACCGGCCACGCACCGATCGAACCGGTCACGCGTCGCCCGCCGAGCGGCCGAGCCGGTCGAGCGCGAGGTGGACGACGACGCCCAAAGTGAAGGCGACGCCGAGGTTCACGACGAGCGCCGCCAGACCGATTCCGACCGAGAGCGCGAGGTTCGAGGATTGCCGGACGCTTCCGGCCAGCGACAGCGAGACGACTGCGAGCAGGGATCCCAGGAGCGCGAGCGGGAACGCGGCCAGTAGGCTCGCAGTCGCAAACGGCGCCGCAAGGAGGTAGCCGGCGCCGAGGACCACGTTCGCGCCGCCGGTCCGGGCGCCGAAGGCGTGTTTTCCGGCGACGCCGTCGCAGCCGTGACACATCGGGATCCCGCCGATCGGCACCGCGAGGAGGTTCATCGCACCCATGCTCGTCGAGAGGTCGTCCGCCGACACCTCGGCGTCGAAGCGGTCGGCGAACAGCAGTGAGGTCGCGAGGGCGGCGTTGCCGATCGTCATCGCCAGCTGCGCGATCATCCCCTCGGCCGCGCCCCGAGTGGCGCCGTCGGCGAGGGCCGGCAGCGGGGGGAGGCCGGGGAGCGACGGTGTCGGAAGGCCGGCGGCCCAAACCGCCGCGCCGACGCCGACCGCCAACACGGCGAGCGCGCTGGCGTGCCTGTATCCGACCGCCACCGCGAGGACCGCGACCGCGATCCCGGCGGCGGCCACGGTCGGGTCCCCGACCGCGAGGCCGGCCGCCGTCTCGAACAGGACCAGCCCGACCGCCAGCTGGACGCCACGGACCACCGGTTCGCCGATCCATTCCTCCAGGAGCGCGAGCGTGCCCGAGCGGCCGATGACGAGGAGCACGATCCCCAAAATCACTCCCGAGAGAGCCAGCTCCGCGTAGCTCAACGCGCCCGCCACGCCCAGGGCGGCCAGCGCCTTCATCGGCTCGACCGAGACCGGGAGCCCGTAGACGACGCCCCAGACGATCTGGAAGATCCCGAAGGCGACGAGTACGTGCGGCAGGGAGACCTCCGTGACCACCGCGAGCGCGACGACGAGCGGGAGGACCGTAATCGAATCCCCTATCGCTCCGGTCACCTCGTTCGCGGAGAACGACAGCCGATCACGATCGCGTTCGTGGAGTAGGGAGGCCACAGTCTCGTGGTATTCGTCCGAGAGGCTTGAACGTGTCCGGAAACCGTCCGTCGCTACGGATCCACCCGTTCGAAACCATTTTCAGCTACACCCCGGCAGCACGCACGGCTTATCCGAGCGACGACCGTACCGGGATCCATGGACGACTTCGACGCCATCGCTCGCGCGGCGGTCGCCGCAGCCGAGGCCGCCGACGCGATGGATCCGTCGATCGTCGAGGACGCGGTTCGGTACGCACGCGAGGAGCGGGGAACCGGCCAGTCGCGGTACCGGAGCCTCCTCGTCGACGTCGCCGGCGCGGGCGAGACGGAACGGGCCCCACGCGAAAGCGGAGACGGCGACCCCGCGACGAGCACCGGACCCGGGGACGCCACGCCGACCGACCGCCAGCGCGTCGCGTACGCGAGGCTCCGGGGTCACGTCGAGCGAAGACGGGGACGGGAGGCCGACGTGGACGGGCTGTTCGATTGATCCGACGGGATCGACCTCGACTATGCCACGGTCGGTTCCGGCGCCGGCAAGCGCCGCCACGGCTGGGACGCTTATGCGGCCGGGGGACGAAACGCGATCGAATGGCCCCCGTCAGCGTCGCCGCCGGTGCCCGCCTCCATTTCGGCTTCGAGAACCTGAGCCTGGAACACGAGCGACTCTACGGCGCCCTGGGCGTGGCGCTCGACGAGCCGGCAGTCGAACTCGCCGCCGAGCCCGCGAACGCGGTGAGGGTGACGGACGACGGTCGCGGCGGCGCGGACGCGCCGAGCGACGGGACGCTGGCGGACGTCCGCCGCTACGCCGAGACGGCGTGTGAGCTCCTGGGCGTGCCGGGGGCTGCCATCGCGGTCCGGTCGGCGATCCCCCGCCACGTCGGGCTCGGCAGCGGGACCCAGCTCGCGTTGGCGACGATGGCGGGCGTCGCACGAACGCACGACGAGGCGGCGGTGGTTCGCGATCACGCGCCGAACCTCGGACGCGGCGGCCGGTCCGGGATCGGCGTCGCGGCCTTCGAGGCGGGCGGGTTCGTCCTCGACGCCGGCCATCCGACCTCGCGGTTCACGACCCGCCGACCGCCGGTCGGCGAGTGGACGGTGCCGGCGGTCGCCGCGCGGCACCCGATCCCCGACGACTGGCGGTTCCTCCTGGTGCTCCCGGACGCCGAGCCCGGACGGAACGGCGACGACGAGGACGAGAGCATTCGGGCGGCGGTCGAGCGGGCGGACCCCGACGTCGCCGACCGGATCGCGGGGATCGTGGCGCGACGCGTCCTCCCGGCGATCGCCGACGGGCGGGCGGACGCCTTCGGCGAGGCGGTCGCGGCGGTGGGTCGGCTCAACGGCACCTGGTACGCCGACGAGCAGGGCGGCATCTACCGGCCGCCGGTCGGCGGCATCGTCGCGTCGCTGTCGGACGCCCCGGCGATCGCCGGCGCCGGGCAGTCCTCGTGGGGGCCGGCCGTCTACGGGGTGACCGACGCCGAGCACGCGGCGGCCGCGCTCGAGGCCGGTGAGGACGCGCTGGCAGCTGCGGGCGTGGACGGGGACGTCCGGATCGTGGCGGGGCGGAACCGTGGCGCGCGGGTGGAACGACGGCGCGGGGATGAATCCACGGCGAATTGACCTCCGCCACGGCGTAGGCGCGGGTATTCTCCTTGCATTTTATAAGTGCCCGCGCGCGCCTATCCGGTATGTCGAACGTGCCGTTCGGGGTCGCCCGGCTCGACTCGATCCTCGGCGGCGGCGCGCCGCCGGGGAGCGTCGTGTTGCTGTCGGGGGAGTCCGGCGCCGGGGCCCGTGAGTTCCTCTACACGAGCGCCGCGATGAACGTGCTCGCGCGGGACGACGAGGAGCTCTTCGACCTGTATTACGGCGAGTTGGAGGACTCCTCGGAGGTCCCGCCGGAGGTCCATTACGTCTCGTTCACCTCGGGAAAGGCGGCGATCGAACGGGAGCTCGGCTACACGATGGCCGACGAGATCGCCGCGGCGGCCGCGGAGGGGATCCGCTTTGCGGACCTGTCGACGCCGTATTTCCAGCTGAGCCCGATCCCGCGCGACTGGTACCACGGGGAGCCCTCGACGATCGGCGACCTCGGCGAGCGGGAGCGCCACGGCGACGTCCTCTCGGAGCTCGGCGAATACCTCTCGAGACACGCCACGGGCAACCTGGTCGTGATCGACTCGGTCACCGACCTCGTCTCCTCGATCTCCGAGGAGATGGGGTGGAACGACATCGCGATGGTGATGAAGGGGCTCAAGAAGGCGGCCCACCACTGGGGCGGGCTGATCCTGCTGTTGGTCAACGAGGACACGCTCACCGACACCGAACGGGGGATCCTGATGGACGCGGTCAGCGGCACGTTCCGGTTCACCTGGGAGACGGGCGGGTCACAGCGCGCCCGGACGATGGTCGTCCGGGAGTTCCGGGGCGTCCTCTCCCGGCTCGAGGAGGAGAACATCATTCGGTTCGAGACGGAGATCCACGAGGGCGGCTTCGACGTCACCGACGTCCGAAAGATCCGGTAGTCGAGTCCCCGGACGAGTCGTCGACGGCGCCCGCCTCGCGGGCGATTAGAACTCCTCGACGGCCGGCTCCGGAACGGTCCCCTCCTCGCGCTCGTCGAGCTCGAAGGCCGACCGCAGCTCGGCGATCCGGTCGCGGATGTCGGCCGCCAGCTCGAACTCGAGGTTGCTGGCCGCCTCGTCCATCCGTTCCTCGAGCGCCTCGATCCGGTCGTGGGCCTCCTCCTCGGTCTCGACGTCGCCGACGGAGACGCCGCTCGTGTCCGTCTTCGAGCCGGGGAGGGTCGTCTCCCCGACCGGCTTGTCGATCGTCGTCGGCGTGTGGCCGTGTTCCTCGTTGAACTCCCGTTGGATCGCCCGGCGGCGGCGGGTCTCCTCGATGGCAGCCTGCATCGAGTCGGTCACCTCGTCCGCATAGAGGACGACCTCGCCGTTGACGTTGCGGGCGGCCCGCCCCATCGTCTGGACGAGCGTGGTCGTCGAGCGGAGGAAGCCCTCCTGGTCGGCGTCGAGGATCGCCACGAGGCTCACCTCGGGGATGTCCAGCCCCTCCCGGAGGAGGTTGATGCCGACGAGGACGTCGATGTTGCCGAGCCGAAGGTCCCGGATGATCTCGTGGCGCTCGAGGGTGTCGGTCTCGTCGTGCATGTACGCCACCTCGATGCCGGCCTCCTCGAGGTACTCGGTGAGGTCCTCGGCCATCCGTTTCGTCAGCGTGGTCACGAGGGTCCGCTCGCCGCGCTCGATCCGGTCGTCGATGCGCTCGAGCAGGTCGTCCACCTGCCCGGTCGCGTCGGCGATCTCGACGGCGGGGTCGACGAGGTAGGTCGGCCGGACGATCTGTTCGACCACCTGCGCGGAGTGTTCGCGCTCGTACTCGCCGGGCGTCGCGGAGACGTAGAGGGTTCGGTCGGTCTTGGCCTCGAACTCCTCGAAGGTGAGCGGCCGATTGTCGTAGGCGGTCGGCAGCCGGAAGCCGTTCTCGACCAGCGAGTCCTTCCGGGACTTGTCGCCCTCGTACTGGCCCGTGATCTGGGGGATCGTCTGGTGGGACTCGTCGATCACCGTCAGGAAGTCGTCGGGGAAGTAATCGAGCAGGGTGTACGGCGGGTCGCCGCGGTCGCGGTCGTCCATGTGGACCGAGTAGTTCTCGATGCCCGAACAGTAGCCGGCCTCCCGCAGCATCTCGAGGTCGAAGGTCGTCCGTTCGTCGATGCGCTGGGCGGCGACGAGGTCGCCCTCCCGCTCGAACTGCCGGACGCGCTGGTCTCGAAGCGTCTCGATCTCCTCGATCGCCTGCTGCAGCTTTGCCTCGGGGATCGAGTAGTGTTCCGCGGGGTGGATCAGCGTGGCGGGCTCCTCGGAGACGACCTCGCCCTGGAGCGGGTCGACCTTCAGGATGCGGTCGACCTCCTCGCCCCACAGCTCGATCCGGAGCGCGTACCGGCCGTACATCGGGAACACCTCGATCGTGTCGCCCCGGACGCGGAAGGTGCCCTGCGTGAAGTCCACGTCGTTGCGGTCGTAGTTCCGGTCGACCAGCTCGGCCAACAGGTCCTCCCGGCCGATCCGGTCGCCGACCGACAGCTCCAGGGCCATCTCGCGGTAGTTCCCGGGGTCGCCGAGCCCGTAGATGGCGGAGACGGACGCGACCACGATGACGTCGTCCCGCGTCAAAAGCGACCGCGTCGCCGAGTGGCGCAGCCGGTCGATCTCCTCGTTGATCGACATCTCCTTGTCGATGTAGGTGTCCGTCTGCTCGACGTACGCCTCGGGCTGGTAGTAGTTGTAATAGGAGACGAAGTACTCGACGGCGTTGTCGGGAAACAGCTCGCGGAACTCCTCGTAGAGCTGTGCGGCGAGCGTCTTGTTGTGCGCCAACACCAGCGTCGGCCGGTTCAGCTCCTCGACCACCCACGAGACCGTGTTCGTCTTGCCCGACCCCGTCACGCCGAGCAGCGTCTGTTCGGTCGCGCCGTCCCGGTAGCCCTCGACGAGCGCCTCGATGGCGTCGGGCTGGTCGCCGGCCGGCTCGAAGGGGGCATCGACGCGCAACGGCCGGTCGACGGTCGGACGGTCCTCCGACAGCGGGGAGTCGGCGTCGCTCACGCTCCTCGTTGGCGGCGCAGACACTTGAGCGGCGCGCCCGGCGCCCCGTTACGGACGGAACGGCGCTCGGGTCACAGCGCGTTCTCGATCGACGCGGCGACCGACCGGGCCCGCTCCGCCAGCGGCTCGGGAACGGTTCCCGCCGCGACCGCCGCGTCGAGCTCGTCGTCGTCGACGCGTTCGACGGTTCCGTCGGCGTGCTTGATCACGTCCACGTGGAGGTCGACGTAGCGAACCGTCCCGGGGAACACCTCGACGGGCGTGCAGACGTTGACGTACGTCCCCTTCAGATCGCCGGCGTCGTCGCGATAGGTGGTGGGGTACCACCACCGTCCCTCGGTGAACGTCGTCGTCGCGACGTCGCCCGACTCGCGGGGGATCTCGAGCGCGTCGTAGGTCCCGCCGGCGGTCATCGACCGCTCGACGGTGATCCGGCCCGCGTCGGCGTCGCGGTCGGTCACCTCGCCGTCGCCCAGGACCACGAGGTGGCCCGCAGGCTTGCCGTGGGCGATCCGAACGCGGTCGCCGACGAGCGGGCCGAACGTCTCGGTGACGACGCCGAACGGGAACTCGACGTCGTCCCCGTCGTCAGTGGCTCCCGAAGCGTCGTCGACACCCGCCCCCACCGCGAGCGTCTCGGGGGAACAGAACGCCTCCACGAAGTCGACGCCGGCGCTCGCGCCCTCCGAGCCGGCCTTCACGCGGTGGTGACCGGGCATCGTCGTCGTCACCTCGCGGCGTCGGTCGTCGAGGGCGAACCGCGACTCGCGGCCGAACCAGACCCAGGCGCCGGCGACCGGTGCCGCGAGCGGACGGGGCGCGGCGACGTCCTCCTCGCGAACGGCTGCAACCGCGTCGAGGCGGTCGATCGCCCGCGAGAGACCCGCCTCCAGGGCGTCCATCCCGGCGTCGACCGCCGGCCGATGCCAGCGGATCCCCCACCCCTCGGGCGGCTCCAGTCCGAGGAGGTCGGCCATCCCGGCCAGCTCGCGGCCGGCCGCGTCATCGCGAGCGTCCACGCGCGTCCCCTCGCCGGGAACGAGCGACGCGAGCGCCCCCGGAACGCGAAGGTCGACGCCGAGTTCCGGTCGGCGGTCGTCCCACGGCGGCGCGGGCTCGCGAACCTGCACGCGAAGCGTGTCGCCGACCGTGATCCGATCCGCGGTTTCGCCGTACGGGAGGTAGCCCTCGACCGCTCCGCGACCCCCGACCGCGACGCCGGACGCCGCGGACGCCGCCACCGCCCACGCGCCGTCGGACGCGCCACGGTCAGTGCCGGCGAACGGGTCACGGACGGCGTCCGGATCGTCGGCCAGCCGGACGACGGCCCCGCCGCCGAGCGTCTCGGTCACCTCGCCGTCGAAGACGGCACCCCGGGGAGTCGGATCGAGCCAGGCGAGCGCGTCGATCCCGACCGCGCGCAGCTGGTCCGTCAGCGTTGCCACCGCCTCACCGTCGCCGTGGACGCCGACGCCCTGTCGGTCACCGGTCGTTCGAACCGAGGCGTCCACGGGCGCGGGCCCGCGAGCGTCCGGCAGCGAGTCGACCGCGAAGCGCTCGCGGATCGGCGCGGACGCATCGACGACGTCGTGGCCGGCGGCGCCGAACGCCGCCGTGAGCGCGGTCGCGTAGATCCCGCGGACGCGGACGTTCATAGATCGTCGACGGTCCGCGCGAAGCGGACGCGGTCGTGAACCGTCGGGCCCAGCGTCAGCTCGACGACGTCCGCCGAGAGCACGCGACCGTCCTCGACCGGCACGCCCCAGGAGTCGAACGAGAGGTAGCCGCGGAGGTCGCCGCCGTGCGTGTACAGATCGGCTCCGGCGACCTCGTGTTCGGTCGGCCCGTCGGGGCCGTGGGCGGTCTCCATATCCGAGTAGAACGTCCCGCCGTCGCCGAAGAACGACTCGATCGTCGCGGCGTCCTCCCGAACCAGCTCGGCGACTCGGTCGCTCGCCTCACGGATGGCGTCGGTCTCGAGGCCGGCCTCGCGAAGCGCCTGCTGGGTGCGCTGATCGAAGTGCATACGCGCGGTTGGGGCGGCGGGCTTTTGAAGCCTCGCGGTTCGTCGCGGTCGACCGCCCGAAAGGAGGACGGCGATCGTCGGCGTGGCAAGGCCTTACTACCCGGCGGATGATGGGACGCATATGCCAGACCGGACGGACCCCATCGAGAGCGCGGACGACGCGGGACGTGACCTCTACGACGTCGCGACCTGGGAGCCGCGAACGCTCCTCGATCGCGCCGCGGTCACCGGCTACTGGACGCTGACGACGGGCACGAAGGCGTTCGTGATCGTGCTCGCGGCGGCGATCCTGCTCGGGATCGGAGCGCTCGGCGCGTTCGCGGATCCGGTGATCCGGGTCCTCACGGTGCTGTCGATCGTCCCGGCCGCGGCGTTGGCCGGATACGTCCGCGCAAGCGACGTGACCACGACCGAACCGCTCTCGTTGCTGGTCGCGACGTTCCTGCTTGCCGTGTTGACCGCGACGTTCGCGGCGGTGCTCAACTCGGCGGTCACGAGCCTGTTCGGGCCCTTCGCCGGCCTCGGCCAGGTGGTCTTCTTTTTCATCGTCGTCGGCCCCGTCGAGGAGACCGTCAAGCTGCTGGCGGTGCGGCTGTACGCCTACACCGACGTCCGGTTCGACGCAGTGATCGACGGCGCCGTCTACGGCGCGATCGCGGGGCTGGGGTTCGCGACGATCGAGAACCTCCTGTACATCTCGCGGAGCGTCGACGCCGTAGAGATGGGGATCAGCCTGGCGATCCTCGGCGCGGGCGACGGGATCGCGGCGGTCCGCGCGTTCGCCGGGCCGGGCCACGTCATCTACTCCGCGTTCGCGGGCTACTACCTCGGGCTCGCGAAGTTCAACCCCGAACACCGGGGGCCGCTCGTTCTGAAGGGGATCGCGATCGCCGCCGTGATCCACGCGACGTACAACTCGACGGTCGGGATCGGCAGCGGGCTGATCGGCGCGGTGACGGGACTGGGGTCGTTCCCGTCGCTGGTCGTCTACGTGCTCATCTTCGACGGGATCTTCGGGTTCGTCCTCCTGCGGAAGATCTGGCGCTACCGGGAGACCTATCGGGCGGTGCACGCCGAGATCGACGCGGAGACCGATCCCGAGCTGACGGAGTTCGAGGAGTGACCGCGCGCAGTTCGGTCCCGACGGCGGGTCGGCTGACGGGAAACCTTGATACTCGCGGCCGCAAACCGATCGCGTATGTCGGACGACTGCATCTTCTGTTCGATCGTCGACGGCGACATCCCGGCGCGAACCGTGGCGGAGACCGACGACGTGCTCGCGTTCCTTGACGCGAACCCGCTGGCGCGGGGACACACGCTCGTCATCCCCAAGGCCCACCACGAGCACGTCGGCGATCTCCCCGCCGATCTCTCGGGGGCGATCTTCGACGTCGTCGCCGAGTTGACCCCGCGCGTGCAGGCCGCCGTGGACGCGGACGCCGCCAACGTGGGCATCAACGACGGCACGGCGGCCGGCCAGGAGGTTCCGCACGTCCACGTCCACATCGTCCCCCGATTCGAGGGCGACGGCGGCGCGCCGATCCACGCGGTGGCCGGCGAGCGGCCCGACCTCGACGACGACGAACTCGACGCCATCGCCGAAACGCTCCGTGAGTGAGCCCGGCGAACGGTCGGTGTGTTTCCATTATTTCTTTGATTGAGTCGATGTATTTAAATTCCGGACGAGCCGCGGACGCGTATGAGCGAGACGACGCTCGCGCTGGTGGGAGCGACCGGCGGCGCGGGCACCACGCGGACCGCGGTGGAGCTGGCGGCGATCGGCGCGATCGACGGTCGCGACGTCGTCGTGATCGACGCCGCCTACGCGACGCAGGGACTCTCGGAGTACGTTTCCGGCCGGATCGATCCGGACGTCACGACGCTCGTGACCGAGGGTCGGACCGACGATCCCGGGCCCGCTTCGTACGCGGTCGACGGCGACTGGGACGGGACGGTGCGGCTCGTCCCCGCGTCCGCGCCGTTCGAGCGCATCGCGCGAGCGAAGCGGGTCGACGCGGCCGAGGGGCTGGCATCGCTGATCGAGGCGGCCGGCGAGGCGGCCGACCACGTCGTCGTCGACACGCCGCCGGTCGCGTCGAACCAGGCGGTCGCGGCCGTGACCGCGGCTGACCGGACCGCCGCGGTGACGCCCGCCACCGTCCACGGACGGGACGCCCTCGAACGGCTTCGGGGCCGAGTACAGGACGTCGGCGAACGCGTCGCCGCGACGGTCGCGACGCGCGGATCCCTCCCGGCGGCGGACGTCGGCCTCCCGACGGCCGAGTCGGAACCGGTCACGCAGCCGACCGTCCGACCGAACGGGGGCGCGTACGACCGAGCGATCGCGACGGCCTTCGAGGTCTGTTTCGGGACCACGCTCGCCGAGGCTGGCGAGGGCGCCGGCGTCCTCAACCGGTTTCGATAGCCCGGGTGCGGTTCGGAGCGGCCGGATTCGGCGGGACCGCACCCCGGATCCGCGCTACTCGATCGCCGTCTCGAGCCGGTCGCGGAGATCCACGTAGGTGTTCCGCACGGTGACCGGCGTCACGTCGGCGACGTCCGCCGCCGCCTGCTGTGTGAGCCCCGACTCGTGCTCGCGGCCCGCGGTGTACAGACAGGCGGCCGCGACGCCGCTCGGGTTTTTCCCGCCGACGAGTCCCGCCTCGACGGCCGTCTCCGCCAACTCGCGGGCGCGTGCCTCGACGGCCGACGCGCAGTCGAGCCGGGAGGCGAACCGGGCGAGGTACTCCGAGGGATGGACCGCGCCGATCGGCAACCCGAGCTCACGGTTCATCGCGTCGAAGGCGGCGTGGTGTTCGTCGGCAGTCGCCTTCGCCGCCGAGCACACCTCCGGCACCGTTCGCGAGACGTTCGCGGCGCGGGCGGCTGCGTAGACGCTCGCGGCGGCGAATCCCTCGATGGAGCGTCCACGGAGGAGGTCCGCGTCCTGGGCGGACTCGAAGAGCACGCACGCCTGATCGCGGATGGCCTCCGGAACCCCGAGCACGTCACACAGCCGCCGGATCTCCGTGAAGGCGTAGACGCGATTCCGATCCCGCTTCGATCCGATCCGCGCCCGGTTGTGGTGCGTTCGCAGCCGCGCGAAGCGGCGCCGCTTGCGCGCCGTCGTGCGCGTCGGGCGACCGATCTCGGTGGAGAGGCCGCGGTCGTGGCGTGCCCGCGTCCGCGGCGCGCCGGTCCGCTCCGGGTCGGTGTCGTCGTCGGCAAACGAGCGCCACTCGGGACCGTGGTCGATGCGGTGCTCGCCGACGACGAGCCCGCAGTCGGCGCAGACGGTTTCGGTGCCGTCGGCGCGCACGCACCCACCACACTCGGGACACCCGTTCTCACTCACCTGAGTCGATTGGGTCTGACTCATCACATCCGAACCTTGGTCCCGATGCCTTACTTAAAGACGGGTCGGATCGCCCGACTACGGCGCCGACCGACGGGTCGAACCGACCGGTCACCGGTCGGTTCCCTGGCGGCCGATCGGCGATCGCGACCCCCGGCCCGCGATAATTCCGGCAGTCGAACGTATATATTTAAGGCGCGTGTCGCGGAACGGAGTGGTGTGACGCTATCGGAGATCGCGACCGGGATCGAGGTGACGGCCGAACAGCACGACCGGGGCGCCGCGGTCGTCGACGACACGGACGTCGACCTCGCGGAGCGAGCGCGACCACACGCCGCATCGCTGCCGTGTACCCCGGCCGCGATCGCGACGCTGGTCGAGGCGTACACGGCGGGCGCGAGCGTCGGCGACGCCGCACGCGAGGCCGCCGTGGCGCCGATGACGGCCGCCAAGGCGCTCCACCGGTGTGGCGTCGCCGGCGTCTGCCCGCTGGCGCCCACGCGCCGCGAGGTCGTCCGGGACTGGCTCGCGGGCCGGATCGCGAGGGACGAGGCGGTCGCGCTCGCGGGCGGGGACGAGGCCGCGGTGGCGCTCACCGTCTACATCGAGACCCACGATCCGATCCCGGAGATCGCCGACGCGGTCACGAGCGCGACGACGATGGATCTCGGCGCCGACACGCTCGGCGGCTCGATCGAAACGCCCGACGAGCTGCGGTAGGACCGGTCACCACCGGACCAACACGTCGAGGTTGTGCGCCACGAACGAGAGCGTCGACCGGTCCAGCTGGTCCCGCCTGACCGCCAGCCACTCGTCGACCGTCTCCGGGGTGACGGCCGCGTCCGGAACCTCCCGGACGGCCGCAGCGACGGTCTCCAACAGCCGGGACAACACGACGTCCTCTCGAACAGGATAGGAGCCGTTCCGCGGACGGATCACCTGCGTCGATCCGCCGACGGCGACCACCTCGCCGTCGAGGTCGGGAACGGCCTCGAGGAGCCGCCGTCCGACGCGTGGGCCGCCCCCGTCACGGACCTCGGCCATGTGCCGATGGTACGCCCGCTCGATCGCCGGGTCGTCGTCGTGGACCGGGGCGAATCCGGTCCCGCCGTCGAAGACGAGCGGCGCGTACAGGACGCCCCCGGGCTCGAGGTGGCTGGCCAGTCCGGCGAGCGCCGGCGACGGGTTCAACAGGTCGAGCACGGCCGTCGCGATACAGACGTCCGCACTCGCGTCGATCGCGAACGCGTCGGCGGTCTCGAACCGGACCTCGAGACGGTTGCCGCCCCGCGTCGCGACGATCACCTCATCGTCCTCCTCGAGGCGGTAGCCAGCCGCGGCGAGCCGCTCCGGCACGTGCGTGCGTGCGGCGTCGACGTGGACCGGGTCGCGATCGACCAGCCGATAGGTGACGTGCGACGGGAGGATCCCGCGCTCGGCGAGGCGGACGACCATCGTTCCGGTTCCCGCGCCGACGTCGAGAACCGACACGGAACCGTCCGCGGCCTCGTCGGACAGCGCGGCCTCGTCGGACAGCGCGGCCACGAACGCATCGAAGACACGATCGTTGAGCGCACGGTCGTCAACCGTGCGTTTCGCGGTGAGATAGTCGGGATCACTCATCGCCGCGTTCCCCCGTCGTCCCGCTGTCCCGACCCGATCGATCGGCCGTCGGCTACGGACCGCGCGGTCGCCGCTACGGACCGCGCGGTCGTCGCCCCGGACACCCGCTCGGCCGGCACCGTCACCGCGGGTGGTGCCGTCACGTCAGCCACGATTCGGGACCGGAGGAACCGTCGTACCCGCGCCATGGAATCCGCCCAGGTGTAGTGGGCCCCGGCCGTCTCGAGGGCTCCCGCACCCAGCGACGCGAGCGTTTCACGATCCGCCACCAACCCCTGGAGCGCCGTTCGAAGCGCCGCCGGATCGTCGGGCGGAACGAGCCTGCCGTTATACCCGTCGACCACGAACTCCGGCGGCCCGCCGACGGTCGTCGCGACGGGAACCGTGCCGTGCTCCATCGCCTCCAGGTAGACGATGCCGAACGACTCCCGTCGGGAGGGGACCGCGAGGACGTGCGCCTCCTCGAGCACCGCCGCCAGCCGGTCGTCCGAAACCGCACCCAGGAGCTCGATCCGGGACGACGCGTCGTGGCGGTCGACTGCCCGTCGAACGGCCCGTGCGTGCTCCGGGTCCGCCCCGAGATCCCCGACGATCGTGGCCCGCCAGTCGCCGGCGAGGTCCGTCAGCGCCTCCAGCAGGGTCACCGCACCCTTCCGGGGAACGACGTTTCCCACGAACGCCACGGTGAACGGCGTCTCGGATGCTCGCGACCTGACGGTCGCGCGGTCGGTCGCCCGTCCCTCGTGTCTGCCGGCCGGATAGGCGACGACGGCGGGTCTGGAAGCAAGGGCCTCCGTCGCGGTCCGCGTGGCGGCGCTGGGGCAAACCATCCCGTCCACCGTCCCCAGGTAGCGCCGCTCGAGCCACCGCCACGGCGAGCGAAGGCCCGTCTGCCCCTCGGCCGACCGCAGCAGGTGGACGATCGCGACGACCGAATCGGGCTCGGTTAGCCGCCGGTTGTGGCGCCAGAGGACGTCCTCGCAGAGCGCGTCCTGAAGGAGGACGTCGAACGGTCGGTCGAGTGCGCGCCGGACCGACGGCGAGAACGCGGCCCGGGCCGTTCCGAGCGTCCCCTTTCGAGGGAGGGCGATCACCTCGACGTCGTCGCCCCGATCGCGCAGATGCGAGACCAGCTGACGGTCGTATCGGTAGCCGCCGGACCGTTCGTCGAGACCGTCGTAGACCACCAGTCCGACGTGCATCTCATAGATCCCGCGTGTGCGCGGCGGTCGCCACGTCGTCCTCCCGCACGGCGACCGTGAGTCCGGTCGCGTTGCTCGCGTCGACCCGCGCCAGCAGCTCGTCCCCGACGTTCCGAGCCAGGTGCTCGGCGCTCGGGTTCGCCCCCTCGAAGGTCGGCAGTTCGTTCAACAGTTCGTCGCGGAAGCGGGCGATCGTGTCGTCCATGGCCGCCTCGACCGCCTCGATGTCGAGGAGGTAGCCGTACTCGTCGAGCGTCGGCCCTTCGAAGGTCGCCTCGACGGTGAAATGGTGGGAATGGACCTCCCCCTCCGGGCCGGGGTCGGGCACCGTGAGGTGGTGTTGGGCCACGAACGACCGCGATACCGAGAGGCTGTACATACGATACCGTGTTCATCCGGCGGCAAAAACGTGCGGTCGCTGCCGGGACGGACCGCGAGGCCCAGTCGTCCGCCTACTCGTAGGTGAGCAGCATCTGTCCGACGTCCCGCGGGTGCTCGGCGAGCAACTCGTAGGCACGGTCGGCCTCCTCGACCGGAATTCGGTGGGTGATCAGGTCCCCGACCGGGAGCGATTCGAGCCAGTCCCAGGCCACCTCGTGGCGCCGCTCGCGGGACCACCGGCCACGATGGCGCGGTGCGATGGTGCTGACCTGACTGCTTTCGACGTCGATCCGGCTGCGATGGAACCGACCGCCAAGCGGAAGGTCGACGGGCTTCGTGCCGTACCACGATCCGACGATCACGCGACCGTCGTATCGCGTCGCGGTGATCGCGTTCTCCAGCGCGTCCGGGTTGCCCGACACCTCGAGGCAGCCATCGACGCGCTCGCCGATCGCCTCCCGGATCGCCCGCCCGGGGTCGCCCGCGTCCGGCGGTACGGCGTGCGATGCACCCATACGGCGGGCTCGCTCCCGGCGCTCGGCCAGCGGCTCGACCGCCACGAGATCTTCCAGGGGGGATTCGGCGAGCAGCCCCGTCACGAGCAGGCCGACGATCCCCTGTCCGAAGACCGCAACGCGCTCGCCGATCGCCGGGTTCGCGTCGAGGACGAGCGTCACGGCGGTCTCGACGTTGGCCAACAGCGGCGCCCGCTCGGACGGTATCGAGTCGGGGATCCGAACGAGTTCCGCCGGCGACGCGCGGACGTGGCTGCTGTGTGGCGCGTAGGCGAACACGCGCTCGTCGAGCCAGTCGTCATCGATCGCCTCGCCCACGGCGACGACGCGTCCGACCGTCGCGTAGCCGTAGGCGACGGGATACGTGAAGTCCTCCTCCAGCAGTTGGACCGTTCCCGCCGACTGCAGCGGCCTGGGGACGTCCCCCCGGTAGACCAGCCCCTCCGTCCCGGCGCTAATGCCCGAGTAGGTCGTCTCGACCAGGACCGTCTGCGGCGTCACTTCGGGAACGGGTTCGTGTGCGACCTCGACCGCCTCGTCGCCGGTGAAACGGACGGTGCGGGCACTCATAACGCGGCATCCGACGAGCACGCGGTCGTCGAAGTCGGGACGGGTACGGACACGATTCGGCCGCCGGCAGCGTGGAATGAGACCGTCATGAACACCGATTCACCCGGCGGTCTCTTAGGAATTCCCCTCACGTCACCGAGTCAGTCCGGGGTGACCAGACTGATCCGAACGCGCCGAACCGATCCGAACGCACCGAACCGATCCGAACGCGCCGAACCGATCCGAACGCACCGAACCGATCCGAACTCACCGAACCGGCCCCTCGCGGCGACCGGTGGCAAGCAACCAGTCCCGACCGAAGACGAGCAGAAACGGCACCATGGCGACGGTCGCGATCGGACGCGACGCGGCCGTCCCCGGCCAGGGAGCAAGCACGACGATCAGCACGGCCATCTGTCCCGCGGCGTTGAGCCGCCGCAGGCGGCTCTCGGGCAACCTGCTGACGGGGTCACCGCGCCACCGTCGGAGCTCGATTCCGGCGACGAACGCGTAGCGCGCCAGGCCGACGAGCAGGTAGATCGCGGGTGCCATCCCGACCGAGATCGCCACGGCGGCGCCGACGAGCAGACCCAGCGCGTCCATCTCCGTGTCGAGCCGCGCGCCCACGTCGGTGACCGTCCCGGTCGATCGGGCGAGGAAGCCGTCGACCGCGTCGAGACTGGCAGCGGCGGCATAGAGGAGGGCGGGCACCCAGACGACGACGCCCTCCGGGGTCGCACGGAGAAACCCGGCGAGGACGGCGATCGCGCCGCCTCGAACGATCGTGAGTACCGTCGGCAGCGTAAACGAGGGGCGCCCGTCAGCCACGGCAGCGGGGCGATAGATGGCCGCAAGCACCGCGGCTTGCAGCGCGAGCAGACCGGCTACTGCCGTGAGGAACGGAAACGGATAGCCTCCCGACGCCAGGACGCCGACAACGGCGAGCCAGCCCACGACGCCCCCGACCGCCGTGAGGAGGCTCGCGGCGAGCGGATCGACGCGAGTGAGACGTTCCCCACTCACGACCGGTTTACTCCCCCGCAGCTCCGCTCCGTCGCACGATCGCGACGCAGACGGCGATCAGCAACACCTGAACCGGCTTGTCGACCATCGCGGCCGGCGAAACCGCCGCCAGCGACGCTGGCCGGTTGACGACGTACCAGATGACGATCTGGCTGCCGACGTAGACGATGCCGACCGCGGCGACCAACCGCCGGCGGTATCCCACCAGCACGAGGACGATCGCTCCGGCGTAGCCGATCCCCGCCAGGATCGACGCCACCCCGATCGGCGTGGTTGGCGCTCCCATCCCCAATACCAGGTGGATCGCGCCCGTCACTGCCGCCAGCCCGATCCCGAGCCGGTGGCGGCGATCGAGCGTTTCGAGGTCGAGGTGATCGTCAACGACGCCCATACCCAGTCCGGTCGCTTCCCGAAGGGATAGTGTTTGCCCCGAGATCGCGGCTGCGCACGGGGATGGCGTCGGCGTGACGTCCGGCTCCGGTGACTGCGCGCGAGCCACGCGGGGCAGACCGCCGATCACGAGCACGTCCGGAGGGGCCGGCATCACGGGAGCCCCACCAGTTCGGCCCGGATCGCGGCGATCGGGGCGTAATTGGCAAGTCGTCCGGCCACCAGGATCCGGACGTGACCGACGGCGTGCTCGATCGAATCCGAACGTGGCTCGAGCGACGCCGCTACGGAACCTCCGATCGCGTCGCGGGCTGGAACTACGATCGCCGACTGCTCGCGGTACCCCGAACGACCCCCGGCGGGCGGATTCGGACCTACGAACTGTACAACCGGCACGGGCGCCAAGCGATGCTCCGGGCGCTCTGTGCGCGATGCGGGCCGGACGACGTGGTCTACGACGTCGGCGCGAGCGTCGGCGTCTACGCCCTCGCGGTCGCGGCCGGCAGCCCGGACCGTCGCGTGGTCGCCTACGAGCCGGCTCCCCCGACCGTCGAGCGCCTGCAAGCCAACTGCGAGCGAAACGACTGCGGCGATCGGGTGACGATTCGCCCGGTCGGGCTGGGCGCAACCGACGGCACCCGACGATTCTACGTCTCGACGTACCCCGAGCTCTCGAGCTTCGACCGCGAGAGCGCAACGCGCTGGGGGGCCAGCGTGGCCGCCACGGAGCCCGTTCCGGTCCGGCGTCTCGATGACGAGACCCGCGACCGGCCCGCACCCGACGTTCTCAAGATCGACGTGGAGGGAGCCGGCGCGGCCGTCCTCCGCGGCGCCCGCGAGACACTTCGTACCCATCGGCCGGCGGTGTTCCTCGAAGTCCACCGCGAGGGACTCCCGGGGGATCGGACCGCGGCCATCCGTGAGGAACTCGCGGCGGCCGACTACGTGATCGACGAGGACGACCGGTTCTGGCGGGCTGACCCGCGGGCGTGACCCCCGGTGCGGTGCCCGAACGCCGGCCGAGCGTCACGAGCCGGGCATCGGGGGATCGCCGGCGGCGTACTGCCGTCGGACGACGTAGCCGAACGCGATCCAGATCGGAAACTCGAGGAAGAATCCCGGTGTCCAGAGATAGTGGTCGACGAACGAAACGGGAGCGAGCCCCAGCGAGGACTCCCGCACGACGACGGGCCACAGCAGGAAGACGGCGTCCCCCGGACGGGCGTTGACGACCATATGGGCGACGTCGAGAACGAGATGCGACGCCCAGCCCAGCCAGACCGCGAGCCAGGCACGTCCGAACAGGACGACCGGCAGCGCCGCCGAGAGAACGAGTGCGGAGTGGCCAACCGAATGGTAGATCTCGATGATGCCCAGTATGGCGAGGGGCTTATCGATCAGGTCCGGGAGCGCGGCGCCGGCCGCCGCCGGAACGGGCGGTAGTCGACGCTCGTACCCCACGACGTAGCCCGCGAGGACGTGTGTCGGGAAGAGCATTGCCCGTCGGCTGACGCTTGGGGACGGTCGCTCATTATCCCATCGCGCCGAACCGCCGACGACCACGCCGTGCGACCGCGGATGCCGTAGAACTGTGTTCTCCGTAACCCGAACCGAAACGTAGCAAGCCAAGGGCCGGATTTGAACCGGCGTGGGGCGGCTCTGCAGGCCGCTGCGTCTGACCGAACTCTGCCACCTTGGCGCGTCCGGTCGTAGCCACGTCGCGCGCTTAAGCCTAGCGGTCGACCAGCAGAGTCATCGTCGTTCCGCAGTCAGCGAGCGCGTCGTATCACCGTGATGCGATCGGTCGGGATGGCGTCGCCACTCGGCGGCGTGGCCGATGGCGGATCGATCCGCCGTCCCGAGCGGTCACTCTCGTCGATCAGATCGTTCGGTTACGGCTCACGTCCTCTCGGGTTGGGTCGTGACTGCTCCGACGGCTTTCGTTCTCCCGGTTGGGTCGTGGGCGATGGTACGCGTGGGTCGTGATCACTGGCACGCGCGGAGCCTGCCGTCCCGTCTCGGGCCGTCCGGTCGGGAGTTGTCACTGGTCGGTGAAAATGAATGAATGAATGAATGAATGAATGAAAGTATGAGTGGGTAGGCGGCGAACCAGCGATCCCAGAGGGTCTCCCACTCCAGTACTGGCTGGTACGCTGGCAGGCTTCACTTCCGTGTTCGGAATGGGTACGGGTCTTTCCCTGCCGCTCTGGCCGCCTTCATGCCGACTTCCGGAGTCGAACCGGAACGACGCGACTGCGTCGACGCCAGTGTCGGTGGTCCGCACGTTCTCTCGAACGTGAACGTGACGACCGTGTCTACGTGCGATCCAGTTACCGCCTGAACTCGGCGTCCGACCGTGGACGCGTATGACTGTGGCTTGGTCTGTTAGTGCTCGTGGGCTTAACACCTCGTTGCCTTGGTGCGTACACCCCGAGTCTATCTACCGCCTCTTCTAGGCGGGACCTCTACGGTACCTCGTTTCCATGTGGGTTTCGAGCTTAGATGCGTTCAGCTCTTACCCCGTGTCGCGTGGCTACCCGGCATCTGCTCTCTCGAACAACCGGTACACCAGTGGCGACCAGTCGTAGTTCCTCTCGTACTATACGACCGTTCACGTCAGGTACCTCACACCCCCAATAGATAGCAGCCGACCTGTCTCACGACGGTCTAAACCCAGCTCACGACCTCCTTTAATAGGCGAACAACCTCACCCTTGCCCGCTTCTGCACGGGCAGGATGGAGGGAACCGACATCGAGGTAGCAAGCCACCCGGTCGATATGTGCTCTTGCGGGTGACGACTCTGTTATCCCTAAGGTAGCTTTTCTGTCATCTACGGGCCCCATTCCGGAGCCTCGTAGGTTCGCTAGACCACGCTTTCGCGTCAGCGTCACTCGTTGGGAATGACACTGTCAGACCTCCGTGTGCTCTTGCGCTCTTCCCCGGGTTCCCGACCCGGGTGAGGAGATCTTCGGGCGCGCTCGATATCTTTTCGAGCGCGTACCGCCCCAGTCAAACTGCCCAGCTACCGGTGTCCTCCGCCAGGAGTGAGAGTCGCAGTCACTACCGGGTAGTATTTCAATGGTGCCTCGGTGGCCCGCTAGCGCGGGTACCTGTGTAGTGGCTCCTACCTATGCTGCACAGTAGCGACCACGTCTCAGCGACAGCCTGCAGTAAAGCTCTATAGGGTCTTCGCTTCCCCTTGGGGGTCTCCAGACTCCGCACTGGAACGTACAGTTCACCGGGTCCAACGTTGGGACAGTGGCGCTCTCGTTTATCCATTCATGCAAGCCGCTACTGAAGCGGCAAGGTACTACGCTACCTTAAGAGGGTCATAGTTACCCCCGCCGTTGACGGGTCCTTCGTCCTCTTGTACGAGGTGTTCAGATACCCGCACTGGGCAGGATTCAGTGACCGTACGAGTCCTTGCGGATTTGCGGTCACCTGTGTTGTTACTAGACAGTCGGAGCGCCCGAGTCACTGCGACCTGCTTTCTCCAAAGCAGGCATCCCTTCTTCCGAAGGTACGGGACTAACTTGCCGAATTCCCTAACGTCGGTTCTCCCGACGGGCCTTCCCTTTCGCTGGGAGAGCACCTGTGTCGGATCTCGGTACGATCATCACGCTCGTCGTTTCACGGACCCCGGATACCATCGAGTTTCCCTGTTTCGGGCTTCGTTCGCTTCGTGCCGTGACGGCGTCCACGAGCTTCTCCGATTCGACCGGGCGAAGGCCCGGCTCGATGTTTTCCGCGGTGTTGACTTTTACTGCGTGATGGCACTGGAATATTAACCAGTTTCCCGTTGTCCCCGTCGACTTACGGGGGGACTTAGGATCGGCTAACCCTCGGCTGATTGACAGTGCCGAGGAACCCTTGCTCATCAGGCCGTCGAGGTTCTCACCCGACTATCGCTGCTACTGTGACCAGGATTTTCGTTCCCGGACGGTCCACGCGAGTTCTCACCCGAGCTTCCATCCGAACGGGACGCCGACCTACGCGGTCACCCTGTGACGGGTGCGGCAGGGTCTCGGTGGTAGACTTGAGCCCCGATCATTTTGGGCGCCTCAAACCTCGGCCGGTAAGCTGTTACGCTTTTCTTAGCGGGTAGCTGCTTCTAAGCTCACCTCCCGGCTGTTTAGGGCTTGAGACCACCTTCCAATCGCACTTAGTCTACACTTTGGGACCTTAACCTTGCTCTGGGTTGTTCCCCTCACGGTGCACAGGCTTACCCCGCACACCGGACTCTCCAGGTTGACAGCGTATGCAGGTTCGGAGTTCGACAGGATGGCCGACTCCTCTCGGAGGCGGGTCATCCAATCGGTCGCTCTACCCCGCATACTACCTCGCTGAAGGTCATGCTTCGACATGTTTCGGTCGGAACCAGCTGTTGCCAGGCTCGATGGGCCTTTCACCCCTATACGCGAATCACGAGAGGGTATTGTAGGACACCAACTCTAACGGGCCTCCACGTGGCTTTCGCCACGCTTCACCCTGCTCGCGCATAGATCGCCTGGTTTCGGGTCGTACTCGTTTGACTCCCCGCGCTTGCACACGGTGGCCCTCGTCGGAAGACTGCGGCCATATCGGTTTCCCTGCGCCTTCCTCGATGCTCGAGTTAGGCTTGCCAAATCGGGTACACTCCCTGGGTCGTTTTTCAAAACGTACGACACGACGCCGGCTCTCTGTGGTTTCTACTGGACGCTCGCGCGTCGCTCGTTACCCACAGAGCCTTCTACGCCCTGTCGCTCTTTCGCCAACTGATTTCAGGCCCTATTGCACCGCCCTTTGTGGGGTGCTTTTCAGCGTTCGCTCACGCTACTTGTTCGCTATCGGTCTCGAGGAGTGTTTAGTCTTCCCAGGGGATGCCTGGGGTGTTCACAGAGGATATCCGACCCCTGCTACTCTGGAGCTGACGCGCGTTGTACTGCCACTTCATACGGGGTTGTCACCCTGTCTCACGCTCCGTTCCAGGAGACTTCTGAAGTGGGGTCGAACGGTGAGTGTCAGTCCGAACACCACATTGCCCTGACGGGCTTCGGTTTGGACTGTGTCGCGGTCACTCGCGGTTACTGACGACATCGCTATTGCGTTCTTTTCCGCCCCCTACTGAGATGTTTCAATTCGGGGGGTTCCCTATTGCGCGAAGCAATTGTGTAAGGATTCCCATTCGGAGATCCTGAGTTCTTCGCCTCCGTGCGGCTCCCTCAGGCTTTTCGCAGCTTGGCACGTCCGTCGTCGGCTCTCGAGCCGAGCCATTCACCAGCTGGCACAGTAGCCAGTTGTTACTATACGTCCACGAACTCGTCCGCCGAGTTCAGTGGGCGTCTGGATCGCACGTATACACGGTCGTCATCGAATCACCCCGAGGTGTGAGTCGGGCGTGTTCGTCGGACCCTTCCTACCCGCGGTTTCCCGGGGTAGTGCATCGGTCGTTGCGTCACGTCCGGTTTCGTCCGTCGCCATTTAAGGGGACGGTTTCGAGCCGGTCGTGGGTTGCATGGACCCGCTGGGATTCGAACCCAGGGCATCCTCCTTGCAAGGGAGGCACTCTCCCACTGAGCTACGGGCCCGCCCACCAGGTGGTGGGCTGGTGTGTTGGCGTGTTGGTGTGAGCTCGATGGTCGTTTGGTGTCCGGCGTGGCGGCGGGTGGGTTCGGGGTGTGCAATACGCTGCAGATGAGTGGTGAGCTCGCCCGTGGTGGGCGAGTCTCGGTCTGTAGGAGGTGATCCAGCCGCAGATTCCCCTACGGCTACCTTGTTACGACTTAAGCCCCCTTGCGAAGCCCAGATTCGATTCCCTCTCGGGAGCCTCATCCGGACCTCACTCGGGTGCTTTGACGGGCGGTGTGTGCAAGGAGCAGGGACGTATTCACCGCGCGCTGCTGACACGCGATTACTACCGAATCCAGCTTCATGTGGGCGAGTTGCAGCCCACAATCCGAACTACGATCAGGTTTGTGAGATTACCGTCTCCTTTCGGAGTTGGGACCCATTGTCCTGACCATTGTAGCCCGCGTGTTGCCCAGCACATTCGGGGCATACTGACCTACCGTTGCCCGTTCCTTCCTCCGTGTTGGCCACGGCAGTCTCCGTACTGTCCCCAGCCACGATGAGTGCTGCTGGCAAGTACGGATGCGGGTCTCGCTCGTTGCCTGACTTAACAGGACGCCTCACGGTACGAGCTGACGGCGGCCATGCACCTCCTCTCTGTAGCTCGTGGCGAGGTCATCAACCTGACCGTCATTACTACAGTCGATGCTGGTGAGATGTCCGGCGTTGAGTCCAATTAAACCGCAGGCTCCTCCGGTTGTAGTGCTCCCCCGCCAATTCCTTTAAGTTTCATCCTTGCGGACGTACTTCCCAGGCGGCCTGTTTAGCGGCTTCCCTACGGCACAGCACCCGCTCGTAGCGGGGGCCACACCTAACAGGCATCGTTTACGGCTAGGACTACCCGGGTATCTAATCCGGTTCGAGACCCTAGCTTTCGTCCCTCACTGTCGGATCCGTTTTCGCGACGTGGTTTCCCCATCGGCGGTCCGTTCAGGATTACGGGATTTCACTCCTACCCTGGACGTACCCGTCGCGCCTTCCGGTCCCAAGCCGGGCAGTTTCCGCCGGTCGCCCACGCGTTGAGCGCGTGGATTTCCCGACGGACTTGCCTGGCCAGCTACGGACGCTTTAGGCCCAATAAGATCGGCCATCACTCGAGCTGCCGGTATTACCGCGGCGGCTGGCACCGGTCTTGCCCAGCTCTTGTTCCTCGACCTCCCTACGGTCGAGAAAAGCACAGGCACTATGCCTGTGCACTCAGGGTCCCCTTATCGCACTGTCGTGCAGTGTAAAGGTTTCGCGCCTGCTGCGCCCCGTAGGGCCCGGAATCTTGTCTCAGATTCCGTCTCCGGGTTCTTGCTCTCACAACCCGTACCGATTATCGGCACGGTGGGCCGTTACCCCACCGTCTACCTAATCGGCCGCAGCCACATCCTTCGGCGCCGGAGCGTTTGGGGCTTTCATCATTCCAGGTTGAAAGCCGTGTGACGAATTAGCCTCAGTTTCCCGAGGTTATGCGTCTCCGAAGGGTAGTTTGGCCACGTGTTACGGAGCTATATGCCACGAGTGTGAACTCGTGCGACTAGCATGGCTAAATCGGACCCTGATAGCAATGGCCTCCGGCAGGATCAACCGGAATGGGTTCCTCGTGCGTGATTCCCCGCACGAGGGGGTGGCGGGATGTCGAACGTTCGGTATGAACGTTGTCGATCACCGTTGTATTGCATGGTCCGAGCCCGGTGTCGCCGGCAGCGCCGGATGACACCGGACCATCGAGCTCACATCAGATGTCGGCTGACGGCGGACCGCAGAGGCGACATCCTCATTCCTTGGGGACCCGGTGTTTCGGGTCGACGGGTGATAAGCCCATCGAACCTGCACACCGAGTCCGGCGAAACCGGACCGGGTTGAACGGTCCGAGTTCGCGCGTCGTTCTTCGCATTACGTTCCGAATCGTCGCCCGTTGATAAGGGCGTCGGAACGAGTTTCGACCGACCGCGGAGCGGCCGGCCGGGCGCCCCGGACGGGGCGACCGTTGCAATACAACCGAAGGGAGGTTATTACTTAACCCCGTCGTTCCATCCGCGCCGCGTCAGGCGATTTCATAGGGTAGCGTTCACACACGTCGGTGGCGATCCGGCGGTGACGATCCCCGGTGGCTGCGTCGGGGCGAACGGGAACGGTTCCGTCCCATCAGCGCTCGGTTGCAGGCCGTCCGAGCGGCGATCAAGGCATGGACTGTTGGCGGAGTGCGACTCTCGCGCCCGTCGTCGAGAACGTGTCCGGAGCGTCGAGAACGTATCACCGCTGGAGCGCCGAGAATGTGTCACGGCCGGAGGCCGGATGGTCATCCGCCGCGGACACGGACCGTCCCACCGGGTGGCAGCCGTGCACCGGGAGCCTCGGCTTGCCGATCGGAAGAAGCCGTCGAAAAACGCGAACTGAACGCGACGTGCTACTCCTCGTCGAGATGCTTGATGCCCTGCTTCGAGACGTTCGCTTCGGTGATCGCGTCCTGGTCCTCGAGCCAGTCCGGGCTGTTCTCGGGCGGTTCCTCCTCCCAGGCCCACCCCTCATACACGTGTACCTTGTCGGTACCCTTCTCACGGAGCCGGAGTTTCTTCCGGTCGGCGTTCGACTCCGAGGAGGCGGGGTCGATCCGCCGGGCGGCCTTGAGAGCTGCCTGCCGCGGTGTGTTGCCGGAGAACACGCTCGATTCCGATCCGTCGCCCTCCCGCAGCGCGAAGTTTCGCTTACCGTCGTCACGTACCATGGTTTGTTGACCTCCATGGCACTCCAGCACATAATCTGTTATAAATATATCGGGGAAACGGGGATGAGAGTGGCATGAAGCGTCGATGTGGCCCGTGATCGGGGGGTATCGGACGGGGTGAAGCGGCGATGGCGGCGCGAAAACGCCCGATTCACGGGGGAATCGGGGCCTCGAACGCTGGCGCGCGCGGATCGATCCGCGGGACGAACGGCGAGTGAACGCCCCGTGATCCGTCGAGGACGACCGCTCCGGTCGCGCGGATCGATCCGCGTCGTTCCGGAACGCCGCCGATCGGCGGGGGAAACAACACTTATGTATCTCGTACGGTGAACTCCCACGCAGAAACCCGCCGATGGTTCGTAAGAAGAAGCTCAGCCCGAGTGGAACCAAAGACGAGGATGGCGAGTACCACAACGTCCACGTGAACCTTCACGAGGACGAGCTTGCGGTCGCGGGTATGGAGATCGGCGACGAGGTGTTCGTTCGCGTCCGCGACGGGAAGATAATCATCCAGAAGGCCGACTCCGACCCGGAGGAGCTCGAACACGACTTCTGAATCGGCGGGGACGGTCGGAGCCGGTGTCTCTCGAACCGCCGTCGACCGACGTGCTACGCGAGGAGTTCGACGAGGAGCGCCTTCTGCGCGTGGAGCCGGTTTTCCGCCTGATCCCACGCGAGCGCGCGGTCCGACTCGAGCACGTCGTTCGTGATCTCCTCGCCGCGGTGGGCCGGCAGGCAGTGCATCACCGCGGCGTCGCTGCCGGCAAGCAGCGACTCGTTCACCTGAAAGCCGTCGAAGGCCGCGAGCTTTCGCTCCCGTCGGCTCTCCTGTCCCATCGAGATCCACACGTCGGTGTAGACGACGTCCGCGTCGGCGACCGCGGCCGCCGGATCGGTCGTCACCGTCGGGTCGGCCCCGAAGTCGGCGGCGCGATGGAAGACCGTTTCGTCCATTGCGTACTCGGCCGGGGTGGCCACCGTCACGTCGATCCCGGCCATCGCCGCGCCGACGACGAACGACTGGCCGACGTTGTTCCCGTCGCCGACCCACGCGACGCGGACGTCCTCGCCGGCGTGTTCGCGGATCGTCAACAGGTCGGCGAGCGTCTGACAGGGGTGGGCCTCGTCCGTGAGGCCGTTTATCACCGGGCAGTCGGCGTGTTCCGCGAGGACCTCGACGTCGTCGTGGTCGAACAGCCGCGCCATCACGCCATCGGTGTACCGACCGAGCACCCGGGCGGTGTCACGAAGCGGCTCGCCGTGGCCGAGCTGGATGTCGTCCGGGCCGAGGAACATCGCGTGGCCCCCGAGGTCGGTCATGCCGGTCTCGAAGGAGACGCGCGTTCGCGTCGAGGGTTTCTCGAAGATCATCGCGAGCGTGTGGTTGGACAGCTGTGCGTCGTCCTCGCCGGCCTTCATCGCGGCCGCGCGCTCGAGCACGCGGTCGAGTTCCGCCGGCGTGAGGTCGTCGATGTCGAGGAAGTCGGTCGTTGCGAGTGCCATCAGTGGAGTGGTATGTGGTGGTAATCGGGACCCGAGAAGCCGGTTATCGCCGGTCACGGCAGACCGCGGTCAAAACGTCGACGGCGCGGTCGAGCTCCGCGAGGGGAAGGTGTTCGTTCGGCGCGTGGTCGAGGTCGGAGTTCCCCGGGCCGTAGGTGACCATCGGACAGTTCCAGGCGGCGGCGAACAGGTTCATGTCGCTGGTTCCGGTCTTCCGGAGCAGCCTGACGTCGCCACCCCCCTCGCGGATCGCGACGCGGAACGCCCGCGCAAGCGGGGTTCTTGGGCTCTCCATGACCGGCGGGATCGGCTCCTTCCAGTGGACGGTTCCGGTCGTCAGCCGTCCCTCCGCGATCTCGTGGACCTCGTCGACGGTTCGTGAGGGCGGCACGCGGAGCTGTACCGCGACGGTCGCCTCGACGGCGAGTCCGTCCTCCGTGAGCCCGCCGTCGAAGGAGACCGGCTTCGTCGTCACCTGCTCGAAGACCGGGGTGTCGGGGTCGTCGGGGTCGAAGACGTCCTCGACGCCGGCCCACCAGCGGATCGCGTGTTGGATCGCGTTCGGTTCGGGCCGCGAGGAGTGGCCGGACTCGCTGGTGTTGACGTAGGTGCCCGCCAGGAAACCGCGATAGCCGAGCGTGACGCCGTTCCAGCCCGAGGGCTCGCCGTTGACGACCGCGTCCGGTTCGGCCGAGCGATCCGCGACGAGGTGACGTGCGCCCCGGGAGTCGGTCTCCTCGCCGACGACGCCGACGAAGGAGACGCCGGTCCGGACCGCGGCGACCGCCATCGAGACGAGCGGGCCGGTCGCGTCGACGGAGCCGCGACCCCACAGCGCGTCGTCGGGGACCACGTCGCCGTCTGCCTCGGCCAGGGCGTCGAGATCGTACGCGTCCCCGTCCGCCGGCTTCACCTCGACCGGGATGTCCCCCGGTACGGTGTCGATGTGGGAGGTCAAAAGGACGGAATCGTCCGCGGGCGCGCGGACGTTGCCGACGTCGTCGATCCACGCCTCCCGGTCGTTGGCGGTGAAGAACGCGCGCAGCCGGTCGGCCGCGGCGTCCTCCTCGCCGGACGGAGAGGGGATCGAGACCATGTCGAACAGCAGCTTACGAGCCGGCGTGTCGCAGGCGTCGGGATACGATCCCTCGCCGCCGGCGACGATCTCGCGATCGGCGGTCCCGTCGCGATCCGATCCGCCGGACCCGGCCGCCTCGAAGTCGGTCATCACTCGGAGAGCACCTCCACGAACGCGTCGACGAACCGCTCGGTCTCGGGCTCGTCGACGATGAGGGGCGGGAGCAGCCGGACCACCGAGCGCCCCGCGGGCAGCGCGAGCACGTCCTGGTGGATCGCCAGGTCGCGAAGGATCCGGTTGGCTCCGCGTTTCACCTCGATGCCGACCATCAGCCCCGACCCGCGGACGTCGCGGACCGGAAGGTCGTGGTCGTCGACCGCCGTCTGGAGCCGCTGGCGGAGATCGTCGCCGACCGCCGCCGCGTGGGCCGGCAGGTCCTCCTCGACGACCGTCTCGAGGGTCGCGTTGGCGGCCGCACAGACCACCGGCCCGCCGGAGAACGTCGAGCCGTGGTCGCCGAAGTCCTCGGCGATCCAGTCGGCACACAGGGTCGCGCCCATCGGGAGCCCGTTGGCGATCCCCTTCGCGGTCGTGAGGAGGTCGGGCACGACGTCGGCCTGCTCGCAGGCCCACAGCGTCCCGGTCCGGCCGACGCCGGTCTGGATCTCGTCGAAGACCAGCGCAGCCCCGGCGGCGGCGGTCACCTCGCGGGCGTGTCGGAGATACTCGACCGCGGCGGGATGGATCCCGCCCTCGCCCTGCACGGGCTCGAGGAACACCGCGGCGGTGTCCTCGTCGACCGTCTCCGCGAGCGCCTCGGCGTCGCCGTACTCGACGAACTCGATGCCCCCCGCGAGGGGCTCGTAGGGCGCCTTGTACTTCCGCTTCCAGGTCATCGCGAGCGCGCCGAGCGTGCGCCCGTGGAACGCGCGTTTGGTCGCGACGATTTTCTCCTCGCCCGTGGCCGCCCGCGCGAACTTCATCGCGGCCTCGTTGGCCTCGGTTCCGGAGTTGCACAGCCAGACGTTGTCCAGGTCCCCGGGAGCGAGCGCGGCGAGCTTCTCGTAGGTCTCCGTACGCGTCTCGACGGGATACGACGCCTGCACGTAGGTGAGTTCGGCGGCCTGCTCCTGGACCGCGTCCGTAACGACGGGGTGGGAGTGACCGAGCGGGGTGCAGGCGTAGCTCGCGCCGAAATCGAGGTACTCCGTGCCGTCGTCGGCGACGAGGGTCGCCCCCTCGCCCGACTCGATCGTGATCGGCTTCTCGGAGAAGACGAATCCGGACATCAGGCACCCTCCGTCGTCGTGTCGGCGTCCGTTTGTCCCGATCGTTCGGCTCGTGTTTCCGCATCCGTGAGCGCGCTCGCGTGGACGTGCGTGCCGCCCCCGCCGAGCGCGTCGACGATCGGATCCGCGGCGTTGGCGTCGGCGACGATGACGCGCGGGGAGCCGCTCGAGAGCGCCTCCTCGGCCGCCATGACCTTCTTGCCCATAAAGCCCTCGGCGGCCGACTCGAGCGCCTCGAGGTCGGCCGGCGTCGAGACGGATCCGATCAGCGTCGCGGGATCGTCGGGGTCCGCGTAGACCCCGGAGACGTCGGTCAGCAGGACGAGCTCCGCGCCCAGAGCGCCGGCGATGGCGGCTGCGGCGCGGTCGGCGTCCGTGTTGACGGGCGTGACGCCCCCGTCGCGCTCCTGGCCCGCCATCGGCGGGGAGACGACGGGGACGTAGCCGTCCGCGGCGAGTCCCTCGAGCAGCGCGGCGTTGACCGACTCGGGCTTGCCCGAGTGGTCGCCGCGACGGATCTTCTTCTTCCCGTTCTCGATCACGCGGACCGCCGACTTTCGAGGGCCCGAGAGGAGCCCGCCGTCGACGCCCGAGAGACCGACCGCGTCGACGTCGGCCTCCTGCAGCGACGCGACCAGTTCGGTGTTGAGCTTGCCGGCCATCACCATCTCGAAGACCTCCATCGTCTCCGCGTCGGTGAACCGGCCGGTGACGCCGGAGGCGGACTCGACGTACTCGGGCTCGATGCCGAGCCGATCGAGCGTCTCGTCGACCGCGGTCGAGCCGCCGTGGACGACGACGACCTCGCGACCTTCTGCGACCAGTCGCGCGACGTCGCCGATCGCGCCTGCCGGGTCGACGGCCTTCGCACCGCCGACCTTGACCACGACGGGTGGGTCGGTGGATTCGGCCGCGCTCACGGCGATCCCACCGGGTGAAGCCCCTGGAATCCGAGCCCGGCCGTCTCCTCGAGGCCGAGCGCGACGTTCGCTGCGTGGACCGCCTGCCCGGCGGATCCCTTCATCATGTTGTCGATCGCGGAGAAGACGACCACGCGCTTGTTGCTGGCGTCGAGTTCGAACCCGACCTCGCCGGCGTTCGTACCGGCGACCGCCTTGGGCTCGGGATAGCGATACACCCCGCCGCCGCCGGAGACGAGTCGCATGAACGGTTCGTCCTCGTAGGCGCCGCGGTAGGCTCCCCAGAGGTCGCCCTTGGAGACGGGTCCGTCGGGGAAGACGTGGCACGTCGCGGAGGCGCCACGAACCATATCGACCGCGTGAACGGTGAAGGAGACGTCGAGTCCGAGATAGGCCTCGATCTCCGCCTCGTGACGGTGGCTGATCGGCGCGTACGGGCGAACGACCCCCGACCGCTCGGGGTGTGAGGAGGCCGCGCCGCCGCCGGCGCCGCCCTCCGAGGAGCCGACCTTGACGTCGACGACGACCTCGCCGGTCTCGGGACCGAGGACCCCCTCGTCGACGAGGGGCTTCAGCCCGAGGATCGTTGCGGTGGCGTTACAGCCGCCGCCGGCGATGAGGTCGGCGCCCGCGAGGTTCTCGCGGTTGAGCTCCGGCAGCGCGTACTCGGCGCGCTCGAGGTACTCGGGCGCGTCGTGGCCCTCGTACCACTCGTCGTACAGCTCGGCGCTCGGGAGTCGGAAGTCCGCCGAGAGGTCGACGACGGTGTCGGCCGCCTCGAAGTACGCGTCGATCCGCTCCATCGAGACGCCGTGGGGCGTCGCGGCGAACAGCACGTCGACCGATTCGAGGTCGGACGGCTCGGTGAACCGAAGGTCGAGCGACCGGAGGTTCGGGTGGACCGACCCGACGGTCTTGTTCGCGGCCGAGCGGGAGGTCGCCTGCACGACCGAGAAGTCGGGATGGCCGGCGAGCAGGCGGAGCAGCTCCCCACCCGCGAAGCCGGTCCCGCCGATCACGCCGGCCGTGTATTCGGCGTCGTTCGGGCTGGCGTCGGTCGCGGTGGCGTCGGCGCCGCTCATGCCGTCGCCGTCACTCCCGTCCGCTTTTCATTTCCCTCCTCGGCCTCCGCGTCCGCGACGCGCGTCTCGAGCCAGTCGACGACAGCGGCGGGAACGTCGGCCTCGACGGCGTCGTTGAGCGCCTTGAACTCGACGGTGTGGTTCACCTCGTGGACGGTGTACTCGCCCGAGCCGGCGCCGCCGACCTCCATCAGGTCGATCCCGAGCAGGCCGCCGCCGACGGCCTCGGAGGCGCGTTCGACGAGGTCCAGCGCCGTCTCGTCGAGCTCGAACTCCTCGGCGTGACCGCCCTTGGCGGCGTTCGTCAGCCAGTGGTCCGACGTCCGGGTCATCGCGGCGATGGGCTCGCCGTCGACGGCCACGACGCGAACGTCGCGGCCGGGCTTGTCGACGAACTCCTGGACGTAGAACACCTTGTGCTCGTAGTGGCCGAGCGTCGCCTTGTGCTCGAGGATCGCCTCCGCTGCGTTCCGGGTGTCGATCTTCGCCATCAGCCGGCCCCACGAGCCGACGACGGGCTTGAGCACGCAGGGATAGCCGAACTCCTCGATCGCCTCGAGGGCCGCGTCCGTGGTGAACGCGACCTCGGTGTCGGGCGTGGGAATTCCCGCCTCCGCGAGCGCGAGCGAGTTCTTCGCCTTGTCGGCACAGACGTCCGCGGTCTCGGGCGCGTTGATCACGGGCACGCCGTAGCTCGCGAAGAACTGCGTCGCGTACAGCGACCGGCTCGTCGCGAGACACCGGTCGACGACGACGTCGAGGTCGGCGACGTCGGCCGTCGTCGAGTCGAGGGCGAACCGCTCCTTCCGGACGTCGATCTTCGTCACCTCGTGGCCGCGTTCGCGCAGCTCCGAGAGGAGGAGCTTCTCGTCCTTCCGAATCCGGGAGTAGAGGATGCCGACCTTCATCTCACTCCCCCCAGTCCTCTTCGAGCTCCGGGGCTCGATCGAGGACCGGCGGGGAAACGTCGATGACCTCCAGCTCGGCGCCGCAGGTTCCACAGTCGATGATCTCTCCCACTTCCAGGTCGTCGTACAGGTCCACGTCGGCCCCGCACTCGACACATTCTGCCTGTGTCATTGTCGTATCCGTACATCACCGTCGTTCATACATAAAACCTTCGAACCTATCAAAGAATACACAATAGGCGGAGCATCACCTAACGGACACAGAACGCGTCAACACGGTCGTTCGAAATCAAACGTCAGATTTCGTAGTAATATGTGTCCCCTCACGGGGACGGCGGCGTGTACGGCGGTCGCGGCGGGAGAGGCTGCCGCACCGCCCGCGGTCGTCGCGGCTGCCGCACGTCGGGGACGACGGCGGAACGGACCTCAGACATACGTGGCCACCTCCGTCCCGAGTCGGTCACTCGCCCGGTCGAGCGCGGCGTGCCGGTCCGCGACGCGGTCGCCGTCCGCGGCGATCCGCGAGTCGACGTCGGCGAGCGCGTCCCGAACCGCCGCGGGCGCGGGCCCGCCGGCGGAGTCACGGCTCGCGACGCTGGCGTCGGGGTCGAGCGCGCGCTCCACGTCGTCGCGGCTCACGTACTCGAACAGCGACTCCGCGAGCACGTCCTCGGCGGCCGCATCGAGTTTTGCGGCGGCGGCCGTCGCGTCGGTCGCGTCGTCGATCGACGCCGCCGCGTGCGCGACGATCTCGTGGGCCGACCGGAAGGGCAGCCCCGCCATCGCCAGCAGGTCCGCGATCCCGGTCGCCGTCGAGAAGCCCTCGCCGGCGGCGGCTTCGAGGGCGGTCTCGTGCCACGACGCGGTGGCGACGGCCCCGCCGGCCACGTCGGTCGCGTCCCGGACGACGCCGGCGATCTCGAAGACCCCGGGATGGACTCGCTGCAGGTCGCGGTTGTACGCCCGGGGGAGCCCCTTCAGGGCGGTGGCCACCCCGGTCAGCTCGCCGACCGCGTCGCCCGCGACGCCGCGCGTCAGCTCGAGCGTGTCGGGGTTCTTCTTCTGGGGCATGATCGAGGAGGTCGACGCGTAGTCGTCGTCGAGCTCGATGAAGTCCCTGTTGGCGAAGACGACCAGGTCCTCGGCCAGTCCCGACAGCGTCACCGACAGGGAGGCGAACGCCGCGGCGGCCTCGAGGAGGAAGTCCCGTGCGGAGACCGCGTCCATCGCGTTCCGGACGATCCCGTCGAATCCCAGCAGCTCGGCGCTGCGGTCGCGGTCGACGTCGAAGGGCGTGCCCGCGAACGCGGCGGCGCCCAGCGGCGACCGGTTCGTCCGGTCGTAGGCGTCGAGCAGCCGGTCGGTCTCGCGGGCCGCGGCCGCCTCGTAGGACAGCAGGTGGTGGGCCACGGTCGTGGGCTGGGCCGGCTGGAGATGCGTGTAGCCGGGCATCGTCGTCTCGACGTGCTCGGCCGCGGCCGCCGTGAGGGCCTCCCGCAGCGCGACCGTCGCCTCGGCGACCGCCAACAGGTCCTCCCGGAGCCGGTACCGGATGCAGGTCGCGACCTCGTCGTTTCGCGAACGCGCGGTGTGCATCCGGCCGCCGTCGGGACCGATACGGTCGATGACGGCGGTCTCGACCGCCTCGTGGACGTCCTCGCCCTCCGAGAGGGCGCCGTGGCCGGCGTCCTCGACGTCGGCCAGCGCCGAGAGGATCGCTCCGGCCGTGTCGGCCTCGACGATCCCCTGCTCAGCGAGCATCACCACGTGCGCGCGGTCGACGGCGAGGTCGGCCGCGAAGATCGCCTCGTCGGCCGCGAGGCTCGAGAGGAACCCGCGTGCGGGGCCGCCGCTGAAGCGGTCGCGGCGGACGGCCGTCTCGGAGGGGGTTCCGTCGGTCATTCGTCTACTCGTTCGTGTCGGTGGTGGCGCCGTCGGATCCCTCGGCATCCGACCCGTCGCCGCCGTCGGCGGCGATCTCGAGGTCGGAGACGCCGGCGGAGACCGCGTTCGCGAGGCGTTCCTGGAGGCCGTGGTACTTCGCGACGCCCGTGGCGTCCTCCTGGGCGATGCCGGCGACGTCGGCGGTGTTGAACGAGGCCATCTCCTCGGAGTAGACCGCGTACTCGCTGTCGCGGGCGACGACGCGGCAGTTGCCGCCGGACACCTTCACGGTGGCGCTGCCGGTGACGACGTCCTGGGTCTCGGTGATGAACGCGTCGAGCGCGTCCATCAGGGGCGCGAAGACGAGCCCCTGGTAGGCCTTCTCGGACCACTCCTGTTCGATGCCCGTCTTGAACGAGCGCTCGCCCTTCGTCAACACGAGGTCCTCGAGCGCCGAGTGGGCGGTGAGGAGGACGGTCGCGGCGGGGTGCTCGTAGTTCTCGCGCACCTTCAGGCCGAGCATCCGGTCCTCCATCACGTCGGTACGGCCGACGCCGTAGCCGCCCGCGTACTCGTTGAGGTGTTGGATGAGCTCGACGGGCCCCATCTCCTCGCCGTCGATCGCGACGGGAACGCCCTTCTCGAAGGTCACCTCGATGGTGGTCTCGCCCTCGGGCTCGGCGGTCCACTCGTAGATGTCCTCCGGCGGGACGTAATCGGGGTTCTCGAGCTCGCCGCCCTCGACCGCGCGCGACCAGATGTTCGTGTCGATCGACCAGACGCCGCCGTCGCCGGCCTCGACGGGCAGGTCCTTCTCGGCGGCGTAGTCGATCTCCCACTCGCGGGTGAGCCCCAGCTCACGCACGGGCGCGATCACTTCGAGGTCCGAGCCACGCCAGACGGCCTCGAACCGCAGCTGGTCGTTCCCCTTGCCCGTACAGCCGTGGGCGACGGCGTCGCAGTCCTCCTCGAGTGCGACCTCGAGGATCGCCTCGGCGATGACCGGGCGCGCGAGCGCGGTCCCGAGCGGGTAGCCCTGGTAGGTCGCGTTCGCGCGGACCGCATCGAAACAGAGGTCCGCGAACTCCTCCTTGGCGTCGACGACGTGGAGATCGAGCCCGAGCGCCTCGGCGGTCTCCTCGGCCTCCTCGAACTCCGATTCGGGCTGACCGACGTCGACGGTGACGCCGATGACCTCGTCGTAGCCGTATTCCTCCTCGAGCAGCGGTACACAGACGGTGGTGTCGAGTCCCCCGCTAAACGCGAGTGCCACACGTGTCATTACCGTGTGCTGGGCCCCTTAGACCCTTAAATTCAGCGGTTTAAGATTTGTAATAAAATCCGGTGGCGAACGCTAACCGACCGAAAACTGGACGTTGTGGACGAAACGGCGGCGTGCGACGACGATGGGGTATGGGTAATATCGGCCTCAAAGGGCCGGTCGTCGTCGCGGTCGCGGGGCTCGCCGCTCTCGGAAGAGTCGAGCGTCGCGGCGGGCGTCCGCGCTCATTACCTGGTTGTAGGTCGGCTCTCCTACAAAAACCTTTCCCGATCGTGCCGTCGGGAGCGGCGTTTCCGACCGAGCGCGGATCACTCGTCCGAGAGCACGACCGGCGCGTGGCGGTCGTACCGCCCGGAGGGAACGCCATCGACGTCGGCCGTTTCGACCTCGAGGGTCGGCCAGCGGCCGGTCTTCGTGAGGAGCTCGGTCCGGTCGGCGGCGACGAGGTGGGTGTCCTCGCTGCGCGCGCCCGCGACGGTCGGGTTCCAGGCGTATCCCATCGGCGCCGTGACCGGCTCCGCACCGCCGGGACGCGCGAGCCACTCGCGGACGGCGAACCCGGCCGCGCCGCCCTGGTGATGTGCGCGCCACTCGTCCGGGTGGCCGACCGCCGCGTAGGCGTCCCGGATCGCGTCGAAGACGTCGGCGGCGTCCGTGATCCGGTCCGAATCGTCGGCCGCGATCGTGGGGTCCCCGACCGCCGTTTCCGAGCCCGCGACCGCCGTTTCCGAGTGGCCGACGGCGGCCTCCGTGGCGGCGACCGCGGTGGCCTCGATCCGGGCGGCCGCACGGTGACGATCCCGAAGCCAGGCCGGCGGGTCGAAGACGATCGTGCGCGTGAGCGACGCGTGCAGTCCCGCTCGCTCGGCGGTGACCGAGACGATCGCGTAGTCGCCGAGCTCCGCGTCGCCCGGAGTCGGACCGCGGAACCGCGAGGCGCGGTCGCTCCCGCCGACGAGCAGGACCGGCGTGGAGACGTCCCGCGCGGCCAACGCGATCTCGATCGCGGCGGCGACCTCGTACTCGGGGTCAGTCGGCTCGAGCTGGCGGCAGACGGTCTCGACCGCGGCGGCGGCCTCGCGGCCGAGCTCGCGGTACCGCTCGACGTCGTCGTCGGTGAGGGGCTGCCGGAGTCGCGCGGCGTCGACCGGCTCGAACCCCGCGGCGTCGACGTCGAGGGCGGCCGGCATCGGCGAGCGGTCCGCGATCGCCGACGGCAGCGAGGACGCGTGCCAGGGAACCGACTCGACCGGAACGTCGTCCGGGACCTCCTCCTCGCGGATCCGGTCCGCCGCGCCGGCGGAGGCGATCACGCGAAACTCGCCGTCGTACCCCGCCGCCGCGGCGCCGATGCCGGCCGTCCGGTCGACGGCGTTCGAGCCGCCGAGGAGCCAGGCGAAGCCGTTCGGCCGCGCGAACCAGACCGCTTCGAGGTCGCGGGCGTCCAGGACGTCGTCGAGACGAGCGGCGCGGGCGGAGCGGTCGACCATACGTGGCGATGCCCGTCGAGCCACTTGAACCGGGCGAGTGTGGCCGAGCGACCGAGCGTGACATCCGCCGTGCGAGGTCGGCGGCGCGACGAACGGGCCACACCGGTGCCGCGGACGGGGTCGCCACCGCCGCCGTCATCGATTCGAAAGGTTCAATTACACTCCCGGGTTACCAGAAAACGCGCCGGACGAGCCACGGACGGGTTGGTGGTCTAGTCTGGTTATGACACCTCCTTGACATGGAGGAGGCCGGCGATTCAAATTCGCCCCAACCCATCACCTTTTAAATCCAACCGCGAGACGGCGAGAGCTCTTCATAGCAACGGGAGCGGGCCCCGTGGATCGCGTGTCGCTCGTCACAGCATACGAGAGGCGGACGGTGAGGGACCAGACGGCGACCGCGCCGGACGGTGACGGCGCCGGACCGCGGGGACCGAACGCGACCCGACTCGATCCGTTCGAACGAACTTCCGGACGCTCGAGCCAGCCGGAAGGACCGCTCCGGGGGTGCTCGCAAACACTCAAATCCCCGACGCGCCTAAACGACACGTGAAGCAGTCGCTCCTCGTCTACGACGGTAGCAACTCGCTGTTCCGGGTGGCCGTGACGGCGGTGACCCGTCGGGCAGACGGAGTGGTGGCCGTCCGCTGGGACGCCGATCCGATACAGGCGTTCCTCGAAGCCCAGTTCGACGGCCGTCCCTTCGCGTTCATCCTGATCGAGGACGACTCCGTCCACGTCGGAGCGGAAACGGTCGGGCAGGTTCTCAGCCGGCTAGGACTCGCCGACCCGCTCGTTTCCGGGTTGAAACGCTCCTACGCGGCGTGGGGCGCCTCCGTCGGCCGGCTGCTCCACGGACGGACGGTGGCGGATATCGACGGAACGTTCCCGCTGTCGGCCGAGGCCGCAGCCCACCTCACGGAGCTCCGCCAAGTCCGGGAGATACCGGTCCAGGAGGCGTCCGCTGAGGAGCCCTGATCAGCCCTCCGCAAGCGCTCGTCGGATCGCGATCTCGATCGGCGTCCGCTCGATGGGAACGACCGACTGCAGGTCCCGCTCGGGATCGACCGTCACGGGGTTCCGCATGCTCTCCACAAGCGGCTGGGCGATGGCGTACTGCACGTCCGTCGTCAGTCGGAGCCAGTGTGACGAGAGTCTCGGGGACATCACCGGCACCGGCACGATCAGGACGCGCTTTCCCTTCTCCTCGGCGGTCAGCTTCAGCAGGGACTCGTATGACCACACCGTCGGCCCGCCGATGTCGTAGATCCGGCCCCGAGTCTCGTCGACGGCGAGGACGCCGACCAAGTAGGCGATGGCGTCGTCGATGCCGATCGGCTGACACGGCGTCCGAACCCACTTCGGGACCGTCATCACGGGCAGCCGGTCGGTGAGGTCGTCGACGATCCGGAAGCTCGCGCTGCCGGCACCGATGATGATCGCCGCCCGGAGGACGGTCAGATCGAACCTCCCGGCCTCAAGCACCGACTCGACCTCGCGGCGGGAGGCAAGGTGTGGCGAGAGGTTCCGCTCGTCGCCGCTGATGCCGCTCAGGTAGATTACCCTGTCAACGCCGGCCGTCGACGCCAGGTTCCGGAACCGACGGGCGTAGGTTCGGTCCAGCTCCGCGAAGTTCTCGGCCGTCAGCGAGTGGATCAGGTAGTAGGCGACGTCGACGCCCTCACAGAGCCCCTCGACCGATGCCGGATCGTCGAGGTCGCCTTCGAACAGCTCGACGTCATCCGGGAACCTCGACCGGCTCGCGCTTCGGGAGAAGGCGACGACGTCGTGGCCGGCCGAGCGCAGTGATTCGACGAGTCGGCCGCCCACGAACCCGGTCGCTCCAACGACGAGGACACGCATTGACCGGTATAGAAGCTACTACACAATGGGTGTTCGGTTGGCTCAGCGGATCCCGAGAGGCGGAGAGGGTCGCGTCGAGACGGTCCTCGAGGTGAATGACCGCGATTGCGACCCTTCCCACGAGACATCTTTATAACGATCAATTGCCATATTTAAATGGAGGGAGGTATGTATGCACACACCATACAGAGCAGGGACGGAGGAATACGACCGGACCGCCCCGAGCATCGCGGACGCGCCCGCAGCCGGTGACACGCTGTCGACGTATCTCTGTTGTTTGCTCGGGGGCACCACGGCGGTGATCGCCGTCCTGCTCGCGCTGCCGATGCTGTTGGAGGTGTCGCAACCGTTCGGCGGTCTCTCGACGACCGTGATCGCCTTCGTCCTGATGTTCGCGTGGTTGGTCGCCTGGGCGGTCATCGAGTTCGCCTGGGAGCACCTCGCGGCGACGAACGCACAAACGCCAGCGGAGTGACGAGCTCGAAATCGAAATGCGGGGAGTGGGCCGGCGCGAATTCGAACCACGCGAGACTCGCTCCGCTCGTCTCGCTGGCTCTCGTTCGCTTCGCTCACGAGAACGCGGTTCCGGCCACCCGAAGGCCGAAGAATACACTGTTCGAAGTTGAAATGCGGGAGAAGTGGGCCGGCGCGAATTCGAATCGCGGTTACGGCCACCCGAAGGCCGAAGGATACCAAGCTACCCCACCGGCCCGCATTCGGACCAACGTCAGTCGTTCCTTTAACGCTTCCGAACCGCCACAGACCGTGGCGTGGTCCCGCATATTCATCGACGTTCCAGCCGCGTGTGACCCGGAAGTCGGACGGGCTCAAACCTCGAAGTATCGATCGTGGTGAGCCCGACAGCCGGGATTGTACGCGGCCCCGCAGGCGGGGCAGGCGTGGTCGGCCGCGAGGTACGCGGTCGGCGCCAACGTCTCGCCGCAGGCGCCACACAGCACCGCCGGCTCGTCGAACCGGTCGCGGGGCCACGGGACCGCGTCGTGGGCGGTCGTCTCGGCGTGACATCGGAAACAGGGGAAGTACGCGTCACAGCACGCGAACCGGAAGGTGACCACGTCGACGTCGCTCCGGTAGTGGGCACACCGCGTTTCGGGGTCGACGTCGACGCCACGGACGGGGACGTCGAATCGGTCGGCCGCGGCGCCGACGTCGGCATCGATTCCGGAGTCGGTCGCGGCAGCGGAATCGTCGGCGTCGGGGTCAGTAGGAGGCATAGCCGTCCGTGTCGAGCCAGTTGTGCGCGACCGTGATCGCGTGGTCGGCGTGCAGCGTCTCCGGGCCCAGCCGGACCTGGCGCTCGGCGACGTCCGCGAGCGTCCCGCGCTCGTCCGCGGTGAAGTCACGGTGGTCCGAGAGGACGAAGACGGGGTCGGTCGGCGGGGTCTCCGCCGCCAGCGGCGTGCCGTCCTCGTGTAGTTGAACGACGGTCCCCTCGCGGGCGAGGCGGTCGATCGTCTCCGAGAAGCCCATTCGGTAGATCTCGACGCCCGGCGAGACGTCCGCGGGCTGGTGGCCGATCGCGTCCTCACGGACCTGAAGGGCGTCCCGGATCCGGGCGGCGACGTTGCGTTCGTCGGGATGGAGGTGCCGCAGGCGGTCGGCGTCGAACCGAACCGTGTAGGCGTCGTCGACGGCGAGATGCACCCGAACCGACTCCCGGATCCCGTGGGAGAGGAACACCGCCGCACCAACACACCGACACAGCAGGTCGAGCCGGCCGGTCCCGGGGAGGTCATCGAGCGACACGTTCGCGGCCGGATCGAGCTCGTGGGCGACGATGACGAACTGGCGCATCGGAGTCACCGATGCCGGTTCAACCGGCGTTTCAGTCGCTTCGCCGCGTCGCCGGCGGCCCCGAAGTACGCGGCTTCCTCGCCGTTGCGGGCATCCGCCCCGGCCACGGCGTCCTCGCCCGCGAAGATGATCCCGCGCGAGGAGTTGACGAGCCCGACGTTCACGTCGTGGCCCGGCCTGGCGGCGAGGCCGTGTTCGACCGCGGCCTCGGCGTCGCCGCCCTGGGCCCCGACGCCGGGAACGAGGAACGGCAGGTCGGGGACCGCCTCCCGGAGGGTCTCGAGCTCCGCGGGCGCGGTCGCACCCACGACGAGCCCCACGTTGCCGTGGTCGTTCCACAGGTCCGCGAGGGCGGCGACCCGCTCGTAGACCGGCTCGCCCGAGGCGAGCTCGAGGTCCTGGAGGTCGCTCCCGCCGGGATTCGACGTCCGGCAGAGCACGAAGACGCCCTTGGCCGCCCGGTCGAGGAACGGCTGCAGGGAGTCGCGGCCCATGTACGGGTTGACCGTGATCGCGTCCGCGCCCAGCCCGTCCGCGTCGTCGAGCGCGCTCGCGTACCGCCGCGTCGTGTTCCCGATGTCGGCGCGCTTGGCGTCGAGCAGGACGGGGACGTCCTTCCCGTGCGCGTACGCGATGGTCTCGCGCAGCGCGCGCCAGCCGTCCGGGTCCTCGTAGAAGGCGGCGTTCGGCTTGTAACAGGCCGCGTGCTCGTGGGTCGCGTCGATGATCCGCCGGTTGAACGCCCATCGGGGCAGGTCCGCGTCGGCCAGAAACTCAGGGAGCCGGTTCGGGTCCGGGTCGAGGCCGACGGAGACGACGCTGTCGACCGCCGCGATCCGGTCCGCAAGCCGGTCGAAGAAGCCGGCCGGACCGGCGGCGTTCGCGTCCGCGTTCGAGTCGGTATCCATCGACTTCGGATCCGCGCCCCCGGCGAGTAAGCGTTTCCGTCCGGGGTCGACGACCGGGAGACGGGGTGGGCGCGGACGCGGTCAGTTCACGCCGCCGACGCCGCTGTCGGCGTCGGGGGTCTCGTTGCGGACGACCTCCATTCCGAGCGCCTCGATGGCCGCCTCCATATGCTCGTCGTCGACGTACTCCGCGCCGGCCTCGACGCGGGCCTGCTGGGCGCGCGCGAGCACCTCGCCGCGGCGGTCGTCGGGGATCTCGTACTTGTCGACCGCGAGCTCGATCGTGAGGCCGTTGTGGTCGCGGGTGTACAGCGAGTGGAACGCGCCGCGGTCGAACTCGTTGTAGCCGTAGCCGGCGTCGTCGAGCGCCGCCTTGATCTCCTCGAGTCGCTCGGCCTCGATCGTGAACGCGAGGTGGTGGACCTGCCCGAGTCCGGTTCGTTGCGGGTTCGGATTCGAGGGCCGGTCGTCGGTGACGAAGAAGGTGAGGATCCGGCCGTCGCCGGTGTCGAAGAAGAGGTGAGTCACCTCCGGCTGGTCGAGGTTGGGCTGACGCAGGACCAGCGACATCCCGAGCAGGTCGCGGTAGTACTCGATCGTGTCCTCGACGTTGCTGCCGATGACGGTGATGTGGTCGGTGCCGACCGTGTGAAACGGGCTGTCGGGTCGTTCCGCGGTGACGTCTGGCTCCATAGCCCCGGTAGCACCTCGAGGGCCTTGCGTTTACCGACGTGCGGAGCAGGTTGGGTTGCCCCACGGGCGGCCATTTATAAGCGGAATCGCGGCGCTCGCGTGGGTTTATAAGCGATCGACGATCAGCACCGTCGTCACCGGAGTCCGCACCGTCGTCGATCCGACCCACACCGCCATCGACGGAGTCCAACCGTCGCCGATGTCAATGGATCCCAGCCGCCACCGATACGTTAGCCGCCATTGATATGGTTCCCACCCACGAACGGCACGCCATGAAGGTCGTCTTCGATCGCGACACCTGCATCGGGATGTATCAGTGCGTCGAGGAGTGGGACCGGTTCGAGCGAAACGTGGACGCCGGGAAGGCGGACCTAGTCGGCGGCAAGCCGGTCGAGGATGGCGACGACGTCTACGAGCTGACCGTCCCCGAGGGCGAGGAGTTCGACGCGGAGATGGCGGCCCGTGTCTGTCCGGTGGACGCGATCGCGGTGTACGACGACGACGGCGAGCAGGTGGTCTGAGCGACGGCGAGCCGCGGGCGGGTCGGCGCCGGCCTTATAACTGCTCGGCGACGTCCTCGGCGAAGTAGGTGACGATCAGGTCGGCACCGGCGCGCTTGATCGACTGCAGCGACTCGAGCGCGACCGACTCGAGGTCGAGCCAGCCCTTCTCGGCGGCGGCCTGCAACATCGCGTACTCGCCGGAGACGTTGTAGGCGGCGATCGGCCGGTCGAACTCCCGCCGGAGGTCGCCAACGACGTCGAGGTACGGAAGGGCGGGCTTGACCATCAACACGTCCGCACCCTCCGTCACGTCGAGGGCCGCCTCGCGGCGCGCCTCGCGACGGTTTGCGGGGTCCATCTGGTAGTGCCGGCGGTCGCCGAAGGCGGGCGCCCCGTCGGCCGCCTCGCGGAAGGGGCCGTAGAAGGCCGACTCGTACTTCGCGGCGTAGCTCAGGATCGGGACGTGATCGAAGCCGGCGTCGTCGAGTGCCTCCCGGATCGCGGCGACCATGCCGTCGGTCATCGAGGAGGGAGCAACCATATCGGCGCCGGCCTCGGCCTGGGCGACCGCGGTTCGTGCGAGCAGGTCGAGCGTCTCGTCGTTTCGCACGGTGAGCGTCGGGTTCTCGGCCGCGTCGGGCTCGAGCACGCCGCAGTGGCCGTGGTCGGTGTACTCACACAAACAGACGTCGCCGATGACGTAGGCGTCGGTCTCGGCCGAGATCTGCCGAGTGGCCCGCTGGATCACGCCATCAGCGGCGTACGCGCGGCTCCCGGTCGGGTCCTTCGACTCGGGGATTCCGAAGAGGATGACCGCCTCCACGCCGGTCTCGCGGACCTCCGACACGCGGTCGGCCGCCTCGTCGACCGGCACGCGTTCGTGGCCCGGCATCGAGTCGATCGGCACGCGCTCGGTGGCGGTGGCGTCGACGAACACCGGAGCGATCAGGTCGGCGGCGGACAGCGACGTCTCCCGAACGAGCGACCGAACGCCGTCGGTTCTGAGCCGGCGGGGACGGTCCGTCAGTACCATACGCCGGATTGGCCGTCGGAGGCCTTGTAGGGTTCGTTCGACGACGACGACGACTGGGATCGATGACAGGGGGTGACGGGGGTCGGTGATGGAGGGTGATCGAACTCGGTGACGGAGGACGGCAAACGGATCGGCGGAAGGACGGACTACTCGGGACCCTCGACGTCGACGCGCTCCTTGAGGGCCTGGAGCTCGTCGGAGTCGGCCAGTTCCTGCACGCGCTCGCGGAAGTGGTCCTCACAGAGCCCGACGGTGACGCCGTCGGACTCCGCCTCGAAGGCCGCCTCGCGGTCACAGTAGTGGCAGTACATACTCGATGTTCGGTGCGGAACCGGTTAAACGTAGCTTTCCGTGCAGGATCCTCCCATACACCGACGATCCGTCGATCCAGCGCCCCGTGACGATCGGCAGCCGCTCCGGATCCAGCAGCGGCGGCCACTCCGGATCCGGCCGCAGTCACTCCGGATCCGGCCGCAGTCACCCCGGATCCGGTACCCGCAGTCACTCCGGATCCGGCAGCGCCCGGCGGATCGGTTCGAACGCCGCGGCGGTGAGGCCGGTCGTTCCGAGGACACGGTCGTGGGCGTCGCTTCCGCCGGTCCGAAGGAGGCCCGCGTCGGCCGCGAAGCTGTCGATCCGCTCGCCGTCGACCTCGAAGCCGTAGGGATACCAGCGTTCGACCGCGTCGAGATCGCGGGCGACCGCGAGTGCGGCATCCGGATCGCCGTAGCGGAACGGATGGGCGAGCCCGACGACGGCGCAGGCCTCCCGGAGCAGGTCGATGCCTCGATCGATCGGGGTGATCTCGCGGGGGACGTAACAGGGGCAGCCGCCGCCGATCAGCTCGGCGAAGGCGTCGTCGTAGTCGTACGGCGCCGGGGAGTCCGCGATCGCCCGCGCGATGTGGGGGCGGCCGAGCCCGGGATGCGGCTCGAGGTCCAGCTCGACGCCGGTCCGGTCCTCGACGCGATCGATGATGCGCCGGCCGCGGTCCATCCGGTCGGCCTGGAGGCGGTCCGTCTCGGCGACGAGCGCGTCGGTGCGTTCGACCGCGTAGCCGAGCAGGTCGTATCGGCCCGTCGAGGCCTCGACGCGGAGTTCGATCCCGCGAACGATCCGGATCCCGCCGCGTTCGACGACCGGGGCGGGGAGATCGGGATGGATCCGGTCGTGGTCGGTAACGGCGACCCACTCGAGGCCCGCCTCGTCGGCGACGGCGGGGATCGTCGCGGGCGTGAGGCTCCCGTCGGAGGCGGTCGTGTGGACGTGGAGATCGGCGACGACCCGAGGGTCGTTTCGCTCGGGGGGTCGGTTGCATCGGTCGGCGTCATCGCCCGTGCCGTCGTCGCCCGAACCGGTGGGAGAAGCCATCACCTTGCCGAAGGGGCCGGCGGGAGAAGAAACGCGGGGACGGCGTCCATCGACGACCACGATCCGGTCAGCGTGTTATATCCTCTCGTGGTAGATTCTACCGCGTCATAAATGACCATTAAAGAAAACCCGATCGATTTAAGATCCGAATGGACAATCATTAAGAACCTGCGGCTGGTACGGGGTAGTGATGCGATTGAACGGCATCGACGAACGCCTCGAGCGGCACCAGTATCCGGCGACCACACAGGACATCATCACGGCGCACGGGAACGCGCACGTGGAGCTCGCTGACGGGTCCGAGCGCCTCGAGGACGTGCTCTCGCGGCTCGGCGAAGAGACCTTCGAGCGCCCCGAGGACGTCTACGACGCGATCCGTACCGGAGTCTGCCACCGGGGCGTCGGCCGACGCTTCTACTCCGACCGGGACCCCGACGCGCTCGGGGAGAACGGTCCGACGCAGATCTCCTTTTAAAAGCCGCGCGGAGCGGCCCGGCCCCGTTTTGACGCACCGGTCGATGAGACCGGTCTCAGCGAGCTGGCATCGGAAACCCGGCGGTCAGCCGGACAGATCGACGACGTCGCCGACGTCGACCGGAACCGACCCGAGTCGATAGCCCTCGATCCGGCCGCCGGGACGGACCCGGTAGACGACCGCGGGACGGTGGTCGACCTCGGGGCGTTCCGCGAGCACGGCTCGCCAGTCGTCGTCGGGAAACGACGAGCAGTCGACGAACAGCGTCGCGCCGCCGCCGTGAGCCTCGAGCTGGCCGTCGGTTTTGGTCTCGACGGTGTCGCGAACGGCGGCGATCGGGGTGCCCGCGACCCGGCCCGAGACGGGCTGGGGACGGGTGACCTCGACGAGGAAGGCCTCGCCGGTGCCGGGGTCCGCGGCGCGGTAATCGAGCGAGTGGCCGGTGGTCACCTCGATCTCGGGAGTGACCTCGTAACCGGCGCGGACCAGAAGGTCGGCGGCGACGTACTCGGCGATGGCCGCCTGCATTCGGACGAGATCGACGTGCGGTGAGGTCCCGAGCTTGCCGGCCATCACCGAGCGGTGCGGGTCGAGGGTGCCGCGCCGGAGGACGTCCTCGAGAAACGACAGCGCCGCATCGCGGTCGACGTCGGGAAAGCCGGCGGCGTGGTCGCGGAAGAATTCCCGGGTCGAATCGGCGCCGTCCTTCGAGCAGAGGACGGGCAGGAAGAACCACGCGATGTGGGGATACGCCTCCAGCCACGGCTCCTCGTCGATCAGCCCCGCGAGCAGCTCCCGTTCGGCCCACCGGCGAACCGGATACGGAACCTCGTCGAACCCGTACTTGTCGGTCTTCCAGAGCGCGCTCGGGGTCTCGGTGTTGCCGATCCAGTAGCCGGTCGGCCCCGGACGCACGCCGTCCGGCGGGTCGGCATCGTGGCCGGTCCAGCAAAAGAGGGCGATCGAGCCGTCGTCCATCTCGAAGCGGCGGGCCTCGTAGTCGGGCGGCGGCGCGAACCAGGGGGCGCGAGCGGTCGCGCCGAGGTTGTCATCGAGCGGCCGTTCGATCTCGCCTCGAACGGCCCCCTCGCTCCAGGAGCGGGGGGCGCGTCGAAAGCGAAGCGGTCGTGCCACGGCCGAAGTAGGTCGCTGTGACGGTAATGCGTTCCGATGTGGCCGACGACCACGATCGAGGGCGTCGCCCGCACCCGGATCCACGCGATCGGTGGACGGTGTACGACCGTTACATATATGTATAGATGTTTCATAGAATGAATGTAGCATGTCAATGGGTGCCTATGACGAGGACGAGCACGAGCGTCGCGAGCAGAAGACGGGCGTCGTCGACGCCGGGTTCGATGACGAGCGGAACGAATACCGGGGATCGATCACCTACGAGGCCGGCGAGTCCACCGAGGATCTCCTGAATCAGTTCAAGGAACTCAACGACGAGTGACCGGTCGGTCGCGCCACGCACCACGACCGATTTCTAAAACGTGGCCGGAGGAAGGCAACCGGAACACGTGACGACCGGACAGCGAAACACGAAACCGACGAGCCACGGCGCTCCTCGGCGGTGGTCAACCGACCGACGTCGACACGAGACGGTCGACGAGGACGGATGCCGCGGGAGCTTGATGCGCGGAAGTGACGCGAGAGGGCCAGGCCGGGTCGATGAGTCCGGCCGAGCGACGGGTTCCGACCGAGTCGTCAGTCCTGAGTCGAGTCGTCGGTCGACGTTCCGGAATCCCTCGTCTCGGAGTCATCCGATCCGGACTCGTCAGTCACCCCGGAATCGACGGCATCGGCTTCCGGTAACCGAAGCACGTTCTCGCGGCCGAGCCTGAAGCTGTCGAGGTTGCCCGCCTCCCGGAGCCCGGAAACGACCTGGCTCGTTCGGGCGTCCGACCAGCCGAGCTCCTCGACGACGTCCTGCTGTTTCATCCGGCCGCCGTTCTGTCGGAGCAGCCGGAGGACGCGCTCCTCGTTGCTCAATAGCTCCTCCGGCGGGGACTCGCTCGACTCGGCATCCGCGGTCGAACCGGCGGCTGCGCCGGCGTCCGAAGAGTCGTCCGAAGGGTCATCCGAACCGGCGTCCGAAGGGTCATCCGAACCGGCGTCCGAACCGGCGTCCGAAGCCGACTCCGCATCGACGGCGGTCGATCGGTCGTCGGCGGGTGTCCGGTCGCCACGCGGTGGATCGTCGCTGGCCGCCGATCCGGCCGCGGTCTCGGGAGCGTCCGCGAACGTCTCGACGAGGCGATCCCGGCGGCGATACGCGACGATCGCCAGACCCGCCGCGAGGAGAAGAACGACGAGGATCCCGGCCAGTGCGGTCCCGCCGATCCCGTAGGGTGCGGCGGGAACGAGGACGATCCGTGGTTCGTCGTCGGCGAACTCGGCGGGACCGGTCCACGTGGCCGACGTGGTGCCCGTTTCGTCCGGCGTCGGACGGACGGTGTCAACCTCGTAGCCGTCGGGCCACGCGATCGTGAGGCGGTGGCCCGAATCCAGGAAGAGGCCGGCGATCGCGTCGCCAGCGACGATCCGGTCCTCGTCGACGGTCGCGAACCCGTTCCACTCGAGGGTGTAGCGGAGGACGCCGTAGGATTCGGGGAGCTCCCGGCGGTCCGTCTCGACCGCGACGTCGTCGATCGACATCGACCGACCGGTGGCGTTCGCGGCCGCGGCGACCGTCGTCTCCATTCGCGTCGCAAACCGGTCGGCGTAGACGGACTCGTTCGCCGCGACGTCGGCGCTGAGGTTCTCGAAGGCGCTCTCGCGCTCCTCGGTGTCCAGCCGAACGCGGTACTCGAGGCGCCACCTCGCGGTGCCGGACTCGTTGATGTCGACCCGGATCGCCACCGTGTCGGCGTCGACCGCCTGGGCGGCCACGGACCCGCCGCCGGTACTGGCGGTCGACGAGGACGTCACGGCAGTCGAATCGGATCCGGTGCCGACGTCGGACCCGTTCGTGACGTCGACGGCGCCGTCGGGGCCGACGATCCCCGGCGCCGCGAGGAACGTGACGCCGAGCACGACGATGCCGACGGCGACCGCGAGAGCGATGACGCCGATCCGAGTCCGTGCGGTCCGCGAGCGAGTCATATCGATCGATTGTGTCTCCCCGGCGTATATCGGTTTCTCACGGCGCCAGAACGTGTTTCTGATCCAATAGGTGTGGAGTGGGAATGGCTTCGGCCCGTGAAGACCTTTTTATCGCTCGACGATGACCTCCGCATATGGATCGGGAACTCGAAGACAGGGGATCGATCGACGTCGAGGACCTACTGAAGGTGATCCTCGGGCTGGTGATCGTCTGGCTCGTGCTCGAGGTGGTCGGGCAGCTGGTGAACCTCACGTTCGCGGTATTGCGGGCGCTCCCGACGATCATCGGGATCGTCATCGTCGTCGTGATCGTCCTGTGGCTGACCGACAACCTCTAACCAGCCGGGGGACCTGATGTTCAGCCTCAACGTTCCGCTCCCGCCCGCCGTCGATCGCCTCGCGAACGACCGCCATCCCGACCTGGTCGCGTTCGACCGGATCCGCGAACGACACACGCTCGTCTGCAAGCGATTCGAGAGCGCTGTCCTCGACGACGGCGGTGGGTTCAACGGCGGGAGTGGGTTCAACGGCGGCGGTGGGGTCCGTGGCGGGGATCGCGATCCCGGACGGGCTCGGGACCGCGCCGTCACGCGGCTTCGGGAGCGACTGCGGCCGGTGCTGGCGGGCACCGATCCGCTGGACCTGTCGATCACGGGGATCGGGTACTTCGAGGAGCCGGCTCGAGGACCGGGTCCCGTGGTGTACCTGCGGGTCGACGGCGACGACCTCGTTCGGTTACATCGCCGGCTGTGTCGGGCCTTCGAGCCGGTGTCCGGGATCGAGGGCGAGGCATACGTTCCCCACGTCACGCTCGCGCGCGGCGGGCCGGTCGATCGGGCGCAGGCGCTCGCGGAGTCGGAGATCGACCGGATCGACTGGCGCGCGCGGTCGCTGACGATCTACGATCCGGACTTCCGGGAGCCGGCGGGAACGGTCTCGCTCGAGTGACTGGCTCGGGACGGTTTGCGGTTTCGCTCCATCGATGCTCGTCCGCAAGCAGCCACTGTCCGCAAACGTTCGTTCGTCGCCGCAATGGAGGCGGGCCCGCGCCGAGTCGATCGCCCCGACGCCGTCACTCCTCGTCGGGGCCCCAATCGCCGGGCATCTCGATGACGTAGCGACCGTCCTCCTGTAACGAGATGATGTACTCCTGCCGGTCGTACAGCTCCATCAGGTTGAGTTCGTACTGTCCCGGGCTGACGATCCGGATGCTCTCGAACTGGTCGTTGAGCTCCTGGCGAAGCGCGTCCAGCCCGGGGCGGTCGTCGTCCGCGTCGGTTCGCGGCTCGGCGGCATCGGATGCATCGATCGTGTCGGCAGCGTCAGGGTCGGCTGTTGCGGCATCGTTCCTCCCGTGCGGTCCGGACGCGTCCTCCCCGGACGAGGAGGTGCCGGCGTCGGGATTGCTCGTGACCGAGAGCTCATCGGAGCTGACGACCTCGGATCGTGCGCTCGCCTGCGCGTCGTCCTCGGTCGTGCTCGACGGGGGGACAGCGTCGGTGGGGATATCGGCGTCGGTGGGGGTATCGGCGTCGGCCGAGGGAGCCTCGTTCGGGTCGGCGGCGGGCGCGTCGGTAGCCACCGTGACCTCGGCGTCACGGTCGGAGTCGGGCGTGGTCTCGCGGTCGGAGTCGGGCGTGGTCCCGCGGTCGGAGTCGGGCGTGGTCTCGCGGTCGGCCTCGATCGTGACGTCGTCGGTTGCGGCGTCGGCGGTCGCCGACCCTCCCTCGGGTCGGTTCGTCGCGTCGGCCGACGGTTCGTCGATCGAGCCGGGTTTGAATTGGAACTTGTTGCCGCCGCAATCGGGACAGCCCGAGAGCATCTCCTTGGACCCGTCGGGAAAGACGTGACCGCACACCGTACACTGGTGGGGCATCTACTTGCGGGAGACGAGCGCGCTGATGAGCGTCTCGTCCTTGTGAAGGGTCTTGAGTTGGTTGGCCGGACCGATGACGGTCAGCTTCTGTGCGGACTCCCGGCCCATCAGCCGGTCGAGGAGGGTCTGATCGCCCGCGTCCGATTTCGGGTACGTCTCGATCTCGATGCCGGTGAAGTCGTCGGGACTGATCTCGGTCATCGTCACCTCGATGAGCTTCGACTCCTCGTCGGGGGACAGCCCCTCCTCGAGGATGACGATGTTCCCGTCGCGAACGCCGTCGAGGATGAGCCGGATCTTTTCCATGCTCGTCAGCCCCTCCATCCGGGCGCCGCTTATTAGGTCGATACGGACGCCGTCCCCGTCGTCGCCGTTTCCGGAGTCGTTGTTTCCAGGATCGTTGTTTCCGGGGTCGTCGAATCCGTCACTGCCGTCGACGTTAGGCGTTGCTTCGGGCATTATCCGAAGTACTCCGCGATCTTGTCGTAGACCTCATCCATGTTGTCGCCCTCGAGCGCCGAAAGGGGGATGGTCTCGTGTTGCGGGAAGGCGTTGGCGACGCGCTGGATGTTCGATTCCGGGAGGTCGGTCTTGTTCGCGAGGATGAGAACGGGGAGGTCCTGGGACTCGATGATGCCGATGAGCATCGTGTTCACCTGGGTGAACGGGTCGGTCGAGGAGTCGAGCACGTAGATGACGCCGTCGACGTCCTCGCGGAGCCAGTGCATCGCCTCCGCGACGCCCTCGGTCGCCTCACGCGACCGGCGGACGGCGTCGTCCTTCTCCATATCGTGGTCGAGGAACTCCTTGTAGTCGACCTTGGTCGTGACGCCCGGCGTGTCGACGATGTCGATCGTGACCGTCCGCCCGTTGCGCTCGATCTCGACGCCCTCCTTGCGGCGGGCCCGGCGCGTTTCGTGTGGAACGTGGCTTTCGGGACCGACGGCGTCGCCGGTCCAATCACGGGCAATACGGTTCGCGAGCGTCGTCTTGCCGGCGTTCGGCGGACCGTAGATGCCGATCCGCTTCGGCTCCTCGTCCGCGAACAGCCGGTCAGAGACCTTCGAGATGCTGTCTTTGAGATTCGTGAGCAGTCCCATCCTGTCCTCCGTCCCTGCGGCGGCGCGGGGATATATCGCACGTTCCACGCCGCTCTCACTTAAGAACTGCGTCAGACACGCCGACGACACCCTTTCGCGGTCTTTCGACCGTCACGGAACCGAGGCCAGTCAGGGGTCACGGAATGAAGTATCGTTGACGGGAACCCCCCCACCCCTTCGTTTCGTGTGGAACTCTCTGTGGGAGGGGTGGGGGGAGGGGGGTGCTTATAATAGCGGTGGTTTTATATGCAATACTCATAAAACGGACCCGTATTCCAGTCCAGAGAAAGAATACAACGCTATATTATTATAAAATAACTATATGGATCCGTTTCTTATTAACTGATCATTCCCGCTCTCGCCCTACTGGGGATCTCCGCCACGGTCTCCACACGAAACGAAGGGGTGGGGGGGACGAACGAAAAAGACGCACGGTACGAAATATATGGTACCATATATCGTGATTTATGGTACCATATATCAGAGGCGAGTTAACTCGCCTCGTGACGTCTGGTTTCACTGAGCGTCGCGTCGGTTTCGTCTCCGTTCTCTAACCGATCCGATCCGCCTTTGATTCTGATGAGAATATACAGAGCACGAAGAGCATAATACAGAGTACGGAGTACACCCGCGCCTTTAGGCGCGGAAGAACGTCAACCCTCAGCTCGATCATCACTCACCCCGTCTCTCAACCTCGTTCGCGCAACTTCACCTCGTGGACTACCCCTTCGTTTCCGCTGGAGCTCCCCGTCCGATGTGTTCAACGCACCCGATGGCACCGGTTGCAACACCATCCTTTCTACTGGAGAGGGCAACGCTTTTAATGAATGTGGACATCTGTTTCGATTGCATCATCTGGACGCTCCGTTGTGGCTTCATCGATGAATACGCCTCCATCCGCCGCTGAACGGCGGCATCTACGCGCCATCTCGGAGTTCTCCACCTGAAATAGGGGGGTTATGAATGGGAACCGAACACACGACATCCGAACACGAATCCGAGACGACCGACGCTGAGACTTCGAGACGAAACGATCCGTCCCCGGACGGGACGGATCCGGCCAGCGCCGCCGATCCGGGTTCCGAAGACGTCACGACCGCCGAGGACGTCACGACCGCCGATGTCGTCGCAGAAGCCGACGCTCGACGACCGAATGACGCCGGGCCGACCGGCAGTATGGAGGGATCTCGACCCGGGACGACGAACCCCGATCGAACCCCCGATCAGCCCGCTGATTCGGCGACGGGGATGTCTCCACCCGAAACGGTGCCGTCCGATTCGGCTCGCTCCGGAACCGATCCCGAAACCGATTCCGAAACCGATCCCAAGACGGATCTCGATGCCGACGCCGACCCCGGGACGGATCTCGATGCCAACGCCTCCGCGAACGTGGACGTTGCGGTCGATCCCTCGCCCAGCCGGGATCGGTCGTCGACCGACGTCGACCTGGACGGCGTCGTCTTCCAGGACGACGCGGACGACGAGGACGAGAGTCAAGGTCTGTTCGACGACCTCCTGTCCGGCGAACCCATCTTCGAGAACAAGGAGGTCCTCCGCCCTTCCTACACCCCCCACGAACTCCCCCATCGAACCGACCAAATAAATCGAATGGCGACGATCCTCGTCTCGGCGCTCCGCGGCGACACGCCGTCGAACATCCTGATATACGGAAAGACCGGCACCGGAAAGACGGCCTCCGCGAAGTTCGTCTCCAACGAGCTCGAATCGACCTCCAAGAAGTACGACGTCCCCTGCGAGGTCGAGTACATCAACTGTGAGGTCACCGACACCCAGTACCGCGTGCTCGCGCAGCTCGCGAACAAGTTCATCCAGCAGAACCAGGCGGTGATCGCCGACCGGATCGACGAACTCGAGACGCTTCGATCCCGGGTCGAGGACGCATCCAGCGAGGTTGTGGATGCGTCCCACGAGATCGAGAATACATCCCGCGAGGTCGACGACGCATCCCGCGAGGTCGAGGACGCATCCAGCGAGGTTGTGGATGCGTCCCACGAGATCGAGAATACATCCCGCGAGGTCGACGACGCATCCCGCGAGGTCGATGACGCATCCCGCGAGGCCGACGACGCACCCCTCAGGAACACGCCCTTCGACGATCTCGATGCGATCGACGATCGGATCGAGCAGCTTCGGGACGACGCCGAGACGATGGAGGAGGTTCCGATGACGGGGTGGCCGACCGACCGCGTCTACTCCACGTTCTTCGACGCGGTTGACTACCACGAGCGCGTGGCCGTGATCATGCTCGACGAGATCGACAAACTCGTCGAGAAGTCGGGCGACGACACGCTGTATAACCTCTCGCGGATGAACTCCGAGCTCGATAACTCGCGGATCTCCATCATGGGCATCTCGAACGACCTGAAGTTCACCGACTTCCTCGATCCCCGCGTTAAGTCGAGCCTCGGCGAGGAGGAGATCGTCTTTCCGCCGTACGACGCCAACCAGCTCCGGGACATCCTCCAACACCGCGCCGACGTCGCCTTTAAACCCGACGCGCTCACCGAGGACGTGATCCCCCTCTGTGCGGCCTTCGCGGCCCAGGAACACGGGGACGCCCGCCGCGCGCTGGATCTGTTGCGGACCGCGGGCGAGCTCGCCGAGCGGTCCCAGGCGGAGATCATCGGCGAGGAACACGTCCGGCAGGCACAGGACAAGATCGAACTCGACCGCGTCGTCGAGGTCGTCCGTACGCTTCCCACCCAGAGCAAGATCGTCCTCTTTTCGATCATCCTCCTCGAACAGAACGGCGTCCACAACATCAACACCGGCGAGGTGTTCAACATCTACAAGCGCCTCTGTGAGGAGATCGACGCCGACGTGCTCACCCAGCGTCGGGTCACCGACCTCATCTCCGAGCTCGATATGCTCGGGATCGTCAACGCGGTCGTCGTCTCGAAGGGCCGATACGGCCGGACCAAGGAGATGAGCCTCTCCGTGCCCATCGACGAGACCGAGGCCGTCCTCCTGTCGGACTCCCGGCTCGGCGACATCGAGAACGCTCAGCCGTTCGTTCAGGCGCGGTTCGACAACTAAGATTCGGCTCTTGGCCTTCCGTCCTCACCTACGCGTCCTTCCCCACTCGACATCGACTCTCCTACTCCTCCTCTGCTCCCTCCACCCCTCCTCTGCCCCTCATCCACGCGTTCGCCGAACTGCCGTGACGCCGACGGCGGCAGCTCCCGCGATCGCCATCGCGCTCGGACCACCCATCGGCTCCGGCACACCCGGCGTTCCGCCCGCACCCGGCGTTCCGCCCGCACCCAGCGTTCCCGAGGTCACCGCTTCGATGAACTCGTCTGTCGTGGCCTGCCCGGTGGCAACCAGCCGGATCCACCCGAGATACGGGAGTCGAACGCGCGCGACGCCGGTCACCCACTCCGGTTTCACCGGCGGCGCGATGCCGCTCGCCTGGTCGTATCGAGCGTTGTTGTCCCCCTTCGTGATGAATCCGGAGTGGGGTGCCGGACAGTTCCGGACGTCCGCACAGGTCTCGCCGTTCAGATACCGCGGGTCGGCCCGATCGACCCAGTTCTCGCCCGCCTCGACGTGAAACATCGATCGGTGGATGATCGGCGACCCGACCCGACCGGGGAAGGTGTACACGATCACCGAGCCGGGAGCGCCGAAGGACCGATAACCCTCCCGTTCGGCGACCTCCTGGGTCACGACCCCGACGTCGTTCGTGGCCGCGTCCGGCGCCAACCGACCCGGCTCGGTCACGACGATCAGGTCGCCTTTCTCCATATTCGGGTCCATACTCCCCGACTCGACCGCGACCATCGGCGGCCAGACCCCGCTCACCGCGAACAGCAGCGCCCCGATCGCGAGGACGATCACGACGCTCGTGACGACGTCCCGGATCCACACCGCCGGTCCCTCCTGTGCCGTCAGAAACCGCCGAACGATCCCCTGATCTCCCGACGATCGTCCACGATCACGTCGTCGGCCCCGATCGGCGGCCGCGGTCGTTCCCGGCTCCGGCGGGGGGCCCTCGCCGGAACCCTCGCCGGAACCGCCGAAGGGCGGGTGCGTGGAATCAGTCGACGATCGCTGATCGTCCGGTGCCGGTCGTTCGTCCGTCGTCTCCGGTGCCGGTCGTTCGTCCGTCGGTCGCGCCCGACGGCCGTCATCATCACGTCTTCCGTCGGGTGTCCGTGGCACCTCCCGATCGTCCGTTCGGTTCCGTTTCTGCCACGTGAACCCGTCCTCGGAATCCCCCGATCCTCGATCGGCATCCGGGCCGAACTTTCGGTTGCTACCGTCGTCTTCGTCGGATTCCTCGAATCCGTCTTCGAACCCGTATTCGTCATCGTACTCGGCGTCGTGCTCGTCACCGTTCCCGTTCCCGTCTCTATCTTTTGGAGGGCGGCGTTCACGGGAATCGTCGACTCGGTCGTCCTCGGACCGTCGATCGTCGTCCGACGGTCCCTGCGACCGATCGTTCCCGGATCCCATTTGGTTCGACTTTCGCGGCTTCGGGTTTGAACGTTCTGGCTTCGGGGGAAGCGGCCGGTTCGATGCCGGTCGGCATGCTTTTGTCCACGCTAACCGTTCGGCGATCCGTGCCACTGGAGACGTCGTCGCGGATCGTGATGGAGCTCACCGAGCGGGGCTACAACGCCGATCGGGAGGCGATCACCCTCATCGCGGGAACCGACGACCCACACGCCACGATCGAGGCCGTGGTTGACCACGTTCCGGAGGATACGCTTCGTATCACGAGCGACCACATCCGGTCCACGATCGATGCCGATCCCTCCGTTTCGACTGGGTCGGATCGTTCGAGAAACACACCGAATCAGAAGGGATCTCCAGTCGAAACAAAGGGGTCGGTAAAGACCAACACGGAACACGAAGCATCCGGATCAACCGAGCCATCCGGATCAACCGAGCCATCCGGCGCAACTACGGTGGAGCCCCGGCAATCGAACGAGTCGACTTCACGACCGAGGTCCGGTTCCCGATCGGATTCGGAACCTCGACCGGATTCGGAACCTCGACCGGACTCGAAACCTCGACCGGATTCGGAACCTCGACCGGATTCGGAATCCGGACCGGAATCGGAAGCGGAGGCTGGAGCGGGGAGGCCCGAAACGGAAACCGAACCGGGAATTGAACCGAGAACCGGTTCGGGAACTGCACCGGAAGCCGAACCGAGGACCGAAACGGACACGTCGGATCGGTCGGCTGACGCCGACCGTCGGTCGCTCGAGGTCGCAAACGATATGACCGGCCACAGCACCGGCACGGGCGAGTACGCCGACTTCGTCCGGACGTTCCGGGACCGGTACGAACGCCTCTCGAAGATCCTCCGCGGCCGCGTCAACCATCGGCCGGCGAGCGCGATCGCGGAGATGCCCGGCGGCAGCGACGCGGCGATGATCGGGCTCGTCAACGACGTCCGGTCGACCCGGTCGGGCCACTGGCTCGTCGAGCTCGAGGACACGACCGGGACGTTCCCCGCGCTGATCATGAAGGACAAGGGGATCGCGGACGTCGTCGACGAGATCCTCCTCGACGAGTGCATCGCCGTCGACGGAACGCTGGCGGACGATTCCGGGATCCTCTTCGCCGACGCGGTCCATTTCCCGGACGTTCCCCGGACGTTCCAGCCGAGCTACGCCGACCGACACGTGCAGGCAGCACTCATCTCGGACGTCCACGTCGGGTCCCAGGAGTTCATGCGCGACGCCTGGGAGTCGTTCGCCGACTGGCTGCACACCGAGGACGCGGCGGCGGTCGAGTACCTGCTACTCGCCGGGGATATGGTCGAGGGCGTCGGCGTCTATCCGGACCAGGACGAAGAGCTCGACATCGTCGACATCTACGAGCAGTACGAACGGTTCTCGGAGCACCTCAAGGACGTCCCCGGCGACCTCGAGATCGTGATGATCCCGGGGAACCACGACGCCGTCCGCCTCGCGGAACCCCAACCCGCCTTCGACGAGGAGCTCCGCGATCTGATGTCCGCACACGACTCCCGGATCGTCTCGAACCCGGCTGCGGTCACGGTCGAGGGCGTCTCCGTCCTGATGTACCACGGCGTCTCCCTCGACGAGGTCATCGCCGAACTCCCCGCCGGAAAGGCCAGCTACGACGACCCCCACAAGGCGATGTACCACCTGCTCAAGAAGCGACACGTCGCCCCACAGTTCGGCGGACATACCCGAGTGGCACCCGAGGAGCAGGACCACCTCGTTATCGAGGACGTCCCGGAGGTGTTCCACACCGGCCACGTTCACAAGCTCGGCTGGGGGAAATACCACAACGTCCTCGCCGTCAACTCCGGCTGCTGGCAGGAACAGACCGACTTCCAGAAGTCCGTCAACATCGATCCCGACTGCGGATTCGCGCCGATCCTCGACCTCGACACCCTGGACATGACCGTCCGGAAGTTCGCCTGACGCCGTGGAATGCGACGGTCACTCCGTTTCGGGCACCGAACCGGAATCACTCGCTTCGCGGGATCCGATATCGAACCGTCTCGGAGCCGTCGAACCGCGGTCCCGCTCCCGTCTCCTCGAACCCGACCGACTCGACGATCGACCGCCGCTCGTCGTCGTCCCGGTCGACGATCGCCTCGACCGCCATCCCTTCCCGGTCGGCGAACCGGCGGGGTTCCTCGAGGAGCCGCTCAAGCGCCGCCTTCTCGCCCCCGAATCCGGTCAGGTGAACCGCCTCACGATGCGCGTCGAACGCGACGTAGGCGGTCGGATTCGTCGGCTCTGAGCCGGTCGGAGCCGTCGACTCGGCGTCGGTTGGGCTTTCCGGGTCCGGTCGTTCCGGGTTGGACGTCGGTTCCTCGCGGGACGAAGTCGGTTCTTCGCGGGACGAAGTCGGTTCCTCGCGGGACGAAGTCGGTTCCTCGGGGATCGCGACGCGGACCGACCGGTCGTGGATGACCTCCCGCGTCGCGTCGACCGGCTGCTCAGCCAACGCGGCGATCGCCTCCGCGTCGGCCTCGACGGCGTCTCGTACGCGCACGGTCGGTGATCGGTCGATGGTAACTTAAACGCCTCGCCCGCGATCACCGTCCCGACCGAACGGAAGCCGTGGTTCCAGCCGAACTGAATGGATTTAAGCGACCGGCACCCACACGTCCGGTATGAGCACCCCAACGAAGGTCGTCCTCGGAACGGTCGGAAGCGCCGCGATCCTCTCGATCCTCACGATCCTGTCGTACGCCTTCGCCTGAATGTTCTCCCGGCGCGAGCTGCCCGCCGACCTCGAGACGGTTCGATCGACGCACGCGCCCGACACGCCGGTCCTCGACGCCGACTCGGACTTCGAGACGATCCCGCCGGCCGCGGCGGAGGACCTCGGACTCTTCGTCGACCGGCTCGAGCCGGCGGGCTATCCCGCGGACTGGCTCCCGGCGGACGCACCCGCGGTCCTCGACCGGTACCGCGGGTCGACGTTCACCGTCGGTGCCCCCGGCGACGGCACCGTCGTCTGGACCGCCCAGACCGACCCGCCGACGGTGATCTGTAAACGACGCGCGGAAACCACTCCGGAGGACTTTCTGGCGTTCCTGATCGCCCGTGCCTTCGTCGAGATCGGTGCCGACGTTCCCGAACACTTCCTCCCGTTCTTCGGCGACCGGTACCGGGACCTCGACGCGGCGATCCGCGGCCCGGACGTCCCGGGCGATCTCGGTCCGGTCGACGTCTACCAGATCGCGAACGCCCTCTTCGATGCCTGGGTCGGGCTCCGAACCCGCGAGATCTTTGCGGGCTGGGCCGGCGAACATGACCGACTCCACGACGCGTGGGTCGACGCCGGCGAGCGTCTCACCGACCGGCTCGAAGCCCTCCCGAGCCGGATGGCCCGCGGCGAGATGACCTTCCCCGACGCGACCGAGTACGCCTGCTCGGCCGTCCGGCATGACCTCGATCTCCCGACCCCGTTCGCCGCGCTCGACACCGCCACCTACGCGGACCACGGCGCGGACTACGCGGTCCGGTGGGCCGAGAAAACGTTCGAGGCGCTTGAGACGTCGGAGTCGTCGGGGACGTCGGAGTCGTCGTAAGCGCCGGCCGTCCTGGAACTACGTAAATGACGACGTCACGTCCCCGTCCTCGCTCAGGTCGATGACGCCGTCGAAGAGCGTCTCGAACCGCTCGAGCACGGCCTCGTCGTGGACCTCCTTCGAGAGATGGAACAGCCCGACTGCGTCGTGTTCCGCGAGCAGTTCGAGGATCGCGGCGGCGGCCTGATAGGCCGCCTCCTCGTCCGCATAATAGGCCATCTCCGTGAGCGAATCGATCGAGACGCGGCGCTTTCCGTCGTGTTCGGTCAGGAACCGCTCGACCGAGTCCACGACCCCCTCGAGGTCGTCCGGCGAGGCCACGTAGTAGACGTCGTCACCGGACCGGCGGGAGTAGCCTCGCTCGACCGAGATCGTGTCGAGGATGGTCGCCCTCGACTCGTCGACGTCGTAGTACTCGAGCTTCTGCTCGACCTCCCGCGCCGTCGTTCGCGTCGAGACGACGAGAAAGGAGTCAGTGTCGGTTTTCAGAAAGTCCGTGTCGATCCGGTCCGTCTCGCCGATGCTCGGGTGTACTAACAACAGCCCGGTCCCTCCGGGAATCGTCTCCGGCGCGTTCTCGATCGCCAACGAGTACTCCATACAGGCGGCACCCGCCGGACGAACTTAAGTTGTGTTGCGATCGCTTTTGCGTCGGCCGGGACGATCAGCATTGCGTCGGCCGGGACGATCAGCATTGCGTCGGCCGGGACGATCAGAACACGCTGTCGGCGGTCGCGGCCCCGACGACGCTGAAGACCGCCCCGATCGTGACTGCCTTCGCCGTCGTCACCCACACCTCCCGCCCGGACATTCCCTGGTCAATGAGGAACGTGTCCGGGGCGTCGAAGAGGAGCGCGAGCACCAGCACCGACCCGAACGAGACGGTCATCAGCGAGAGAAACCGGATCGGAATGCCGGCGACCGCCTGCTCGCTGTCCGGATCGCGGCCGGTATCGGCGCGGTACAGCGCCGCGTAGCCGATCGCGGCGACGACGCCCGCTGTCAGCACCGCCTGGATCGGGTGCATCCCCTGTGCGAGCCCCCACACCTCCTCGGTCACGACGAACGGCCCGGCCAACAGGAACCCGCCGACGGTCTGTTGTGCGGAGTCGGCGATCCGAAAGTTCGGACGTCGCACCCGTGGCCGCTTCATACTCCCACTCCGGCGTCGGGATTTAAAAACCCGCTGCCGTAACGGACTGCTGTTTCAAAACCGCCGTCGCAGCCGCCGTCCCGAACCTGTTTTGACGGTCCCGAACCGAGCGATCGTATGAGCGTTCGCGAGGAGTTCGACGAGTGGGCGACGACCGGCAAGGACCGCGGGATGGAGGATCGACACTGGCACACCGCCAAGCACGTCCTGGCGCGGATGCCGGTCGAGGTCGACGACGTGGTCGTCGACCTCGGAACCGGATCCGGATACGCGCTGCGCGCGCTGCGCGAACGCGGGATCGACCGCGGGTACGGGCTCGACGGCGCACCCGAGATGGTGCGGAACGCCCGGTCCTACACCGACGACGACCGGATCGATTTCCTCGTCGGCGACTTCGATTCCCTCCCGTTCGCCGACGACTCGGTCGACCACGTCGTCTCGATGGAGGCGTTCTACTACGCCGCCGACCCCGACACCACCCTCTCGGAGATCCGCCGGATCCTCCGGCCCGGCGGCACCTGGTACTGCGCGGTCAACTACTTCGCCGAGAGCGAACACACCCACGAGTGGCAGGAGTTGATCGACATCGAGATGACCCTCTGGGACCGTTCGCAGTACCGCGAGGCCTTCCGGGAGGCCGGGCTCCACGTGGCGGCCCAGGACACCATCCCGGACCGGGAGATCGAGATCCCGCCCGCCGAAGCGTTCCCGACCGACGACTGGGGGAGCCGCGAGGCGATGGTCGACCGGTATCGTACCTGGGGCACCCTGCTTACGGTCGGCGTCGCACCCTGAACGACGCCCTTCGAGCCCTAGTCGGCCCCCCTTCGGCCTCTAGTCGGCCCCCCTTCGAGCCATAGTCGGCGCCCTTCGGCGCTCTTGTGCCGACGTCGGTGCACGCACCGAACGCTTAACCCCGAGACCGCCTCCATCGATCACAATGGCACGCGATGAGGCGAGCAGTGACGGAGACGGCGCGATCGGACGCCACGACGCCGACATCGACCGCCTTGCCCCCGGCGAGTTCGAGGCGGTTCGCGGCGTCGAGGACCTCTACTACCACGACACCGGCATGTTCGACGCGCCCGGGTACGGATCGGTATACGTCTACGACACTCCCAAGCCCGCGGTGATCGACACGGGAACCGGCGCGAACGTCGACGGCCTGCTCGAGACCCTCTCCGAGATCGGGATCGGGGCCGACGACCTCGCGTGGATCCTTCCGACCCACGTCCACCTCGATCACGCCGGCGGCGCCGGGCTGCTGGCCGACGCCCATCCCGAGGCGTCGGTCCGCGTTCACTCCCGCGGCGTCCGCCACCTGACCGACCCGTCCCGGCTCGTCGAGGGAACGAAGGCGGCCGTCGGCGACCAGTGGCGCCATTACACCGATCCCGAACCGATCCCGGAAACACGGATCGACGGGCTCGCCGACGGCGACACGATCGATCTGGGCGACCGGCGGCTCGCGGTCCTCGAGGCACCGGGCCACGCGCCCCACCAGACCGTCTTCCACGAGCCCGACGACGGCGTCGTCTTCACCGCCGACGCGGCCGGGATCTACGTCCCACAGATCGACGCCGTCACCCCCACGACGCCGCCGCCGCAGTTCGACCTCGACCAGTCCCTCGCCGACGCCGCCGCGATCGCCGACCTCGAGCCCTCGGTGCTCTGCTTCTCACACTTCGGCCCCCGGACGTTCGAACCCGCGGTCATCGAGGAGTTCCAGCGCGCCTCCGTCGAGTGGGTCGAGGCGGTTCGACGCAAACGCGACGAGCTCGACTCCGACGAGGCGGTGATCCGCCACTTCGAACGAACCACCGAACTCGACGGGGTCTGGACGACCGAGCGGGCCGAAGCCAACGAGCGACTCAACGTTCGCGGCGTGCTCGCGATGCTGGACGAGTGACGCTTCTGCGGCTTCCGTCCCATATGGTTTATCACGGATCCGGACCACCGCCGAGTATGAACTGGCGGGAGGCGGAACGCGAGTTCGAGGACCCGGCCATCGCCGAGGAGCCGCTTCCACGGACCTTCGATCGCAGCGCCCGGCGCCACGCCGACCGCACCGCGCAGCGGTACAAGGGCGGCGTCGCCGACCGGTCGCTCGTCTCCGGCGGCGTGATCCCCGCGGCTTCGGACGGCGAGTACGCGGACCTCACCTACGCCGAGATGCGGTCGATCGTCGAGCGGCTCGCCGCCGGCTTTCGGGATCTCGGCGTCGATGCCGACACTCGAGTCGCGATCGTCTCCCACACCCGGATGGAGTGGGCGCAGGTCGATTTCGCCCTCCTCGCGGCCGGCGGCGTCGTCACGACCGTCTACCCGTCCGCCACCGACGCGCGGCTTCGGTACCTGCTCGAGGACCCCGAAGCGACCGTCGTCGTGGTCGAGAACGCGGCGCTTCGCGATCGCGTGCTCGACGTCCACGAGGCTCTCGATCACGACCTCGAGGCGATCGTCACGATCGACGACGGTCCGGACGCGGAACCGGACCTCGATCACGACGCGGGCGACGATCCGTCCGTCGTTCCGCTCGCCGCGCTTCACGAGCGCGGCCGCGAAACGTTCGACCGGGACGCCTACGAGGGGTGGATCGACGAGCGGTCGCTGACGGACCTCGCAACCCTCATCTACACGTCCGGAACCACCGGCCGCCCCAAAGGCGTCCCGCTCACCCACCACAACCTCCGGGCGAACCTGACGCAATGTTACAAACGGCTCGGTCCCCGCCCGGACAAGGCTCCGGACGTTCCGCGGATCGACTCCGGAACGACGACGCTGTCGTTCCTCCCGCTTGCCCACGTCTTCGAGCGGCTCGCCGGCCACTTCCTGATGTTCGCCGCCGGCGCCACGGTCGCGTACGCCGAGAGCCCGGACACGCTCCGGGAGGATTTCGAGCACGTTCGTCCGACGACCGCCACGAGCGTCCCCCGCGTCTACGAGAAGCTCTACGCGTCGATGCGCCGACAGGCCGCCGAGTCGGCGGTCTCCCGCCGGGTCTTCGAGTGGGCGACCACGGTCGGCCGAACGGTCAACCGGACCGACGATCCGGGCCCGGTGCTCGCGGCCAAACACGCGATCGCCGACCGACTCGTCTTCGATTCGGTCCGGGAGGCGCTCGGGGGCAACGTCGACTTCTTCATTTCGGGCGGCGGCTCGCTGTCGCCCGACCTCTGCGCGCTGTATCACGGGATGGGCCTTCCCATCCTCGAGGGGTACGGCCTCACCGAGACCGCGCCCGTCGTCTCGGTCAACCCGCCCGAGGCCCCGATACCCGGAACGATCGGTCCGCCGGTCGTCGACACGGACGTCGCCGTCGACGACGCCGCGGTGAGCGACGGCCGGGCCGACGACGTCGATGGCGACCTCGGCGAGCTCCTGGTACGCGGGCCGCAGGTGACCGAGGGCTATTGGAACCGTCCCGACGCCACCGCCGCGGCGTTCACCGACGACGGCTGGTTCCGGACCGGCGATATCGTCGCGATCCGACCGGACGGCTACATCGAGTTTCGGGGACGCGCCGACCGGCGGATCGTCCTCTCGACCGGGAAGACCGTGATGCCGGCGCCGATCGAGGACCGGTTCGCCGACGCCGCGATCATCGAGCAGTGTCTCGTGGTCGGCGACGATCGGAAGTTCGTCTCGGCACTCATCGTCCCGGACGCCGAGGCGCTCCGCGACTGGGCCGCCGAGCAGGGGATCGATCTCCCCGCCGATCGCGGCGCGATGACTCGGGACGACCGCGTCCACGATCGAATTCAGCAGGACGTCGATCGGCTGAACGCGGACCTCGAGCCCCACGAACGGATCAAACGATTCCGGCTCGTCCCGGAGCCCTTCACCGAGGAGAACGGGCTGCTCACCCCGACCATGAAGAAGAAACGCCGGGACATCCTCGACCGGTTCGCCGCCGAAGTCACCGACCTCTACGACGAGGAAAGCGCATCCGGCGGGGCGTGAGGCTGCTCACTCCGGATTGCACTGCTCGCACCGGATTGCACTGCTCGCACCGGATTGCACTGCTCGCACCGGATTGCGCTGCTCACTCTAGATTGACGTTGACGTTCTTCGTCTGGGTGTACTCGTGGAGCGCCTCGGTCCCCTGTTCGCGGCCGTTGCCGCTCTGTTTGAACCCGCCGAACGGGGTCTGGGGCTGGGTCACCGGGTATTCGTTGATGCTGACCATCCCGTAATCCAGGTAGTCGGCGACGCCGTGTGCCGTCTGCAGGTCGTTCGTCCAGATACCGGCCATCAGGCCGTACGGCGAGTCGTTGGCGATCTCGATGGCCTCCTCGCGGTCGGAGAACTCGATGACCGACAGCACGGGGCCGAAGATCTCCTCCCTGGCGATCGTCATGTCGTTCGTGACGTCGGTGAACACCGTCGGTTCGATGAAGTAGCCCGCGTCCTTCCCGTCGGGGACGCCGCCGCCGGTCGCGACGGTCGCGCCTTCCTGACGGCCGGTCTCGATGTACTCGAGGACCTCCTCGTGGTGGCTCTCGCTGACGACCGGGCCCATCCGACCGTCGTCGTCGATCCCGCTCCCGAGGGGCGTCGATTCCGCCCGCTCGACCACGCGGTCGACGACCTCGTCGTGGACGTCCTCGTGGACGAGCAGTCGCGAGCCCGCCCAGCACATCTGGCCGGCGTTCATGAAGATCCCGTAGTGACAACCGGCCGCCGCCGCGTCGAGGTCGGCATCCGGGAAGACGATGTTCGGTCCCTTCCCGCCGAGCTCGAGCGTGACGCCGGTGACGTTTTGTGCCGCCCGCTCCATCACGCCCTTCCCGACCCCGGTGCTGCCGGTGAACGCGACGTGGTCGACGTCGGGATGTTCGACCAGCCGGTTGCCCGCGACGCTGCCGCGACCGGGAACGACGTTGACCACCCCGTCCGGCAGGCCCGCCTCCTCCGCCGCCGCCGCGTAGTAGAGCGCGGACAGCGGCGTCGTGCTCGAGGGCTTCAGCACGGCCGTGTTGCCGCACGCCAGCGCCGGCGCGAGGCTCCGCCCGGCGAGCTGGAAGGGGTAGTTCCACGGGATCACGTGGCCGGTGACCCCGAGGGGTTCGCGCACGGTGTAGTTCAGTCGGTCGCCCGGAACCGGCACCTCGTCGCCCTCGATCTTGTCGGTCCAGCCGGCGTAGTACCGGACCGTGTCGATGACCATGTCGACGTCGAGCGTCGCCTCGAAGGGCGTCTTCCCGTTGTCGCGGGACTCGACGCGGACGATCTCGTCCTTGCGGTCCTCGATCGCGTTCGCGAACGACTCGAGCAGCCGGCCGCGCTCCCGCGGGTCCAGCGACCGCCACTCGGCGTCCCGATCGGCCGCCGCCCGGGCGGCCTCGACCGCGCGATCGACGTCGGTCTCGCTCGCCTCCGCGACGGTCGCGTACGGCTCCTCCGTCGCGGGATCCTCGGTCGTAAACGTCTCGCCGTCGTCGGCGCTCGTCCACTCGCCATCGATATACAGGTCAGTCGGACCGGTGTAACTCATCCGCGTGTGGTTACCTTGCGGGCACGTAAATACTGAACGTAATACCTTGGAGTTACCCCGCGTTGCCGCTTTCGCACAGCGGCGCCACTTTGCGTCACCCGAGCTGCTCGCCGACGATGGCGTCCGCCCTCTCCACGAACTCCCGCCGGGTTCCGCTCGGGATGGTCGCGCCGGCGGCGACGTCGTGACCGCCGCCGTCGCCGCCGACCGCTCGCGACGCCTCCCGCATCACGGCCGACAGGTCCAGCCCCCGTCGGACCAGCTGGTGTGAGCCGCGGCCGGAGACTTTGACGTGCTCGGCGTCCTTCTCTGCGAACGCGACGATCGGCTTCGACCGGTCGACCGCCGGCGATCCGATCGCCATTCCGGCGACGATCCCGACGATCGTCTCCCGAATGCGCGATTCCGCGTCGAACCACTGGAGGTTGTCCTCCTCGACGACGCCCTCGGTTTTCACCCACTGGAGCCCCTCCGAGAGGTTCCGGCGGTGGTTCCGCAGGAGGGTTCGTGCGCGCTCGAGCGGCGCCCCGCGCTCGCCGAGACAGACGGCGAGGCCGACGTCCGCCCGTTCGTATCGGGCGGTCGCGTTGAGCAACGTCGAGTACTCGCTGACGTCACGCAGCGCCGTCCCGGGCTCCTCGGCGGTGAGCGTGTAGGAGGTCCCGACGAGCTCCTCGATCCGGCTCGCGGGCACCCCCGAGGAGACGGCCCGCTGCAACAGCGCGCTCACGAGCGTTCGCCGCTCCGCGTCGTCCAGGTCGACCCAGCGTCGCCAGTCGCCGTCGGCTTTCACGTCGAGATCCAGATCCGAGAGGAAGGCGATCGCGCCGGCCTCGTCGTTGGAGATGCCCGGGATTCGGACGTCGCTCGCGTACTCGAGCAGCTTCGGGAGCGGTCGGGTCTGTCGTCCGTAGAGGGCGATGTCGGTCCGCGTCTCGAGGACGCCGGCCGCGACCGCGTGGTCGACGATCCCCTCGTTCGCCCCGGTCAGTCCCTCGGTCCCGCCCTGCATATCGCCGACCGCGCCCACCACGGCGAGCGCAGCGAGATCCCGGTTGGTCGGGTCCAGCGCGTGCGCGAGGACGTAGCTCGCGCCGGCCCCCGACAGCTCCGCGGCGCCGTCGATCCCGAACAGCAGCGGGTTGAGGTGGTACTCCGTGTCGGCGTCGGCGGGCTGGTGGTGGTCGGCGATGACCGGCGTGAAGTCGCCGGCCGCCTCGTGGTCGGCGATGACGTCGAGTTGCCCCGACCCGAAGTCGGTGAACAGGACGGTCTCGAACTCGCGGGTCGCGATCCCGGCGATCGACTCCTCGTCGAGCTGCTTCTCGAAGACGGTCTCGTGATCGATCCCCGCGCGTTCGAGCGCGCTCGAGGCGATCGCTCCGCTGGTGAGCCCGTCGGCGTCGATGTGGGACGCGAGGAGGACGCGGTCGGCAGCCCGGAGACGGTCGGCGCAGGCCGCGGCGCGCTCCGCGAGGGCCGGCACTGGTGGGTCGGCGGCGGACATACCGGGATATACGCCCCTCATCCGGGATAAACGCACGCTCCCGTCGCTCCGCGTGTGCGCCAGTCGTTCCGTTCCGGATCCGAATTCGGTTTCGGAACCGCCGCCTTCGCCCCGTTCGTGCGATCCGATCCGGGATGGTTGCGGACCACCCGACTCCGATCGTCACTCACTCCCGTTCCGTTTTTGGATCGAGTGAAAATGTCTCACATATATCCGTCTCTCGGTCGTTGGGTCTCATCCTGGCAACGCCGACGGCGGACTCACCACGGTTGGAGGTGGTCGTCGGAATCACGGACCCGATCCCCAAGCCACGTATCGAACCGAGGAGTGACCGTTTCCGCTCGTATGGCGCCGATGTTCCATCCCACACACTCTCGATCGTCCCGACCCGACTGCGAGTATCGGTCGACTCGACCACCCGAATGCGCGACTGCGTCCGGATCGTCCCTTCAAACGTCGGATCTCGTTCCGATCCCGTCGGCGGGGGTGCGGACGCCGTGACGGGACTCCTCGCGCTGGCGACTGGACGCCACGCGATCGATTCCGAGGGATTCGACGCCTCCGCGGACGCCGCCGACACGGGCGACGCGGACGACACGGGCGACGCGGACGACACGGACGCCGCCGACACGGGCGACGCGGACGACACGGACGCCGCCGCTGACCGAGCGCTCCCCAAGGACACGGTCTTCGGTATGCTGTCGAACCGGCGACGTCGTCGCGTCATCGAACACCTGAGCGAGGCCGAGGACGGTCGGCTGACGATCCGCGAGCTCTCGGAGGTGATCGCAGCCGAGGAGAACGACGTCTCCCGACGGGAGGTGACGTATAAACAACGCAAACGGGTCTACACGTCACTCTACCAGATCCACCTGCCGACCCTCGATGACAACGGGATCGTCAAGTACGAGAAACGGTCGGGGGCCGTCGAGTTGACGCCCACCGCGGAGAACTGCACCGTCTACCTCGAGTCGATCTCCGACGGCCAACTCTCGTGGGGCGAGTACTGGCTTGGACTCGCCGCCGTCTCGATCGCGTTCGTGACGACCGCGACGCTCGGGTACCTCCCCTACTTCTCCCAGCACGGACACGTGTCGGCGCTCCTCGTGGTCGCGACGATCAGCCTTTCGGCGATCGCTTTCGCCGTCTCCACCGCTCGCGATCCGCGCTAGGCTCCACCGCTCGCGATCCGCGCTAGGCTCCACCGCTCGCGATCCGCGCTAGGCTCCACTGCTCGTGCTCTCGGACGCCGTCGAACCGGTCACGTTTCCGGAAGGCCCACCAGGGTCGACGTCCCACCGGGTGCCAGCACGCCGCCGCACTGCCGTTCGCTAGCCCTCGTTCGGGGAGATCGGGAGGGGGCCGTCCTGCGCGAGCAGCCGGCGAGTGACGACCACCAGTCCGTTCTCCGGGCCCGAACCGTACATCGCGTGTTCGTCGTCACCGTTCGCTCCGACGGTGCTGATGAGCGTCGCCGATCGGTCGATCAGCACGAGCCGCGCGATGGACCGATCCTCGCCGGTCCCGCTCCCGTCCGCCAGCCACTCGAGCCCCGACGCGAAGGTCTCAGCTCGCGGGACCGCGTCCCGGATCCGACGCTGGATGGCGTCGTCGACCCCGCCGATCAGCAGCGACACGTCGTCGCTCACGCCCGTGAGGGTCTCGATCAGCTCTCCCGTGCGGACCGGTCCGTCGCCGACGACGAACACGATCTCGGTCGTCGCATCACGACTCAGCCGTCGGAGTCGTTCCTCGATGCGTTCCCGTCCGGTCACGGTCCAGACGTCGGGCAGCTCGGTGGTTTCCCCGGCGCCCGTTACCGTCTCGAGCGACGCCGACAGCCGTTCGAGCTCCCGCTTGTCACGTTCCCGGAACGTCCGGATCGCTTCCTCCGGCGTGACGGACCGAAACTGCTTGGGGCTCGAGTGCTGGGTCGTGACCAGTCCGCGAGCCTCCAATACGCGGACCGCGTCGTAGACGCGCGTCCGTGGCACGTCGGCTCTCTCGCTGATGTCCTTTGCGGTTCCCGACCCGAGCCGCATCAATCCGACCAAACACTTCGCTTCGTACTCTCGGAGTCCGAACTGTCGTAACGCCTCGACGGCGTCCTCGACCGATTTCGATGTCGTCATTCGTTGTTAGTCCTCCCGGAGACGTTTCCCGTGGGAACGTCTCGTTCGATCCCCTCCATCCTCCCTGATCCCCCACCGCGTCCTGATCGACGTCCTCCTTTTCGCCTTCTTGTTGAGTGTGTAAGTAAATCACATAGTTCTATCGGCCGTGCTCAAGCGGCGCGGCGGCGGCGGTCCGACGCTCGAGCACGGAGTGGACGGCCGCGGTTCGTGCCGTATGGCACCACGATCGGGGTGCGGCAGATCTTGCCGTAACTGTGGGTTATAGATATCCTGAGTGATATGCGTATAGTACATGACTCGAGGGTTCCAGACCCGGAGCCTCCACGCCGGAGCCGACCCGGATCCGGCGACCGGCTCGCGCGCGATCCCGATCCATCAGACCACCTCCTACGTCTTCGAGGACGCCGACACGACGGCGGAGATGTACGCGCTTCGGGCCGACGGCCACATCTACTCCCGGCTGTCGAACCCCACCGTCGGCGCGCTCGAGGACCGGATCACCGACCTCGAGGGCGGCAGCGATGCGGTCGCGACCGGCTCAGGCATGGCCGCGATCGACGCGATCACGACCGTGCTCGCGTCCGCGGGCGACAACGTGGTCGCGGCCGCGGAGATGTACGGCGGCACGTCCACGTATTTCACGACGATCGCCGACCGTCGCGGGGTGGAGGCCCGGCTCGTCGACACCCTCGAGTACGACGCGTACGCCGAGGCGATCGACGAGGACACCGCCTTCGTCCACGTCGAGACGATCGCCAACCCCTCGCTCGTGACCCCGGACCTCGAGCGGTTGGCCGGGATCGCCCACGACCACGCCGTCCCGCTCGTCGTCGACAACACGTTCGCGACCCCGGCGCTGTGCCGCCCGTTCGAACACGGCGCGGACGTCGTCTGGGAGTCGACCACGAAGTGGATCACCGGCAACGGCACCACCGTCGGCGGCGTGGTCGTCGACGGCGGCACGTTCCCCTGGGACCACCCGGACGCCGGCTACGACGAACTCTCCGGGCAAAGCCCCGCGTTCCCGATCGACTTCGTCGAGCGGTTCGGCGACGCCGCGTTCGCGAACGTCGCCCGACAGCGCGGCGTCCGGCCGACCGGGGGCCAGCAGTCACCCTTCGACGCCTGGCAGACGATCCAGGGGATCGAGACGCTTCCGCTGCGGATGGATCGCCACTGCGAGAACGCCCGGACGGTGGCCGAGTTCCTGCAGGACGACGACCGCGTCGAGTGGGTCGCGTACCCCGGCCTCGAGGGCCACGAGACCCACGACAACGCCTCGAAATACCTCGACGGCTACGGCGGGATGGTCACCTTCGGCGTCGCGGACGGCTACGAGGCGGCCAAGACGCTCTGTGAGTCCGTCGAGCTGACGAGCTTCCTCGCCAACGTCGGCGACGCGAAATCGTTAATCATCCACCCCGCCTCCACCACGCATGCACAGATGGACCGCGAGGCCCAGCGCGCGGCCGGCGTCTTCCCGGAGATGCTGCGTCTCTCCGTCGGCCTCGAGGATCCCGCGGACCTCCTCGCCGACCTCGATGCCGGCCTCGCGGCCGGATCGACCGCCGGCGCCGAAGACGACGCCTCGCCGGTCGGGACCGACCGATGACCGCCAGGATCGACGGATGATCGTTCCCGACTCGGACGGCATCATCGACCCGTCCTCCGACGTCGCCCGAACGAACGTCCCACTCATAGCCAACCGATGACAACGACACCACACGACGCCGGGATCGCCTCGCTCGGGGAGTACACCTTCGAATGTGGCCGATCGATCCCCGAGTTGCGGATCGCCTACGAGACCTACGGGGAGTTCACCGGCGACAACGCGATCCTCGTCTGTCACGCGTTGACCGGCAGCCAGAACGTCGCGCGGACGCCGGAGATCCGGGACCCGGAGACGGGCGGGGGCGCCGGCGCGGCCGCCGACGGAACCGTGGACGCGGCCGCCGACGAAAACGGGGACGCGAGCACTGACGCTGCCGCCGGTGACGCCGACGAGGAGTCGCCGAACCAGGCCGGCCAGGCCCGGGCGTGGTGGGACGACGTCGTCGGACCGGGCAAGGCGATCGACACCACCGAGTACTACGTCGTCTGCGCGAACGTTCCGGGGTCGTGTTACGGCAGCTCCGGGCCAGCGAGCCGGCGACCGGACGACGTCGACTCCGACAGGGAGGTCGACCACGACCGCTGGGCGCTCGACTTCCCGCCCGTACAGGTCGCCGACTGGACCCGCGCCCAGCGCCGGCTGCTCGATCACCTCGGCGTCGGCCGGCTCCGGGCGGTCGTCGGCGGCAGCGTCGGCGGGATGAACGTGCTCGACTGGGGGAAACGGTATCCCGACGACGCCGACTACCTGATCGCGATCGCGACGGCGGCCCGCCTCGACCCGCAGTGTCTCGCGCTGGACGCGATCGCGAGGCGGGCCATCCGGTCGGACCCGAACTGGAACGGCGGCGACTACTACGGCGACCGCCCCACGCCGGACACCGGGCTCGGATTGGCCAGGCAGATCGGCCACGTGATGTACCTCTCGAAGTCCTCGATGGACCGCAAGTTCGGCCGGCGGTCGGCCGGCCGCGACTCGCTGACGCGCGGGGAGGGACTCGACGTTCCCGAGAACCCGACGGCCGCCTTCTTCCCGTACCGCGAGGTCGAGTCCTACCTGGACTACAACGCCGGGTCGTTCGCGGAGCGGTTCGACGCGAACAGCTACCTCTATCTCACCCGCGCGATGGACGAGTACGACCTCGCGGGCGGGTACGCTGACGACGCGGACGCCCTCGCGGCGTTCACCGGCGAGGCGCTGGTGATGTCCTTCTCGCAGGACTGGCATTTCACCGTCGACCAGTCCGTCGACCTCGCCGAGGCGTTCCGCGACTCCGACGTGCCGGTGGCCCACCACCGCATCGACTCCGACCACGGCCACGACGCGTTCCTCGTCGAACCCGAGAGCGTCGGGCCGCCGGTCCGCGATTTCATCCGGTCCGGGACCGACGGCAAGTCGGTCGTCGACGCCGCCGAACCCGCGGAGCCGGTGACCGACGGGTCCGGCGCCTCGCACGCGCCGGTTCACTCGAGCCTCTTTTCCGGGTGACCCCGAGGTTCGGTCGTCGCTTCGATCACCCGGACGGATCGTCCCGTTGATCGCTCCGATCGGTCTTCGCCTCCGAAATCGTTTTTCGCGAGTAGCCGAAAGGGATCCGTATGAGCGGCAATCCCGACGACGATCGGCTCGAGGAACTCCGTGAACAGAAGCGACAGGAACTCCAGGATCGCGCCCAGGGCGGCGGGAACGAGGAGGCCCAGGAGGCGGCCCGCCAGCAGGCGGAGGCCCAACAGGAGGCCGTCCTCAAACAGCACCTCACCGACGGGGCCCGCCAGCGGCTCAACGCGGTCGAGATGTCGAAACCCGACTTCGCCGCGCAGGTGAAAAAGCAGGTCGCGGCGCTGGCCCAGAGCGGTCGCGTGCAGGGTCGGATCGACGAGGACCAGATGAAGGAGCTCCTGCGCGAGCTCCAGCCCGAGCAGAAGAGCTTCGACATCCGCCGGCGCTGAGGATGGAGCTGGCCCTCCTGTACAGCGGCGGCAAGGACTCCTCGCTCGCGGCCGTGCTGCTCGACCGCTTTTATGACGTTCGGTGTGTCACCGGCAGCTTCGGCATCACCGATGACTGGCAACACGCGGAACGGGCGGCCGACGCGCTCGGGTTCCCCTTCGAGCGCGTCGCCCTCGAGGAGTCGGTCGCCCGCGAGGCGGTCGACCGGATGCACGAGGACGGCTATCCGCGAAACGGCATCCAACACGTCCACGAACACGCCCTCGAAGCCATCGCGGCGCTCGACGTCGACGCGATCGCCGACGGGACCCGGCGGGACGACCGCGTTCCGACCGTCTCCCGGGCCCAGGCGCAGAGCCTCGAGGACCGTCACGACGTCGATTACCTGGCTCCGCTGTCGGGGTTCGGCCGCCACGCCGTCGACCGGCTCGTCGAGGAGACCTTCGAGGTCGAGACCGGCCCGAGCGAGGAGATCGCCAAGGCCGATTACGAGGACGAGCTCCGCGCTCTCCTCGCGGAGACGCACGGCGAGGCGGCGGTCACGGCGGTCTTCCCCGACCACGAACAGACCTACGTTCGCGGTCGAATCGGCTGAGTCGGCTCCTTTTGTCAGGTTCCCGTCGATCCCGAAGGGATGGTTTCAAGCGCCCGCTGGTCGAACCGCGGCGTATGTACGACCGACTCAAGGGATTTCGTGACTTCTATCCCGGCGAGCAGTCGGCTCGCCGCGAGGTGACCGACACGATCGAGGCCGCCGCCAAGCGGTACGGCTTCCGCGAGATCGCCACGCCCGCGCTCGAGCGCACCCGAATGTACACGGACAAATCCGGCGAGGGGATCGTCGAGGAGCTCTACTCCTTCACCGACCAGGGCGGTCGCGACGTCGCGTTGACGCCCGAGCTCACCCCGACCGTCGCGCGCATGGTCGTCGCGAGGGGTCAGGAGCTCTCGAAGCCGATCAAGTGGGTTTCCACCCGCCCGTTCTGGCGATACGAGCAGGTCCAGCAGGGGCGATTCCGGGAGTTCTACCAGACCAACATCGACGTCTTCGGGTCCGCGGAGCCGGAGGCCGACGCGGAGGTTCTCGCGGTCGCGGCGGACGCGCTCACGTCCCTCGGGTTGACCGGCGACGATTTCGAGTTTCGGGTCTCCCACCGGGACGTCCTCGGCGGACTGGTGCGGGCGCTGGCCGACGATCCGGACGCGGTCGACACCGCCGCGGCGATCCGGGCGGTCGACAAGCGCGCGAAGATCGACGACGCCGAGTACTTGACGCTGCTTTCGGAGGCCGGAATCGACCGGTCGACCGCCCGCGAGTTCGATGACCTCATCGTCGGCGTCGATGGCGTCGACGATCTGGACGCGGTCGCCGAGGCAGGCGGGGCGGACGTCGAGGCCGCCGTCGAGAACCTCCGTGCGGTCCTGGCGGCCGCCGACGACTTCGGCGCCGGCGAGTACTGTGACGTCTCGTTGACCACCGCCCGCGGGCTCGATTACTACACCGGCGTCGTCTTCGAGTGCTTCGACTCGACCGGCGAGGTCTCCCGGTCGGTCTTCGGCGGCGGGCGCTACGACGACCTCATCGAGAGCTTCGGCGGCCAGCCCACTCCCGCGGTCGGGGTTGCGCCCGGACACGCGACCCTCAAGCTGCTCTGTCAGCGGGCCGGCGTCTGGCCCGAGGAGACGCTGGAAACCGACTACTACGTGCTCTCGGTCGGCGACACCCGCGAGGAGGCCGCCCGGATCGCCCGCGACCTGCGCGCGCTCGGACACGTCGTCGAGTCCGACCTCGTGGACCGCGGCTTCGGCGGCCAGCTCGGCTACGCCGACTCGATCAACGCCGAAACGACCGTCATCGTCGGCGAGCAGGACCTGGCCAACGACGAGGTGACGGTCAAGTCGATGGCGAGCGGCGACCAGACCACCGTTCCCGTCACGGAGTTCCCGCCCGAATCGGGGCGACCGACGTACGACGACTACGCCTAGGCTCGTTGCTCGGGTCGTCTCGGTCGTTTCGCCCTCCGTCTCGGTCGTTTCGTCCACCGTGCCCGTTTTCGTCTCGACCGGTTTCATCTCGTCCTCGATTTCGCCCGATATACGGGTCGAGCGGCCCGAGTGCCTCGGGATCGGACGGAACGCTCCCGCGTTCCGTGCTGACGGGTTGCGTCTCGAACCGCGTGACCTCGAGCGATTCACAATACTCACTGCCGTGTCTATATTGGACTATATAGGGATATGTCGAATAGATACCGCTAATAGTAGCGTTCATCCCTCCGTCTCGACTTGTCCCGGATGATGGACGTGTCCAACCGCGGCGATCGAACGAGGTTCGGAACGCGACGTCGGTTCCTCACGACGGCGGGCGCGGCGGCGACCGTCGGCCTCGCCGGCTGTCTGGGCGGTGGCAACGAACGGGAGATCCGCATCACCGGTAGCAGTACGGTCTTCCCGCTCTCCGAGGCCGTCGCCGAGGAGTATCAGCAGGAGAACGACGGCGTGAACCTCTCGGTTTCCTCGGACGGGACGACCGGCGGGTTCGAACAGTTCTTCATTCCGGGCGACAGCGACATCAACGGCGCCTCGCGACCCATCCTCGAGGAGGAGGTCGAGCGGTGCCGGGAGAACGGCTTCGAGCCGATCGAGATCCAGTGTGCCGGCGACGCGCTGACCGCGATCGCCAACAACGAGGCCGACTGGGTCGACTGTATGACGATGGAGGAGCTGGGTCAGATCTGGGACCCCGACGCGGAGAACGAACTGTGGTCGGACGTCAACTCCGAGTGGCCCGACGAACCCTTCGAGCTGTACGGTCCCGCGACGACCAGTGGGACCTTCGACTACTGGACCGAGGAGGTCATCGGGAAGTTCCGCCAGATCCGCGACGACTTCGAGGGCACCGAACAGGACGACATCATCGCCTCCGGCGTCGAGGGGAGCCGATACGCACACGGTTACCTCCCGTTCTCGTATTACACGAACAACCAGGACCAGGTGAAGGCGCTCAACATCGACGCCGGCGACGGCTGTACGCCGCCGAGCCTGGAGGGTGCCTCGACCGGTGAATATCCCCTCTCGCGGCCGATCTTCTGGTACGTCAACGGGAACCGGCTGACCGAGAATCCGGCGCTGGAGCCGTTCATACGGTTCGCGATCGAGTTGACCGGCGACCAGTCGATCGTCGCCGACGACATCGGCTACGTCCCGATGAACGACGAGGAGATCCAGAACAACCTCTCGAAGATCGACGAGGCCGTGAGCGAGTGACCCAATGACGACCAGCACTGCGATCGGCGAACGGTCGGACCGCGAACGCCGAGCCGGGCGCGTCGTCAAGGGGGTCTTCCTGGCGTGTGCGGTCCTCACGGTCCTGATCACCGTCGGGATCATCCTCACCCTCTTTCGGGACGCGACGACCTTCTTCGCGCAGGTTCCGGTCACCGATTTCCTCACGGGAACCGAGTGGAAACCGACGCAGCTCACGGGGGACGGCGAGTATAAGTTCGGCGTGCTGCCGCTGTTGAGCGGCACGATACTGATCACCGTTGTCTCGGCGGTCATCGCGCTCCCGATCGGCCTCGCGGCCGCGCTGTACCTCTCCGAGTTCGCCTCCGAAACCACGCGGTCGGTGCTCAAACCGGCCCTCGAGATCCTCGCCGGAATCCCGACGATCGTCTACGGCTACTTCGCGCTCGTGTACATCACGCCGTTCCTCAGCTGGGCCGGCATCCCGGTGGACACGTTCAACGCGCTGTCCGCCTCGATCGTGGTCGGCGTGATGATCATTCCGATGGTCTCGTCGATCTCCGAGGACGCGCTCTCGGCGGTTCCCGACGACCTCCGGCAGGCTGCCTACGGGCTCGGATCGACGAAGTTCGACACCTCGGTGCGCGTCGTCGTTCCCGCGGCGATCTCCGGCATCTTCTCCTCGTTCGTCCTCGCGCTCTCGCGAGCCATCGGGGAGACGATGGCCGTCACCGTCGCGGCCGGCCAGACCCCGCGGATGTTGAGCATCCTGAACATCGATCAGAACCTGCTGCAGTCGAGCGAGACGATCACGGCGGCGATGGTCAACGTCGCCCACGCCGAGGGCGGCGGCGGCACGCCGGCCTACTACTCGATGTTCGCGCTCGGGCTCGTGTTGTTCGTGTTCACCTTCAGTTTGAACATCGGCGCCGAGGTCATCCGTGACCGGCTCCGGGAGGAGTACCGATGAGCGTCGAGCCGGATCCGGAAACCGCCGGCGAGGGGGCCTCCGCGGACGGGACCGCAGCCGGATCGGGGACCAACCCGTTCGCCCGAAGCGGCTGGGGTCCGCTGTACCGTGCGCTCCGCGACAAGGCGTTCGCGTACGCGCTCCTGTTCGCCGCGCTCTCCGGGATCGCGATGGTGTTCATCCTCCTCGCGTACGTCGCGGTCGACGCCTTCTCGCTCCTCGATCCCGCGCATAGCTCCTGGGTCGACTGGCAGTTCCTCACGAGTCTCCCCTCGCGGACCCCGGCCGAGGCCGGGTTCCTCGCCCCGATCGTCGGGTCGCTGCTCATCCTGGTCGTGATGGTCTTCGCCGTCTTCCCGATCGGGATCGGGGCGGCGGTCTACCTGGAGGAGTACGCGCCCGAGAACCGGATCACTCGGATCGTCCGGATCAACATCGCCAACCTCGCGGGCGTTCCCTCGGTCGTCTACGGGCTGCTCGGCCTCGCCGTTTTCGTGCGCGGGATCGGCTTCGATAGCGGGATCGTCCTCGTCGGCGGGCTGACCGTCGGCCTGCTCGTGTTGCCGATCGTCATCGTCTCCTCCCAGGAGGCGCTGCGCGCCGTCCCCGACTCCTACCGACAGGCGAGCCGCGGGATGGGCGCAAGCGAGTGGCAGACGCTCCGGAACGTCACGCTCCCGCAGGCGCTGCCGGGGATCCTCACCGGAACGATCCTCGCGCTGGGTCGCGCCATCGGCGAGACCGCGCCGCTCATCATGATCGGCGCCGCCACGAGCGTCTTCAGCGTGCCGACCACGCTCTTCGACAGCGTGAGCGCGATGCCGATGCAGATCTACAACTGGCGGGCCCGGCCGCAGCCGGAGTTCCGCTACGGCGTGGTCGCCGCCGGCGTCGTCGTCCTGCTCGCGACGATGATCCTGCTCAACGCGACCGCGATCCTGCTGCGCAACCGGTACCAGCGCAGCGACACCTGAGGACGACGGCCACCGCCATCGTCGTTCGCCGGTTTTTCCTCCGGAACGTCGTTCGCCGGTTTTTCCTCCGGAACGTCGTTCGCCGCGTTTTTCGACCGTGACCTGCCCTGGCCCGCCACCGATCGCAACCACTAGGGACCGGCCTCCCGACCTCCCGCGTATGCAACTGGGCGTCATCGGTTTGGGTCGGATGGGACGGATCGTCGTCGACCGGTGTCTCGATGCGGGCCACGACGTGGTGGCCTTCGACCTCTCGGCGGAGGCGACCGCGACCGCGGCCGAGGCCGGTGCCGAGCCGGCGGACTCGGTGGCCGACCTCTGTGACCGGCTCGATTCGGGCGGCGAGGCCGGCAAGCGGATCTGGCTGATGGTTCCCGCGGGCGAGGCGGTCGACGCCACGCTCGACGACCTCGAGCCGCACCTCGGGAGCGACGACGTCGTCGTCGACGGCGGGAACTCCCGCTTTCAGGCCTCGGTTCGGCGTGCCGAGGCGACCGACGCGGCCTACCTCGACTGCGGCACCTCCGGCGGTCCCGCCAGCGCCGAGACGGGCTTCTCGCTGATGATCGGCGGGCCGGCGTGGGCCTACGAGGAACTGGTTCCCGTCTTCGATGCCGTCGCAACCGGACCCGATGGCCACGACCGGATGGGTGAGTCCGGGGCGGGCCACTACGTGAAGATGGTTCACAACGGCGTCGAGTACGCGCTGATGCAGGCGTACGGCGAGGGGTTCGAGCTGCTTCACGAGGGGCGGTTCGACCTCGACATGGAGTCGGTCGCCCGGACCTGGAACAACGGCGCGGTGATCCGGTCGTGGCTGCTGGAGCTGTGTGAGGAGGCCTTCCGCGAGGAGGGCTCGGACCTGGGCGACGTCGCCGACCACGTCGCCGGCGGCTCGACCGGCACCTGGACGGTCCAGGAGGCGCTCGAACAGGAGGTCCCGGTCCCGCTCATCTATAACGCCCTGGCCGAGCGGTTCGACTCCCGGAACGAGGGGCGGTTCTCCCGGCGGCTCGCGAACCGGCTCCGATACGGGTTCGGGCGCCACGAGGTCCGACGACGGGAGTGACGCTTGCTCGTCCGACCCTCGGCTGACCGCCTCAGACGACCGCCGTGACCGCCGCCCCGGCGGCCGGAAGCGCGTCGCTGTAGACGATCGTGACGTACAACAGCGTGAACAGGGTCGCGTTGTAGACCCCGTGTATCAGCGCCGGCACGACGATGTTGCCCGTATACTCGTAGCTCGCGCCGAAGACGAGGCTCGGGACCACGAGGATCGCGACGCTGACGAGGTTGCCGGTCGTCGACCCGCCGGTCAGCGCGAACCAGTGGAGCGCGGCGAACACGGTGCTGGCGAGCAGGATCGCCACGACGGGGTGAAAGACCTCCCGGAGGCGTCCCTGGACGACGCCGCGGAACAGCAGCTCCTCGCCGGGGCCGATGAGCAGGATCGAAGCCGGAATGAGCAGCAGGAGGGTCTCGGGGTTCGACATCCCGATCTCGGCCGCCTGGTTCGTGCCGGTGTCTACCTCCGTGTTCGTGAGCGCTTGGTAGGCCGAGAGGGCAAATGCGCCAGCAAGCGCGCCCCCGAACGCGAGAACGTACCCGCCGATCACGACGAGGACGTCCCGGAGGCCGGGCAGCGAGACGCCGATCGAAAACCGGCTCGCGTCCTGGGGCACCCCGAGGAGGTCACGGACGACCGGCTGGATCTCCGGCCTGAGGTGCGCGTACGCCAGCGCGACGCCGGCACAGCCGACTCCCTGCACGAACACGAGGCTGAGAACCAGCCCCAGCGACGCACTGATCTCGACGCCGAAGCCGACTATCAGCACGCCTCCGCCCACGAACGTCAACAGGAACCCGAGGAGGAGGCCGCCGGCGCCCAATCCGATCGCGCTCACGACCGCGATGACCGACGCGATCGGGGACCGTCGGTTCACGTCCATCGACATACCCGCGGTACGCGACCGACGCGCAAAACGGTTGGCACTCCGGAACCTCACCGCCGCGTCAACTCGTACTGTAGGACCGCGGTCACCGTCCGCCCGTCCCGACACGCCCCGTCCACGACGGCCGCGAGGAGGTCATCGTAGTCCACCACGTCGACGTCGATCGACTCGTTGTGGTCGAGATCGCGCTCGGCGGTCGGTTCACAGCCGTGCGCGAGGAAGTGGTGATGGACGGAGTTGGCGATCCCGTTGGTCGGCTCGACGGTGATCAGGTGCTCGAAGCCGCCCTGCGCCGCATACCCCGTCTCCTCCGCGAGTTCGCGTGCGGCCGCCGCCTCGAAATCTGCCGTGGTCGACCGCTCGGCGTCCCCGACGTCCTCCGGTTCGACCGTCCCGGCCGGCAGTCCGCGGTTGACCCGGCCGACAGCCTGCCGCCACTCGTCGATCACGACGACGTCGCCCGCCGGCGTGAACGGGAGGACCACGACCGCCGGCGGCTCGTCGACGTAGTGGTACTCGTCGGCGGTCCCGTTCGGGAACCGCACGTCGTCGACGCGGACGTCGAAGCCCGGACACGCGTAGTCGACCCGCGTCCCGACGGTCTCCCAGGCGAGCCCGTCGGCTTCGTCTCGATCCCTCTCGGTCGGTCGATCCCCGCGTCGGTCCGCGTTCGGTCCGCGGTCCGCGTTCGGTCCACGTTCGGTCATTGCCCGGTGCTCGGTCGAGCGCGGACGTGAATGTTACCCATCCACCCCCGGATTTCTTTACGGACCCGTTCATCCACCCGGCGATGTCCGAGGTACTCTGTTTCGACGTGTACGGGTCGACCCACAACCAACACTCGATCGTCGACGAGATCGCGGCGGTCACCGGCCTCCCGACCGACCTCGCTGCGGACCTCTCGCGGCTGTGGGTCGACCACCAGATCGGCTACTCGATGGAGGTCTCCCTGATGGGCGCCTACGAGGACTGGCGGCAGCTCACCGTCCGGTCGCTGCGGTACGCGCTCGAGTATTACGGCGTCGACCCGACCGAGGAGATCGTGGAGACGCTGCTGGCGGCCTACGAGCACCTCGAGCCCTACGAGGACCTGTCCCACTTCGGACGGCTTCAGGAGGCGGGTCACGACCTCTACGTCCTTTCTGACGGGACGCCCGAGATGCTCCGGACGCTCGCCGGGAACACCGGCTTCGACGCGTACGTCGACGGGATCGCGAGCGTCGACGACGCCGGCGTTTATAAACCTCACCCCGACGCCTACCGGACGATCGAGGCCCATGTCGACCGCCCGCTCGAGGAATGTACGATGGTCGCGACCCACACCTTCGACGTCGCCGGCGCCTCGGCGGCGGGGATGGAGACGGTCCTCGTGAACCGATTCGACGTCCCGCCGACCCGACTCGGACACGAGCCCGGGCTCGTCGTCGACTCCTACGCCGAGCTGGCCGACGAGCTGTCGTGAGCCTTCGATGGCCGGATGGGGATCACTCCGGCCACCGTCGCCCGGATGTAACCTTTTTCAATATCATTATAACAGATAGTAACCTATTATATTTATGCCCAGGGGCGCGTTCTCACGGTCGACCGTTCACACTCGCCGCCGGACCCTGCTCAAGACGGCCTGCTACCGGACGCTAATGGTGGCGATCACCGTCGGCGTCGCCTGGTTCGTCGTCGGTGACGCGTATGCGGCGATGAACATCGGACTCGTCACCAACCTTCTCAAGACGGGGACGTACTACGCCTACGAGCGGCTCTGGGACCACGTCACGTGGGGGCTCGTCCCGACATCCTGATCGCCCCTTTCGGTTTCGTCCCGTCCGGTCTGGACCCTCCTCGATCGAATATGTTCGCCGGAAGAGGGAGGCGGGCGCGTCCCGGATACTCGACCGTATGCCCACGCTCGACGTACGTGACATCCCGCCGGTCGACCGCCACGACACGATCCACGACGAGTTCGCGGCGCTGGCGCCGGGCGAGACGCTGACGATCGTCAACGACCACGAGCCCAAGCCGCTGTTCTACGAGATGGCGGCGGAGGTCGAGGCGTTCGACGAGGAGGGATACAGCGTCACGGAGGCGGCGCCGGACGAGTACCGTGCCGAGTTCCCGAAACGGGAGTGATCCGATGAGCGCACACACCACCCGTCTCGACGTCCGCGACTCAGCGACTCCGCCGTTCGAGCGGATCGACGACGCCCTCACCGACCTCGGTCCCGAGGAGCGGCTGACGCTGATAAACGGATTCGAACCCGAACCGCTCTACGACGTCCTCGAGCGGCGCGGATTCCGCTACGAGACGACACGCGTCACCGCCGACGAGTGGCACGTCGAGATCGAGCGGGCCTGAACGTTCCGCCCGCAGCCGCGCGCTTCGTCGTGTGACGCGGGCCTCACGGCTTTCGTGAGTTCAGTGCCTGTTCGGTCCGCCGCGACGCCTGGTCGAGGCGGCGACGCGTCGCGCGTGACAGCGGCGCGGGAACGCCATCGCCAGCCGCCTCGAGGCGCTCGACCGCGCGGTCGAGGCGGTCGCGAACCGTCTCGAGCCGCTGTTCCGCGGCACCGCGATTTCCGGCCCGCGATTCCGTCGCGGCCGCTCGCGCGTTCTCGGCGATCGCTTCGAGGGCGCGGCGGAGTCCGACGACCGCGTTCTCGGAGCCGTCTCGGTCGGTTTCGGAGTCTCCGCCGCCGGCGTTTTCGGTACTCCCGCCGGTCGGCGTCCCATCGCCGTCCGTATCGCCAGCCGCCTCATCGTCACGGTCGTCCTCGACCGCGGCGATCTCCGTCCGCGTTTCATCCGCGACATCGCCCACGAAGGCGGCGAGCGACGCGGTCCCGGTCTCGGGACGATCGATCCGGATCGCCGATTCGGCAGCCGGATCCGGATTGACACGGGACGCACCCACCGCGTCGTCCGCGTCGCGGAACTCGACCGTGTACGCGCCGCCGTCGTGGACGTAGACCGCGTCCGATCCCTCGACGGCGGAGTCGTACAGCCGTCCCCCGAAGTCGTCCTCGAGACCCACCCGGGTCAGTTCGATGTCCGCCGTCTCGTCGCTGACCGAGATCCGCCTGGCGCGCTCGCGCGCGACGAGCGGGATCTCACCCTCGACGCCGGCGGCGGTCGTCGATCCACCTCCAGCGACGGTCACGCGCTCGCTGTGGGGGGCCCGCCCGGCGCCGTTGACGGTCAGCCGGTGGTCTCCCTCGGGCACGTCGTGCACCGCGGCGACGCCGGCGAACGTCGGGACGGCCACGGGGTCGCTCTCGAGGAGCGCGACCGATTCGACCGCCGATTCGGTGGTCGTGACCCCCTCGTTTTCGGGCGCGTCGTCGTCCGCGATCGTGCTCGTCACGCGCGTGAGGACGGTGTTGATCGGCGCCGCGTCCCCGATCGCGTCGTACCGGTCCGCCAGCGCCTGGCGGTGGAACGGCACCGTGATGTCCGCCGCGGGGTTCTCGTACCGCGGCTGGCTCCACGGGGTTCCCGTCGTGGAGATGTGGCCCGCGATCGCGTCCTCGACCGCCTCGGGAACGGCGAACTCGAAGCTCAACTGCGGTCCGACGAAGTCGTCGATGTGCTCGATCTCCGCGGTGGGCACGAGCTCGTACTCCACGTCGACCGATCCGGTTTCGCCGTCCATGCTTTCGCCGTACTCGAAGACGAGTCCGGTCTCCCGCTCCGGGAGGGTTGTCGGCGGTTCCTCGATCGCCTCGAGCGACCGGATCGTGAGGACGTCGTCGATCAACGACTCCCGGCCCACCGACGGGAGATCCTCGTGTTCGTAGATCGGCGCTCCCTCGTATTCCGGAACGACGTACGGCAGCACCGACCCCTCGTCCCGTGGCAGCCCGTAGGCCAGCGGGACCTCCGCGAGGTCCTCGATCCCCTCGATCGCCGTGTTCGTGATGTCGGCGAGCAGTCCGTCGGTCGAGAGACGCTGGAAGCGGTCCGGGATCTCGTTGACCGAGAGGGCGCTCGAGTGTGACCCGAGTTCCGAGAGGATCCGTGGAGCTCGCCCGGGATCGGGATCGAGGAACTCGTTGTTCGGAACGGCCCGTGAGTGCGAGCTCGCGACGTACAGCTGTGGTTCCTCGGTGTCCGTGTCCACGAACACGTGGAGCACCTCCCAGTCGTGCCAGTGGAAGTTGGTCGTGAACTGATCGAAGGCGGCGTAGTACCAGAACTGCACAACGGCGAGCGGCGAGTCGGCGTATTCGCGGACGTGATAGAACATCGTCGGGTTCGGCGGGTCCTCCGCCCCGTCGTACCGGCTGTGATATCCCTCGAGAGCGTCGAATCCGTCGACTATCGTCGCGTCCCCCTCCTCGCGCGTATACTGGCGCGGGTCGGTCGGGAACCAGCGCTCGTGAACGTCGAAATACAGCGTCGGCGCGAACCGCTCGGCCACGCTGCGGGCCCACTCGTCGCTCGTCGCCGTCGTCTCGCCGTCGTCACCGCGCTCGAACGCGCCGCATCCCGCGATTCCGGCGGCCCCCACACCCGCGATCGTGGCGAGCATCGTTCGTCGGCCGATGGTCCGTCGTCCCTCGTTCTCGTCACTGATCGGCCGACCTCCCCTTCCGTTCGGTCGGTCGTCTTCGGATCGTCCCCCCGGTCGATCGTGGCTCATCCTCTGGGTATCGCTCGTGGTGCGGACGGAAAACCGTTCTGCGTACCCTGGCTGTGGTCGTATCAACCGTGGTGGTAACCACCGTGGTGATTGTCACCGCCGTGTATGTTTCCTAGGAATATTCCAAATAGTATTAATTCGTGTAGAACATACGACGGCGTAATGGCACCAGCGTTCACCCCGACCACCTACGAGGAGCTGCCGGCGGACAGGCGGCCGTCCTTCCGGCTCGCGCTCGTTCCGGTCCTCGCGGTGGTCGCGTTTCTCGGAATCGGGTCGGCCGTGCTCGGCCTGGACCCGCACGCACCCCTGCTGTGGAGCATCGTTTTCGTCGCCGGGATCGGCCGCTATCTCGGCTACGAGTGGGAGGAGCTCTTCGAGGGCGTCTCGAACGGCCTGCTGATGGGCATTCAGGCGCTGTTGATCCTCTTCGTCATCTACGCGCTCATCGCGACGTGGATCGCGTCCGGGACGATCCCCGGGCTGATGTACTACGGGCTGTCGTTTCTCACCCCGTCGGTCTTCCTTCCGGTCGCCGCCGTCCTCTCGGCGGTCGTCGCCTTCTCGATCGGCTCCTCCTGGACCACGGTCGGGACCCTCGGCGTCGCCTTCGTCGGGATCGGCGCCGGGCTCGGCGTGCCCGCGCCGATGACCGTCGGCGCGGTGCTCTCGGGCGCGTACGCCGGCGACAAGCAGTCGCCGCTGTCGGACACGACGAACCTCGCCGCCGGCGTGACGAACACCGACCTGTACGCCCACATCCGGCGGATGCGGCTCGGCACCGCCATCGCGTTCGGGATCGCGATCGTCGCGTTCGGGGTTCTCGGTCTCCAGGCTGCGGGGACCATCCCCGCCGACCGGCTCGCCGAGATCCAGGGGGCACTGGCGGGTACCTACCACCTCTCGCCGCTCGTCTTCGTCCCCCTCGCGGTCACCTTCGGCCTGGCGCTGCGCGGCCACCCGGCGCTGCCGTCGCTCGTCGCCGGCGCCTTCACCGGGGTCGCCACCGCGATCCTCCTGCAGGGGACCGGCTTCGTCGCCGCCTGGGAGGTCTTCATGTCCGGGACGGCCCCGGAGACGGGCAGCGACCTGGTGAACGACCTCCTCGCCGCCGGCGGGCTCACCGGCTCCGCGTGGACGATCACCGTGGTCGTCGCCGCGCTGTCGCTCGGCGGCGTCCTCGAGCGAACCGGGGTCCTCGCCGTCCTCGCACACGGACTCACCGGCGCGGTTCAGGAGTCCGGCAGCCTGATCGCCGGCACCGGCGTCTCGGCGATCCTCATCAACGCGCTCACGGCCCAGCAGTACATGAGCATCGTCCTTCCCGGCGTGACGCTGCGGAACCTCTACGCCGAGTTCGACCTCGACGGCGACCAGCTCTCGCGGGCCGTCGAGGCGGCCGGGACGCCCACCGGCGCGCTGCTCCCCTGGCACGCCGGCGGCGTGTATATGGCCTCGGTGACGGGCGTCCCCACCCTCGAGTACGCGCCGTTCTACCTGTTCGGTTTCCTCTCGCCGCTCGTTCTGTTCGCGATGGTGCTCGGCGGGATCGACGTCCCGCGGACGACGCGAACTTCCGGGCCCGCCGGCGGCTCGCCGGCGCCGACCCCGAACGACGACTGACCGGAGCGGCTCCGCCCCGACGACTGGTCGGAGCGGTTCCGATTCTCGAGTCGACGCACGCGTCGCGCACGCGAAGATGCTAATCGGATCGCGGGTCTTTTTAGGGTATTGCGCCGTACCGGTCCGTATATGTTCAAGGCCATCGTGAGTGCGTCGACGCTCCAGGACGCGCTCGGTTCGGTGAGCGTGTTGGTTGACGAGTGCAAGATCCGCCTGAACGAGGAGGAGCTCGCAATCCGCGCCGTCGACCCCGCGAACGTCGGGATGGTGGACCTCTCGCTTGAGGCCGCCGCCTTCGAGTCCTACGAGGCCGACGGGGGCGTCATCGGCGTCAACCTCGCGCGTCTGCAGGACATCGCCGGGATGGCCAACTCCGGGGACCTCGTCCACCTCGAGCTCGACGAGGAGACCCGCAAGCTTCACATCGAGATCGACGGGCTCTCCTACACCCTCGCGCTGATCGATCCGGACTCGATCCGTCAGGAGCCGGACATCCCCGAGCTCGACCTCCCTGCGGAGATCGTCCTGGAGGGCGCCCAGATCGACCGCGGCATCACCGCCGCGGATATGGTCTCGGACCACATCCGGCTCCGCGTCGACGAGGCCGCCGAGGCCTTCTCGATCGAGGCCGAGGGCGACACCGACGACGTCGATCTGAAACTGGAGCGTGACGACCTCATCGACCTCACGGCCGGTCCCGCCGACTCGCTGTTCTCGCTGGACTACCTCAAGGACATGAACAAGGCCATTCCCAAGGACGCCGAGGTCGTCGTCGAGCTCGGCGAGGAGTTCCCGGTCAAGCTTCACTACTCCTTCGCCGAGGGCCTGGGCAACGTGACGTTCATGCTCGCGCCCCGGATCCAGAGCGAGTAACGCGGTTCGCGCTCGCCCAACGACTTCGATCGCTTCGTTCTCTTCCGCTTCGTCCCTGCCTTCTTTCCCGCCGATCGCCGGCCTTACCGCCTCGGATCGTCCTTCCCGCCCGGCAGACGGAGCTCGGCGCGCGTCCCCCGCGGCGATCGGTCCGTATAAGTGACCGTCCCGCCGAGGGCGTCGCTGGCCCAGTGGACGATCCACAACCCCAGCCCCGACCCGTGTTCGAGCGCCGTCTCCTCCCCGGCCGCGATCGTCTCGAGCTCGTGGTCGGGGATCCCCGGCCCGTCGTCCGCGACGGTCACCACGACGTCGTCACCGTCGAGAGCGACGGTCACGCGGACCCACGGACTGCCGTCCGGACGCTCGCTTCCGTTCCCGTCGTGATGGCGGATCGCGTTCTCCACGAGGTTCGTCACCGCCGCCGTCAGGGCCGCCTCCCGGAACTCCCCCTCGATCCTGACGTCCGCTTCGCCGTTCGCGGTCCCGTCACCCCCATCGTTCGCCGGGCCGTTCACCGTCACCGAGACGCCCACGTCCGCCGTGTCGAGTTCCGCCGTGTCGAGTCGGTCCCGGTCCCGAACGTCCGCGACGGCCGACCGAACCAGACCGTCGACCGAGAGCCGGCGTGACGGCTCGCCGTCGATCAGCGTCTCGACGGTGCGGGCCTTCTCGCCCAGCGCCGCGAGGGCGCCGGCGCGCCGCTCGATCGCGTCGGCCATCCGGCGGTCGTCCGCGTCCACGCGGCCGACGAGCAGCTCCGCGTACCCGTGGACCACCCCGGCGTCGTTCCGGAGGTTGTGGCGCAGGATCCGGTTGAGCACCTCGAGCTGCTGGCGCCGCCGCTCCTGCTCGGTGACGTCGGTGAACACCACGGTGTATCCCACGTGCGTTTCCGCCGGGTCACGAAGTCGAGACACCGACACCGCGAACGTCCGGTCCCGGCCGCCGACCCGGTGCTCGATCGTCCCGCCTTCAGCAGCGCTTGTGAGGTCGACGTCGGCGCCCACGACCGCCGTCAACTGCCGGTCCAGCGGCGACCCGTCGGCACCCCCGAAGGTCGCGGCGGCGGCGGCGTTCAGTCGGACGACCCGCTCGTCCAGGTCGACGATCGCGATCGGGTCGGCCAGGTCGTCGATCGCGGTCCGCTCGGCCGTCCGGATCGTCGTCGGATTCCGCTCGAAGAGGTCGGCCCGCCCGAACGCGTACGCGTCGAGCGCGACGTGCGGAAGGAACATCACGGGTGCCAGGTTGAGCTGGGGCACCGGACCGACACCGAACGCCCACGCCAACAGGGCGATCCCCGGCGGGATCGAACTCAGCGCGACGGCGGCGGCCTCCCGCCGATACAGCGGCCCGTAGCTCAGCAGCGTGTCGACGAGCAGGACTACGGCGCCCACGACCGACAGCGTCGCGACGCCGAGCGTCAGATAGCCCCACGCGCCGATCGCGTACGTGACCGTCGCGACGCCGAGGACCGGGTCGAGACCGAACCCGGACCACATCGCGCCGTGAAGCGGGTTCGTCACGGTCAGCACCGTTGTCACGACCCCGAAGGCGGCGAACGCGCCGTAGCCCGTCCCGCGAACGACGTCCCCGCGGCCGGTGTACTCGAGCGCGAACGCCAGAAACGTGAGCCCGGTCCAGACGATCCCGAGCCAGACGACCGCCTCGAACGCCAGTCGCGATCGGGGATCGAAGACGAACAGGCCGGCCCCGTAGCCGAGACACCAGACCGCCTGGGCGAGCAGCACCGCGATGAACCAGTTCGCACCGGGCGTTCCGCGATGGTCGAGCACGTATCGGATCAGCGCGAGGCTGCCGATTCCGGCGGCTACCGACCCGATCGCCGGCCACGGCAGCGTCGCAACCCCGACCATACCCGCGGGAGGACCGGCGGCGTGCTAAAGCTGTCGCGGTCGTGGTCCCGTCCCGGTCCTCGCCGCTGGCCCCTCCCCTCGCGCTTCACCCGTGCCGCTCGATCACGCGTTTGGCGGCCTGCGCCTTCTCCTTCCAGCCGTAGCCGGCGTCGTAGACGTGGCGCTTGCTCTCGACGAGCTCCGCGGGCGAGGACTCCTCGAAACCACCTCGGTCCCACGCGCCGGAGGTCTCCAGCCAGTCGATCACGTGTTCCTTCGTTTCGCTCCAGGAGAGCCCGACCATCTCGTACCACGCGATCATCGCGAAGACCGCGTTGTCGTGACAGCCCGGCACCGACCCACGCACGTAGATCGTCCGCATCGGCTCCCGCGTCGGCTCCGAGACGCGCTCCTTGAACTCCGCGGCGGTCAACAGCCGGAGCGGCCCCTCCTCGCCGTCATCGCGGACGACCCGCTGTTCGCGCTCCAACAGCCCGAGCGCGGCCGCGTGGATGCCCGACCAGTCGTCGGGGACCGCGGCGCGAAGCTCCGGCTCCGTGATCCCCTCCGGCTCCCGGGTAAGCACCGCCAACAGGTCGGTGTAGGCCCGCTCGATCCGCGGCCAGTCGACACCCTCGAACTCGCAGTCGACCTCGTGGAGGCTGTTCGTCGTGTGACAGCCGGGACACGGGTAGCGGAACGTCGGCACTGTCGACTGATGGGGGCCGTCCGAAATAGGGCTTTCGTGCCGGTCCGACCGTCACCCACGACGCGGTCGGTGCGGTGCTGGCGCCGTCCGCTGGCGGTGGGGCCGTCCGCTGGCGGTGGGGCCTGACGCCGTCCGCTACAGGTCCACGCGCTCGAAGACCGTCATTCCGATGTACACCGGCACGACGAACCACGACGCGAGCAGCGCGGCGATCACCGGGTCGGTGAAGACGACGGGCAACTCGTCGCCGAGCGCCTCGGCCGCCGCCGGGTCGAAAAAGAGGAAGAACCCGAACAGCTGCTGGCGGGCCTCCATCTGGCTCGCGTAGACCAGCGAGTCGACCAGCGTCTTGTAGGCCGCCACCGGGTTGACGACCTTGAGCCCGAGCTCGACCAGGTACTGCTGTTGGACGCTCACGCCGGCGTACTCGTTGAGCGCCGAGGCGATCCGGCCCGATGCGGTCCCCCAAAAGAGGCTGGTGAGCAGGAACAGCCCGACCGATCCGACCATCGCCTGCCGGTCGGTCTCGGAGGCCGCCGAGATCCCCACCGCCAGTCCGACGAAGACGACGCCGAGCACGACCGTCAACAGGGCGAACGCGACGAACCGGCTCACGGCCCCCCCGCTCGTGGCCGGGATCAGGACGATTCCGGCCACGAGGAAGCCGATCGCGATCGGCAGCGCGACGACCGCCGACCGGCCGAGCACCTTCCCGAGCACGACGTCTCCACGGGAGTGCGGCAGCGACAACAGGAGCTTCAACGTGCCGCTCTCGCGCTCGCGCGTGATCGACGCGTAGCCGACGACGATCGCGATGATCGGCACGAGTATCGCGGTCCCCTCCTTCATGAACTGGATGAAAAGCACCGTGATCCCGGTCGCCTCGTTGGTGTCGCCGAGTCCGATCCCGAGCGTGAACCGCAGCAGAGCCGGCCCGGCGAACACCACGATGAACAGCGCCGAGAGCACCCAGATCCACCGGGATCTGACCGCGTCCCGGAAGTCCTTGCGGGCGACCGCGCGGTAGCTCATTCGGCCACCTCCCCCTCGGTGTAGGCGATGAACAGGTCCTCCAGCGAGGCCTCCTGGGTCGTGAAGTCCTGCACCGTCACCCCGGCCCCCTCGAGAGCGCCGATCACGTCCGTCTTCACGCCGCTGTCACAGCTCACGCGGACGGTCCCGCCGTCCGTCTCGGCGCTGGCGACGCCGTCGATCGCGCGAACGCCCTCGAGGTCCTCGGTCGTGGCCGCGTCGACGGTGACGATGAGCGTCTCGTCGCCGCCGACGGCCTCCCGCAGGCCGTCGATCGAGTCCTCGGCCACGAGTCGGCCGTCGCGGAGGATCCCGACGCGGTCACAGACGGCCTCGACCTGTCCGAGCACGTGCGAGGAGAAGAAGACGGTCGTCCCGTCCGCGGCCTCCTCGCGGACGATCTCACGCATCTCCTTCGCGCCGGCTGGGTCGAGCCCCGACGACGGCTCGTCGAGGATCAGCAGGTCCGGATCGCCCACGAGCGCCATCCCGAGCGCCAGCCGCTGGCGCATCCCCTTCGAGTAGCCGCCGGCCTTTCGGCCGCCGTCTCCGGCGATCCCCACCCGATCGAGGATCGCGTCCGGGTCGTCGTCCACGTCCTTCGACTCGACCGCGAACTCGATATGCTGCCGTCCGGTCAGCCGGTCGTAGACGTCGAACCCCTCCGGGAGCACTCCGGTCCGCTCCCGCACCGCGACGCCGTCCCGCTGGGCGTCGTGGCCCAGAACGCGGACCGACCCCGACGTCGGCCGGACGAAATCCAACAGGACGTTGATCGTCGTCGACTTGCCCGCCCCGTTCGGGCCGAGGAAGCCGAACACGTCGCCCTCCTCCACCGCGAGGTCGAGGTCGTCGACCGCTGTCAACTCCCCGAACCGTTTCGTCACCCCGGAGAGCTCGATGGCTGTCATACGCCCCGGTTCCGCCCGTTCGGATAAAGGGTTGTGGGTGTTCGCTGCGCTCGCGAGACGGGGAGGGTGTTCGCTGCGCTCGCGAGACGGGGAGGGTGTTCGCTGCGCTCACGATCCCGGGGGCCACTCGATCCCGTGGTCGGCCAGGAGGTCCGCAAGACCCGCCTCGTCGATCGTTTCGACGCCGTGGTCCTCGGCGTCCCGCCGTTTGCTCCGGCCGGGGTCGTCCCCGACCACGAGGTAGTCCGTGTTGCCGGAGACGCTCCCGGTCGCGGTACCGCCGTGGCGCTCGATGACCGTCCGCGCCTCGCTTCGCGGGACCGACAGCGCGCCCGTGAACACGAACGTGAGTCCGTCGAGCTCCGCGTCGCCGGCCTCGCTTTCGTACGGTTCGGGATCCACGCCCAGCTCGCGGAGCTCGGCGATCGTCTCGCGGTTTCGCTCTCCGTCGAGGAACTCCCGGATCTCGCCGGCGACGGTTTCGCCGACGTCCGCGACGGCCTGGAGGTCATCCTCGGACGCCTCCAGGAGCGCATCGAGCGTGCCGAACCGCTCGGCGAGGTTCCGGGCGGTCGCAGCGCCCACGTCCGGGATCCCGAGGGCGGCAAGGAACTCCGGCAGCGGCGGGTTTTTGCTCGCGTCCAGCTCCGCGAGGAGGTTTTCGGCGCTCGTCTCGCCGAAACCCTCCAGCGCCGCGAGCTCCTCACGATCGAGTCGGTAGAGATCCGGCAACGACTCGACCAGTCCCGCCGCCCGGAGCTGCTCGACCGTTTCGGGACCCACCCCTTCGATGTCGAGCGCGTCGCGTCGCGCCCAGTGTTCGATCGCGCGCTCGAGCTGGGCCGGACAGCCGAGTCCACCGGTGCAGTACGCCAGCGGGCCGTCGCGTTCGACCGGCGAGTCACAGACCGGGCAGGTCTTCGGGAACTCGTAGGGGCCGTCGGACCGCTTCTCGACGACCGCCGGGACGTACGGGATGACGTCGCCGGCGCGATACACCCGGACGTGATCCCCCACGTTCACGTTCAGCGTCTCGATCTCGGCGGGGTTGTGCAGCGTCGCCCGCGAGACCGTGACGCCGCCGACGTCGACCGGGTCGAGGAGGGCGACCGGCGTCAACCGCCCCGTCCGCCCGACCTGAACGACGATCTCCTCGATCGTCGTCGTCTCGGTCCGCGGCGGGAACTTGTAGGCGAACGCCCAGCGGTACGAGCGGGACGTGGTCCCGAGCGATTCACACGCCACCAGATCGTTCACCTTGATCACGATCCCGTCGATCTCGTACTCGAGATCGTCGCGGACCGCGGCGGTCCGGTCGCGGTAGTCGATCGCGTCCTCGACGTCGGTCACGATCTCGGCTCGGTCGTTCCGGCGCAGCCCGAAGCCCTCGAGCGCGTCGAGTTCCGCCCAGTGGGTCGTCGGCCGTTCGATCCCGGGGTCGGTCCACTCGAGGACGTCGAAGAAGAAGACGCTGAGCGGCCGGTCGGCGACGACCGAGGGGTCGAGCTGTCGCAGCGTTCCGGCCGCGGCGTTCCGGGGGTTCGCGAACGGCTCCTCGCCGCGCTCCTGGCGCTCGCGGTTCAGCTCCTGAAAGGCGTCACGCGGAATGTAGACCTCCCCGCGGACGGCGAGCGTCGACGGAACGTCGGCAGGCGCTCCGCGGAGCCGGCCCGGGACCGCACGGATCGTCGCCACCTGCTCGGTCACGTCGTCGCCGGTCGTCCCGTCACCCCGGGTCGCCGCGCGAACGTATTCGCCGTCCTCGTAGACGATCTCGACAGAGAGACCGTCGAACTTGGGCTCGCAGACGTACTCGAGGCCCCCGGCATCGGCATCGGCGTCGACGTCATCGAACCCCGCCTCCGCGAGCTCCCGCCGCACGCGCTCGTCGAACTCCCGAACGTCGTCGGAGTCGGTCGTCTGGTCGATGGAGAGCATCGGCGCGGCGTGCTCGACTGCCTCGAGGTGGTCGACCGGCTCCCCGCCGACGCGCTGGGTCGGGGAGTCCGCGGTCCGGAGGTCGAACGCCTCCTCGAGGGCCAGGAGCCGGTCGAAGAGCGCGTCGTAGGTCGCGTCCGAGACGATCGGGTCCGCCTCGACGTAGTATCGGTAATCGTGTTCGCGGATCGCCGCACGGAGGCGATCGGCCTGCTCCCGGGCCGTCGACGCATCGAGTCCGGCGACGTCCGCGAACTCGGTCGGCGGGTCCCGTACGTAAGGGTTCTCGTCCGGGTCCGCGTATCGGGACGGCTTCTCGGCCGGATCCGCGGACTGCGACGGGGCTTCGTCGTCGTTTCGATCCCGCTCGTCGCTCATACCGCCCCTGTCGGCGCCATCGACTAAAAGTGGTCGTCGCGAGTCGGGCCGGTTCCCAACCTATTTGGTGTGGCACCGACCAGCCGGTTGTATGCCCGCCCTCCACCGGTCCCGGCGATCCCTCCTCGCCGCGGGCGCCGCCCTCCTGGCGAGCGCCGCGGCCGGGTGTCTCGACGGGAGCACCTCCACGAGCCGGACCGTCAACGACGACCCCTCGTATCCGCCCGAATCGGCCACGACCGACTTCGCGGTCGAGACGCTTCGCGACACGTCGCTCGATCCGATCATCCCGTTCGGGTTCGATCCGGCGGATCCGGACGGCGGTGTGGAGACGACCGACCCGGGTGCCTCCACCGCCACCCCGACGCCGGATCTCGAGAACCGGGGGCTCCGGAACCGGATGTGGTTCATCCTCGAGGATGCCCACCTCGACCGACTGCGGTTCGACCGTGAACCCGAAGGCGTCGACGACCTCCGGTCCTTCCTGGCCGCGACCGACTTCGAGTCCGAGTCGGCCGTTCTGATCCAGGAACCGATCCCGGCCTGTGACGCGCTCTCGACCGAGTACGTCGAGCTCGAGGACGACGCGTTTCACGCCAGCCGCTGTCGTCGGCTTCGGCCGGCGGACGCGGCCTGCGAGGTGGACGACCGCCACCTGCTCGTGACCGCGCTGCGCGTCCCGCAGCCCTACGAGACGTCACCCTCCGGGATGGGGCTCGGAACCAGCTCGAACTGCCGATTCGAATCGGTCGACTCGGCCGGACCGAGCGGAGGTGGCGACGCGTGAACCGGTCACGTCGGTCGGTTCTCGGAGCGATCGGTGCCGGGCTGACGCTCGCGTCGGCCGGCTGTCTTGACGTCCTCGACCGCGGCGAGGACGCTCGCCCGACGTACGATACCGCGGCGCTGGAGGGGACGGTCGAGTCCGCCATCGAGACGCCGCCGCAGCCGGAACCGGTCCAGCCGAGCACGGAGGCGGTCGCCGGGACGGCCGACCGCATCGACGCGCTGCTGGCCGACGTTCCGGACCCGCTCACCGCAGCCGACGTCCCGAACGGCGCCGCTCGCCGGGAGATCGAGCGGTTTCGCGACCGGGCTGCTCGTGGCCTCGAGGACGTCACGGACGCGCCGACCGCCGCTCGCGCGCTGGCGGAGTCACACGGCCCCCGCGGGAGCGCCCGGAGCGCCGCCGAGGCGGTCGCCGCCGTCGGATCGACGACGGAGCGGCGGTCCGCGGTCGAGGATGCCCACTCCGCGGCACGCGATCGACTCGCGACCGGTGCGGACGCGCTCACCTATGCGGGAGTCGACCCGCATCGAACCCTGCTGACCGCCGTCCGCCTCGAGAGTCTCCTCGATCGCGCCCGCACCGATCTCGATCGCCCCACGCATCACCACGCCGCGCCCGAGGGGCACGCGCTGTGGGTCGGCGAGCTGGCCGGGCAGGTCGAACGCGCCGTCTCGCGGCTGGCAGCCCTCGATCACCTGTCGGCGCGCCACCGCGAGCGTGCCGAGGCCGACGGCGACGATGCCGGCGACGATGCTGATGCCGGCGACGCTGGTGCCGGCGACGACTCGCCCACCGACTACGAGGGGCGGTTCACGGAGGCGCTCGAAACCGCCCGCGAGGACCTTCGGGCGGCCGAGTATCCAACCGACGAGACGAGCGATCCCCGCGAGTTGATCGAGACCGACGCGCGCCCGGCCCGGGAGCTGATGCTCGATGGCGTCCGGGTGGTTTCGCACCTGCACGAAACCCTGTTCGAGGAGCAGCGCCGACTCGGCCGGTCGCTTGCGACCGCCCTCGAGCTCGACGTCAACCGGCGGGCACTCGATCGCGTTCGAACGACCATCGAGGAGGGAGGACACCGCGAGGCGACGCCCGAGACGGTTCGGTCGGCCCGCGAGTCGGCGGTCGCGGCGCTCGAGGAGCTTCCCGTCTCGGCCGCCGATCCGACCGTCGGCGGCGATTTCATCGCGGCCGAACGGTCCCGGATCGCCTCGACGGACGACCGGATACACAGCTGGATCGAGGAGGACCGAACGGTCAGGCTGGACCGGGAGTACGCGCTGTACACGCTGTCGGCGGCACGGCTCGAGGCGTTTCCCGACGCGTGGGCGACGTTCGACGACCGGGTTACAAACGGGGAGTGAGGCCCGGTCGCGTTTCGGACCAGCTCCGCGTCGCTCCCGCGCCGAGACGTTCACTCGCCGCGGTGGCTCGGCGCCGCGCGCTCGACGACCGCAGTCGCGAGCGACTCGAAGGTCGCCTCCTCGGGAACGACGTCGACGTCGATCCCGTGTGCCGTGGCCGTCTCCCGGGTCGGGTCGCCGATGGTTCCGACGACGGCGTCCGAGAGTCCCGCCCGCGCAGCGTCCTCGACCCCGCGCTCGGCGGCGGCCTCGAGGAAGTGCTCGACGGTCAGCGAGGAGGTGAACGCGACGGCCTCCAGCTCTCCGTCGGCGGCCAGCTCGGTCGACCGGCCGGCTTCCTCGGGGCGGACGAGCCGGTAGAGCACCGTCTCGTGGACGTCGGCTCCCGCATCCGCGAGCCCCTCGGTGAGGACCGCGCTGCCGTGGTCCGAGCGTGCGACCTCGATCGCGACGCCGTCGTTCGTCGTGCCTTCGGTCCCCTCGCTTTCCTCGGCGATCCGGCCGGCGAGCAGGTCGACGAGTCCCTGGGAGGTGTACTCCTCGGGGATCAGATCGACGGTCCAGCCCGCCTTCCTGGCTGCCGCCGCGGTCGCGGGGCCGATCGCGACGAGCGTCGTTTCCGCGGGCGGCGCCCAGCCACGCTCCGCGGCAAGCTCGACCCCGGTCTTGCTCGTGAGGACGACGTAGGGCGCCTCCCCCGGCGTCTCGCCGGTCGGCTCCACGGCAAGCATCGGATCGGGTACCGGCTCGGCCCCCAGCGACGCCAACAGCTCGGACGCGCCGTCGATCCGATCGTCGTCCGGGCGGAAGACGGCGACGCGCACCTGCCGGCTCATCGCTGAGCCCCCCGTTCCCGCTCGGTTTCGGTTCCGACCGGCGTCGCGTTGTCGTTTCCGACCGGCGCCGCGTTGGCGTTCTCGAGGGCGTCGATCACGCGGTCCCGGCTTGCGGCGACCTCGCCGATCACCGTGATCGCCGGCGGCTCGATCCCCGCCTCGTCGCGGACCGACACGATCGTCTCGAGGGTCCCGGTGGCCACGCGCATGTCCGGCCACGTCGCGCGCTCGACGAGCGCCACGGGCGTCTCGGGGGCCATCCCCGCGCTCCGGAGTTCGGCGACGTACTCCGGCAGCTTGCCGACGCCCATCAACACGACGATCGTTCCGCCGGTGGCCGCAAGCGCCTCCCAGTCGACCGCCGAGTCCTCCTTCGTCGGGTCCTCGTGGCCCGTCACGAACGACACCGAGGAGGCGTGATCCCGGTGGGTTACGGGGATCCCGGCCACGCCGGCCCCGGCGATCGCCGAGGTGATGCCCGGAACGACCTCGACCGGCACGCCGGCCGCCGCGAGGTGCTCGAGCTCCTCGCCGCCGCGGCCGAACACGAAGGGGTCGCCGCCCTTCAGCCGTACGACCGTCCTCCCCTCGCGGGCGAGCTCGACCAGCCGGCGGTTGGTGTACTCCTGGGGCGTCCACTCGCCGTCGGCCCGTTTGCCGACGTCCTCGCGCTTCTCCTCGGGGATCGACTCGATGATCTCCGGGCCCGGCAGCTTGTCGTGGAGCACGACGTCGGCCGTCTCGAGGAGCCGCTTGGCCCGCACCGTCAGCAGCTCCGGATCGCCCGGACCCGAGCCGACGAGGTACACCTTGCCGGGCGCCTCATCGGGAACGTCGGTCGGGATCTCGTCCGCAGACGTCCCCGCCTCGTCCGCAGACGTCCCCGCCTCGTCCTCAGTCATCCTCGTCGCTCCGTTTGCGCGCGCGTTCGATCAGCTCGTCGGCACCCCGGTCGGCGAGATCGCGGCCGAACGTCCGCGCGTCCTGTCCGTACCGCTCGATGTCGAGGTCCCGCGTTTCGGCCACCTCCTCGGTCCCGTCCCGCGAGAGCACGCGGACGGTCGTGTGCACGTACGACCCCTGTACGATCGCGTTGATGCCGATCGGGGCGATACAGCCGCCGCCCAGCTCCGCGAGGATCGTCCGCTCCACGGTCGTCTCCACGCGCGTCCGTGGATGGTCGACGGCCGAGCGGATCGCATCGATCACGTCCGGGTCCGCCGCGACGACGGCGATCGCGCCCTGGCCGGCCGCCGGAACGAACTCGGTGCGCTCGAGCCGCACGGTCGGGACCTCCTCGAGCAGGCCGGACCGTGCGAGCCCGGCCTCCGCGAGCACCAGCCCGTCGTATTCGGTCTCGACCTCCCGTTCCATCGCCCCGCGCTCCAACTCGGAGAGCGAGTCGAACCACTCCTCGACGGTCGCCTCGAACTCGCGGCCGTCCTCATCGTCCGCTGCCGCGTTTTCGTCGCCCTCGGCGTCGCCCTTTCGCTCCGAGCGGGCCTCCATCCGGGCCTCGTGTTCGCGCTGGAGGCCCGGCGCGAGCAGCTTCTCGATCCGCGTGTCGACGTTGCCGCGGATCGGTTCCACCTCGAGGTCCGGTCGGGTGGCCTTGATCTCCGCGGTGCGGCGCAGCGAGGCGGTCCCGATCGTCGATCCCGGCTCGAGGTCGGCCAGGTCACGTCCGCCGGGCGTCACGAGGACGTCGCCGGCCGGCCCGCGTTCGGGGATGCCCGCGATGACGAGGTCGTCGAGCCCCTCCGTCGGGACGTCCTTCAGCGAGTGGACCGCGAGGTCGGCGTCGCCGGCGAGCACCTCCTCGTCCAGCGACCGGACGAACGCGCCCGTCTTCCCGAGCTCGTGGATGAGCGCGTCCGGGATCTGGTCGCCGCGGGTCTCGACCGTTCGGGTCTCGACCTCCCGGCGCCTGGTCGCGAGCGCGTCCGCGACCGTCGCCGCCTGTTTCACGGCGAGGTCGGATCCGCGGGTCGCGAGTCGAAGCGATCGTGTCATACTCGAACCGACGGTCCCGGCGGTGAAAAGGCCACCAATTTCGGTCGCGTCGTGTCGCGGCACGCTCGTCCGCCGGCGCGGCGGCGACCGCCGTACGCGCGATCGCGAGTTGCGGATCCGAGATCGCGCGTTTCCGGGCTCTAGAGCGCGTGTTTGTACGCCTCGAGGGTCTCCTCGACGTCCGCCTCGGTGTGGGCGTACGAGACGAACTGGCTCTCGAACTGGTTGCCGGTCAGAAGGATCCCCTGCTCTTTCATCTCCTGGCGGAAGACGCGCTCCCAGCGGTCGGTCTCGGCGCTGGCGACGTCGGCGCCCGTCTTCGGACAGTAGTCGTACCGCGGACAGTCGGGATCCTGGGTACACCCCGCCGAACAGCACGCCTCGAGGTCCTCGCCGCTGGGCCCCTCGCGCGTGAAGATCGTCTTGAAAAGCGAGTCCGTCCCGACGACCGTGTACGTCGGCGCCTGGTCGGCGCAGATGTCGGTGATCCCGGCGCGGAGCTTCTCGCCGAGCCCGTTGACGTGCTCGTAGACGTCGTGTTCGGCCGCGTACTCCAGGTAGGCCTTTCCGGCCGCCATCGCCACCGGGTGGCCCGAGAAGGTCCCCGCCTGGAAGACGTCGCCCGCCGGGGTGAACCCCTCCATCACGTCCGCGCGGCCACCGATCGCGCCGACCGGGAACCCGCCGCCGACGATCTTCCCGAACGTGGTGAGATCGGGAGTGACGCCGAGTTTCCCTTGTGCACAGCCCAGCCCGCCGACGCGGAAACCGGTGATCACCTCGTCGAAGACGAGTAGCGAGCCGTGCTCGTCACACAGTTCGCGCAGCGTCTCGTGATAGCCGTCGACCGGCATCACGATCCCGGAGTTCGCGAGGATCGGTTCGACGAGCACCGCGGCGATGTTCTCGCCGTGTTCGGCGAAGACCTCGCGTGCGGCCTCCGGGTCGTTGAACGGCACCGGGAGGGTGTGTTCGGCGAACTCGTCGGGAACGCCCGCGGTGGAGGGCGCCTGCGAGCCGGGTTCGCCCTCGACGAGCGTCGACTCCTGGGCGCCGTGGTAGCCGCCCTGCATCACCACGATCTTGTCGCGACCGGTGTGGCCCCGGGCCAGTCGGACCGCGGAGACGGTCGCCTCCGTGCCGGAGTTGACGAACCGTACCTGCTCGACGCTCGGGACGTGACGCGCGATGAACTCGGCGTGTTCGACCTCGACCTCGGTCGGGACGCCGTACATCGGGCCGTCGGCCGCCGCGGACTGGATCGCCGCCGTCACCGGCTCGGGGACGTCGTGACCGTACAACAGCGGCCCGTAGCCCATCACCCAGTCGACGTACCGGTTTCCGTCCGCGTCGATCACGTGGCCGCCGTCGCCGCGGTCGACGAACACCGGGTGCGGCAGCGTCGCCCGCACCGAGGAGTTCACCCCGCCGGGAAGCACCGAGAGCGCGCGGTCGTACAGCGCGCGCGAGCGGTCGTTATTCATACGCCCCCCTTCGACCGGGAGGTGAAAAAGGGGTTCCGTTCGGAGCGCGGTCGGTTCGCCCCACGTTCGTTCGGAGCGTGCTCGTCCGGATCCATTTACACCACGATCGTTTTGGCTGCCGGTCCCCATCGATCCCGTATGGCCACCGCCCGCGTGACGGTCGACTGCGATTCCTGCTCGTTCACGGAGACGTTTCCGTCCCTTCGCCGAGCGCGGACCGCCCTCGAGGACCACCGGCGAACCCACGGTCACGACGCCGACTGGTCGATCGACCGCCTCTCCCCGGGCGTGGAACGTGCCGGCGCCGATGCCGGCGTCTGTGGCCGGCCCGAATGTACGACGTCCGACTCGCCGCTGGTTCGGGACCGGCTCGACGCCGAGGAGTGACGCGGGCGGGTGAGGACGTCACTTCCGGTAGCTGCTTAAAAGGGATAGGGTAACTGCTTAAAAGGGATAGGGTAACTGCTTAAAAGGGATAGGGTAACTACTTAAAAAAAGCCCGCCAGAGGATCGGACCGATTCGGACTCTCTCGGCGGCTTACACCGCCTCTGGACCGGCCGTGCCGGTGCGCACCTGCAGCGCGTCCTCGACGGGCAGGACGAAGACCTTCCCGTCGCCGGGCTCGCCGGTGCTTGCGGCCTCGCGGATCGCGTTCGCGACCTCGTCGGCCGGGACGTCGGCGACGACGCACTCGACCTTCACCTTCTGGTGGAGGTCGACGACGTACTCCTCGCCGCGCCACTGGCCCGTCTTGGCCGGCTGGGAGCCGCGGCCGGAGACGTTCGTGACCGTCAGCGAGGGTGCGCCGACTCCCGCGAGCGCCGTCTTGATGTCGCCGAGCTTCTCGGGGCGGACGATCGCCGTAACCATCTTGATCTCCGAGCCTGCCTCCTCGCCGCCGTCGGCACGGACGCTGGTTCCGGAGCCGTCGGCGGCGATCGGCTTGCCGAACTCGGGGTAGGTGTCGACGCCGTGCTCGGAGACGTCGAGCCCCTCACGCTCGTGTTCAAGCGAAACGCGGGCCTGCCCGGCCGCCTTGAAGGCGCCGAAGACCGCCGCGGTCGCCGCGACCGTCCAGACCGTGATCACGGCGGTTCCGACCACCTGCGAGACGAGCAGGTCGACCGAGAAGCCGTTCACGTGGACGAACGGCAGCGCCAGGATCCCGATGACGCCGGCGGAGCCGTGGACCGGGAAGACCGCACAGACGTCGTCGATCTGCAGCGTGTCCGAGACGAACTCGAAGACGAACGGGAGCTGGAGGCCGCAGATCAGCGCGACCGCGATGGCGCCCCACCAGGTGACGAGGTCGACGATCCCGGTGACGCCGACGAGCCCCGCAAGCAGCCCGTTGGCGACGTAGAGGGTGTCGACCTTCTTCGTGAGCGCGAGCGCCCCGAGCGCCGCGCCGATGCCCCCGGCGGCCATCCCGAGCGTCGTCGTGAGCGCGACGCGACCGACGACCCCGAAGCCGCCGAGCGTCAGCTCGCCGTTCTCGACCGCGAAGACGGTCGCGGTCGTGCCGACGTTGAAGCCGTACCAGCCGAACGCGAGGACGAGCGTTCCCAGGACCGCGAACGTCATCGAGTGACCGGGAATGACGTTCGTGGAGCCGTCGTCGGCGTAGCGGTCCATCCGCGGGCCGATCACGTACGCGGCCGTGAGGCCGGCGATCCCGCCCATCCCGTGGACGACCATCCCGCCGGCGAAGTCCGTGAAGCCGAGTCCCGCCAGGAGGCCGCCGCCGTACCAGGACATCCCCGCCACGACCGGGTAGATGACCGCCGATAACACGATCGTGTAGCCGACGTACGCGCGGAGCTTCGCGCGGCCGGCGACCGCGCCGGAGACGATCGTCGCCGCCGTCATCGCGAAGACGGCGCCGAACAGCCAGCTGTTGACCCACGCGCCGTCGGGCGCGGTCATCGCGGCCGTGAACGTCTCCATCGAGACGCCGCTGCCGCCCGCGACGGCCTCGACGCCGAACCCGATCAGGAAGTAGACCAGGATGCCGACGCTCCAGGTCAGCAGGTTCTTCGTCAGCTGGTTCGCCACGTTCTTCGCGCGCACCTGCCCCGCCTCCAGCATCGCGAAGCCGGCGTGCATGAAGAAGATCAGGAAACAGACGACCGCGACCCACAGCAGGTTCACGCCCTCGGCGATCACCGAGGGATCGACCTGCGCGAGGAGACCCGCGCCCACCATCAGGCGATCACCGCCCCATCGTGGGAAGATTGTTTACGATCGTGAACTATTCCAACCGTTTCCTTCGCGTTCGTGTTCGAAATCACGTTCCGATTGGGGTAGATGGAGGTATATAAATCGTGGAGTTGAAAAATAGCACAATATATGGGTGTCAGTAGACGTTCGTCAGATATACAATCGAATTAGGCCAATATAAGGACGTATTCTCGGCAGTTCCGTTACAAATGTTGCCGAACAACTTGACGATCGTTTTGTCGGATGAGTGGTATATACGCCCGAAACGCTCGCGCGCGCTCCTCGTGAGTCGCCGCCGCGGAGATCGGTGCAAACGACGGTGTCGCGGGAATCGTTACAAACGACGGTGTCGGCTCGCGTGAGTGGTGTGTGACCGACGTTCGTCGTGTCCTGCCGGGCCGTCTTATTCCGGTTTGAGGCCGGCGTCCTGGACGCGCATCACGGCCTCGCCGTCGGCGAGGTTCGGCGCGTCGACGAGCCGGACGATCCGCTTGTCGCCCTTCGACTTGCGCAGGTAGATCCGGAACGTGGAGGTGTGGCCGAGGATGTTGCCGCCGATCGGCTGGGTCGGGTCGCCGAAGTAGGAGTCGGGGTTCGAGGCAACCTGGTTGGTGACGAGGATCGACGTGTTGTATAGGTCGCCGATCCGCATCAGGTCGTGGAGGTGTTTGTTCAGCTTCTGCTGGCGCTCGGCGAGCTCGCCCCGGCCGACGTACTCGGCGCGGAAGTGGGCCGTCAGCGAGTCCACGCAGACGAGCCGGATCGGCCACTCGCTCTCCTCGTGTTCGCCCGCCAGTTCCTTGGCCTTCTCGGCCAGCAGGATCTGGTGGTTGGAGTTGAACGCCTTCGCGACGTGGATCCGATCGAGGAACGCCTCGGTGAGTTCGGTCAGCGCCTCGTCGCTGTTCGGCGTTCCCTCGATCTCGCGGCGTTCGAGTTCGGTCTCGAGGATCTCGTCGTCGAGCCCGCGGACCATATCGTCGATCCGCTCGGGTCGGAACGTGTCCTCGGTGTCGACGAAGATGCAGCCGCCGTCGAGTCCGCCGTGCTCGCGGGGCAGCTGGACGTTCACCGCGAGCTGGTGGGTCACCTGCGATTTCCCGGCGCCGAACTCGCCGTAGACCTCGGTGATCGACTGCGTCTCGACGCCGCCGCCGAGCAGCTCGTCGACCTCGTCGATCTGCCAGGAGAGCTTGCCGATCTGCTCGCGACGCTCGAGGACGGCCGCGCCGGTCTCGAAGCCGCCGACGTCGGCGGCCTCCCGCGCGGCGTTGATGATGTCCGAGGCGGTCGAGGAGCCGATGTCGGCGGTGTTCGACAGCTCCCCGGGACTGGCGACCGCGATGCTCTGGTAGCTCTCGTAGCCGGTGTCAACGAGCTTGTCCGCGGTCGCGGGGCCGACGCCTGGGAGGTCTTCGAGTTCGTCTTCGGGCATGTACTCCCCGCTTGTTCGCTCTCCCATATAAACCCACGTTAACAGGTGGGTGAAAGTGAAATATGCGGAGACGTCTCACGATCACCGCCGCTGGTTCACGGCAGGTAACCCCACAAAATGGACGCGAAATCGGCTGTACTAGGCGTCGCCGTCCGACTGTCCCGGTTCGCCGACCGCTTCGACCGGCACGTTTCCGAAGACCGCGGCCTCGAGGTCCTCCATCGATCGGAAGACCTCGTCGTTCGACCGGTCGACGACCGCAGCCAGCGACTCCCTCCCGTCGGCGTACAGGAGCGTCACGTCGGACAGTTCCTCGCGCGCGTCGGTTCGTTCGATCGGGTAGTCGAGCGCGTCGATGACGGTTCGGAGCCGGTTTAGCCGTACCTCGGTGCTCATACCGTCCATACGGGCGCGAGCCGTATTAACGGTATGCGCGGTTCACGGCCGTATTGATTCCCGTATTCGTGGCGTGCTTCCCGTCTCCGCCGGCTCAGAACTCGACGCGGCGCACGTAGGGGAGCTCCCGGATCGCCACGAGCAGCTCGCCCGGCACGTCGTCGTCGAGGATCACGTAGAGCTTCGGGTCGGCAGCGAACTCCGGGTCGTCGCTGATGATCTGCCGGATCGTGAGCCCGTGCTCGGCGATGAGCCCGGACACCTCCGCGACGATCCCGGACTCGTCCGCCGCGGCCACCTCGACGGTGAGGACGGTCAACTCGAGCACTGGCGCGAGGTCCATCAGGCTCGCGATCGAGGAGATGTTCGCGAAGATGCGCCGCAGCTCCGGGTCCTCCCGGATCGCGTCGGTCGTGGAGTCGACGACGCGACGGTCCACGTCCAGCTCGCGCGCGATCCCGGTGTAGGGGATCTCGATCCCGCCCGAGACCACGCGCCCGTCCTCGTTGACGGAGAACCCGCGCTCTAAGAGCAGGCGGATCACCGCCTGCTGGCTCGGCGACCCCTCGAACTTGCCGAGGATCTCGTCGAACATCACTTATAAGTCGCCCTTCGTGCTCGGGGTGTCCGAGCGCCGCTCGTCGAGCCGGGTCGCGTCGTCGAGCGCGCGCGCGAGCGCCTTGAACAGCGCCTCCACCTCGTGGTGGGCGTTCTCGCCGCGGACGACCTCGGCGTGCAGCGTCAGGTCGGCGTTGTGCGCCAGCGACATCGCGAAGTGGTCGGCCATCACGCTCGTGAACTCCCCGACCGAGTCCTGTGAGAACTCGCCCGCGAACTCGTAGTAGGGTCGCCCCGAGACGTCGACGACCACCGACGCGACCGCCTCGTCGAGCGGGACGCGACGGTCGGCGTACCGGCGGATCCCGCGCTTATCGCCCAGCGCCGCCGCGAACGCCTCGCCCAGACAGATCGCCACGTCCTCGACGGTGTGGTGGTCGTCGATGTGGACGTCCCCGTCACAGCGGACGGTCAGATCGAACAGTCCGTGCGTGGCGAAGGCCGTCAACATGTGGTCGAAGAAGCCGATCCCGGTGTCGATCTCGCCGTCCCCGTCCCCGTCGATCGTCAGCGTCACGTCGATATCCGTCTCCGCGGTCGCGCGGGAGACGGCCGCGCTGCGGTCGGCGCCGCTCGATCCGTTCATACCGGTCACTCGCGGCCGACTCTTAAGGGAATTGCGGGCGGCCAATTCCCGCGAGACCGATCCGTCGAGACCACGTCCGAGGGATTGGGACGCTTGCGGGGACGCTGTCAGGGAGGTTTGCGGGTGCGTTGCGGGTCGCTGGCGGCGGTGGCTATTTCGGGCCCGCACGGGATCGGTGCGATATGGGACCGGATGACGCGACGAAACGGGACGATCGTGGCGATCCTGCGCCGCCGGATCAACCGGCACCCGCGGTCGAACACGACCGTGACCGGGGTGAGGGGGAGCTCGAGCGAACGATCGGGCTCGTCGGCGGCCTCGCGATCGGCATCGGGACGATGATCGGGGCGGGGATCTTCGTCTTTCCGGGGCTCGCCGCGGAGAGCGCCGGCCCGGCCGCATCGCTCTCGTTCGCGATCGGCGCGGTCGTCGCGCTGTTGGTCGCGCTCCCGCTCTCGGAACTCGCGACCGCGATGCCCCGCAGCGGCGGCGGCTACTTCTTCATCTCCCGGGGACTCGGCACCGGACCGGGCGCCGTCATCGGCATCGGCCTCTGGCTCGGGCTCGTGTTCGCGTCCGCGTTCTACCTCGTCGGGCTCGGGAGCTACGCCGGCCAGGTGTTCGCCGAGGCGGGGATCTCCCTGCCGGTGGATCCGGCGGTGCCCTTGGGGGTGGCCTTCGGCGTCGCGCTCACCGTCCTCAGCGTCTTCGGGACCGAGAACACGGCGTCGCTGCAGAACGCGATCGTGATCGTGTTGCTCGTCATCCTCACGCTGTTTTTGAGCTACGGGAGCCTCGACGCGCTCGGCGTGTTCGGCACCGAGTCGACCCCGGAGCGGTTCCTCCCGCCCGGCGGCATGGTGCCGGTGTTGCGGACCGCCGCGCTCGTGTTCACCTCGTACCTCGGCTTCGCGCAGGTGGCGACGGTCGCCGGCGACATCACCGATCCGAGCCGAAACCTGCCGCTGGCGATGGTGGGATCGGTGCTCGTCGTCGGGGCGTTCTACGTCGTCACCATCTTCGTGGCGACCAGCGCGTTCGGGAGCGCTCGACTCGGCGGGTTCGGCGAGACCGCGATGGTCGAAGTCGCCCGCGCCTTCGTCGGCCTTCCGGGGGCGCTCGCGATCGTCGTCGCCGGGCTGCTCGCCACGTTCTCGAGCGCGAACGCCTCCATCCTCAGCGCCTCCCGGGCGGTGTACGCCGTGAGCCGCGATGACCTCCTTCCCACGTCCGCCAGCCGCCTCAACCTCCGGTACGGAACGCCACACGTCGCATTGGGGATGGCCGGGGGCCCGATCGTCGTGCTCGCGGCGACCGGCCAGGTGGAGCTGCTCGCTGAGGTCGCCTCCGTCCTCCATCTCGTGATGTACGGACTCGTCTGCGTCGCCCTGATCCAGCTTCGACGCGAGTCGCCCGAGTGGTATACCCCCTCGTTCCGCTGTCCGGCGGGGTTCCTCGTCGCCGGTCTCGGCACGCTCGCGAGCCTCTCGCTCATCGCGTTCATGCAGCCGGCGTCGATCGGCGTCGGCGCCGCCGTGATGGTCGCCGCCTACGCCTGGTACCGGTACTACGCCACCGACGTCGAACTCAAAGGAGCGTTCTGAACCATGACTGACACTGACCCCACAACCCCAACCGACGCGCCGACCGACACGGCAGCCGACGCGCCGACCGACACGGCAGCCGACGCGCCGACCGACACGGCCACCGAGGCCGACGGTGATCCGTCCATCGACCGGCCGGATCGACCGACCGTCCTCTATCCGATCCGAGTGCTGGAGGGTGAGTCGCTGCCGACCGGGATCGCGGAGCTGCTCGCGAACGCGCACGTCGTGCTCGCCGGCTACCACGTCATCCCCGAACAGACCGCGGCCGACCAGGCCCGCGAGCAGTTCGGCGAGCGCGCGATGGCCAAACTCGAGGAGTTCGCGGCGGCGCTTTCCGACGCGGGCGCAACGGTCGACGTTCGCCTCGTCTTCACGCACGAGGCGCAGGCGACGATCAACCGGCTGATCTACGAACACGACTGTCTCGCCGTGCTCGTCCCCAACGGTGTCGACGTCCCCGAGTCGGTGCTGCTCGCGGTTCGGGGTGACGTCGGACTCGACCGAAACACCCGCCTCGTCGCCGGGTTGTTCGCGACGACCGACGCGACGATCACGCTGTATCACGCGCTCGATGGCGACGAACCCGACGCGGAGGGGGAGTCGCTGCTGGAGACGACGACTGCTGCGCTCGTCGACCGCGGCGTCAGCCCCGAGGCGATCGAGACGATCCTCGACCGCCCCGACGCGCCGATCGAGGCCATCGCCGGCCACGCCGCGGACCACGACGCGGTCGTGATGGGGGAGACGGATCCGTCGGTCACGACGTTCGTCTTCGGGATGCCCTCCGAGCAGGTCGCCGAGCGGTTTCTCGGACCGGTGTTCGTCGTCCAACGCGAACGGCCCGGCGAGGGGCAGGCAGGCGATGATGAGCCAGGCGAGGAGTGACCGCGCGGGCTTCCGCCGTTCACTTCATACGCTCGCTCACTCCGCGCCGTCGCCGGACGCGGCTCGTTTCGCCTCCCGGAGCGTGAACGATCCCTCGTACAGCGCCGTGCCGATCACGACCGCGGCCGCACCCGCCTTACGCAGCGAAACCACGTCATCGAGGCTTGCCACCCCGCCGGAGGCGATCACGGGGATGTCGACCGCGTCCACGACCGCCTCGACGGCCTCCCGGTCGATCCCCTCGAGTTGTCCCTCGACGTCGACGTTGGTGAAGAGGATCGCGCCCGCGCCCAACTCCTCGTAGCGCGCCGCCGCCTCGGCCGGGTCGAGGCCGGTCGACTCGGTCCACCCCGAGACGACGACCTCGCCGTCCTTCGCGTCGAGGCTCACCACGACCGTCCCGGGGTGCGTTTCGGCGATCGACTCCACGATCGGCGGGTCCTCCACGGCCGCGGTGCCGAGGATGACGCGGTCGATCCCCAACTCGAGCAGCGCCCGCGCGTCCGCCACGGTGCGGATCCCGCCGCCGAGCTGGAGGTCGACGTCGTCCCCGACCGCGTCGACGATCGCTTCGAACGCAGGGGCGTTGACGCGTTCCCCCTCGAAGGCGCCGTCCAGATCCACGAGATGCAGCGTCTCCGCACCCTCGTCGATCCAGCGCTCGGCCGCCTCGACCGGGTCGCCGTACCGCTTGCCGGTTCCGCGCTCGCCCTGCACGAGCTGGACGACCTCGCCGTCCTGGACGTCGACCGCCGGGATCACCTCGAAGCCGTCAGCAAAGGCATCGGTCTCGCTCATACGTTCGCGTTGGACGGCCCGGGATTAAGCCGGTCGGTTCCCGGAGGTGGCTGCCACCGTTTTCGGGACGACGCACAACGCATATATCGTCGCCGACCGCACTCCCAGGTATGGCACTCGAACCCGCCACCGTTCGGATCGCCCGTGACCGCGCCGGCTTCGGGTTCGAGTTCGGTTTTCGCTGACTCGCGCGTGGCGGATCCCCTCCGCTGTAGACATCCCGCAGCGGGGCGGTGAAACCGCGCGCACCGTGTTCTCTCCCGCGATCCGCCGGACCGACGTCTCGGTCACCGACCGAACACGGAACGCTTACGACCCTCACGCCGCCGAACGTACGCACGAGAGACGACGCCGACCACACGAGATATACTCACCATATGCGACTCACGGAAGCCCAACTCGCGGTCCTCGAGGCCGCGAGCGCGACCGACGACCGACCGATCGACGATCTCGCGGCCGAGATCGACGAGAAACCCGAGACAGTCACGCGAGCCGCCTTCGAGCTCGCGGACGAGGGACTGCTCACGGTCAGCGAGGCCGACCGGGTCTCGGTGACGATCACCGACGAGGGCCGCGAGTACGTCGAAAGTGACCTCCCCGAGATCCGACTCCATCGTGCGGCCCTCGACGCCGGTGCCGACGAGGACCCCCGGTCGATGGGCGAGATCATCGGCCGGGCAGGCCTCGAGGGGCCGGCGGTCGACATCGCCCTGTCGAACTACGCCCGCAAGGGCTACGGAACCATCGAGTCCGGCGAGATAACCGCCGCTCCCGACGTCGACCCCGCCGAGGATCCCGAACTCCTCGCGCTCGAGGCGATCGATGCGGCGACGGCCGATCGAGAGGGATCCGTCCAACCGCCCGAATCGGTCGACGACGACGTCCTCGAGAGCCTGGAGCGCCGCGGACTCGTCGACCGCACCGAGTCGACCGTGCGCTCGGTCACGCTCTCGGAGGAGGGTGTGACCGCCCTGATGGAGGGGATCGAGACGGCAGAGACGGTCGACCGACTCACGCCCGAACTGCTCACGAGCGGCGACTGGCGGGACGTGGAGTTCGCCGAGTACAACGTCGAGGCGGACGCCGAGACCGCCACGGGCGGTCGCAAGCACATCCTTCGGCAAACCGCCGACCGCGTGAAGGACGTCCTCGTCGGGATGGGCTTTCGGGAGATGGAGGGCCCGCACGCGGATTCGGAGTTCTGGATCAACGACTGCCTGTTCATGCCTCAGGACCACCCCGCGCGGACCCATTGGGACCAGTTCGCGCTGGATCTCCCGCCGATGGAGCAGATCCCGCCGGGGCTGCTCGAGCGCGTCGAGCGCGCCCACCGCGAGGGATGGGGCGAGGACGGAGATGGCTACCACTCCCCGTGGACCGAGGACGTCGCGCGGGCGATCGACCTGCGCGGCCACACGACCTCGCTGTCGATGCGGCACCTCTCCGGGTTCGCGCTGGGCGACCTGGAGCCGCCGCAGCGGTTCTTCTCGGTCGAAAAGGTCTACCGCAACGACACCCTCGATCCGACCCACCTGCTGGAGTTCTTCCAGATCGAGGGGTGGGTGATGGCCGAGGACCTCTCGGTGCGCGACCTGATGGGCACCTTCGAGGAGTTCTACCGGCAGTTCGGGATCACCGACGTGCAGTTCAAACCGCACTACAACCCCTACACCGAACCCTCCTTCGAGCTGTTCGGCCGCCATCCCGAGACGAACGAACTCATCGAGATCGGCAACTCGGGGATGTTCCGCGAGGAGGTGTTGGGCCCGCTGGGCGTCGAGTGCGACGTGATGGCGTGGGGACTCGCCCTGGAGCGACTGTTGATGTTGATGTACGGCTTCGACGACATCCGCGACGTGCACGGGACGCTGTGTGACCTTGAACTGCTGCGGGAGACGGAGGTGGTGCGGTAATGCCCGTCGTCGACGTCGACCCCGACGAGCTGCGCGAGCTGACCGGCCACGAGAAGACCGACGAGGAGTTCATCGACGACCTGTTCGCGCTCGGGCTGGAGTTCGAGGGCGAGACGGACGAGGGAGAGCTCCAGCTCGAGTTCGCCCCCGACCGCCTGGACCGACTTTCGGTCGAGGGAATCGCCAGGTCGCTCCGGTACCACTACGGCGACGCCCGCGGCGTGCACGTTCCCGACACGAACGACGCCGACTGGACGATCGAGGTCGCGGACTCGGTCCCCGACGAGCGACCGTACGTCACCGGCGCGGTCGTTCGTGGCGTGGATCTGGACGACGACGCGCTCGATTCGCTCATCCAGCTCCAGGAGAAGCTCCACGCGACGATGGGCCGCAAGCGCGCGAAGGGCGCGATCGGCATCCACGACCTGACGATGATCAAGGGCAACGCGGGAGGCGACGGCGACGGCAACGCGATAACCTACCGCGGGGTCGAGCCCGACGGCGACACGTTCGTCCCGCTCGATTCGGACGCCGAGATGACTCCGGCGGACGTGCTCGCGAACCACGACACCGGCCGCACCTACGCCGATCTCGTCGCCGAGTACGACCGCTATCCGGCCATCTACGACGACCTCGGGCTCTTCTCGTTCCCGCCGGTCATCAACGGGCGCCGGACCGAGGTGACCACGGGGAGCCGCGAGCTGCTCGTGGAGATGACGGGCACCGACCAGTGGACGATCGACCGGATGCTGGCGATCGTCTGTTACGCGCTGTCGGCCCGCGGCGCCACGATCGAGGACGTCGAGGTGGCGTATCCCGACGCCGACGCCGCCACTTCGGCGTCGACAGACGCCGACGCCGACGCCGACGCCGACGCCGACGCCACCCACCCCAGCGCCGGGCGGACGCTCGTCCGGCCCGACCTCGAGGTGACCGAGAAGTCGGTCTCCCACGACCGCATCGAGTCGACGATCGGCGTCGCGTTCGACCCTGACGAGGTCGTCGACCTCCTCGAGCGCTCCGGGCTCGACGCGACCTACACGCTCGGCGAGGAGGTCGTCTACGACGTCGAGATCCCGCCGTACCGCGTCGACGTCCTCCACCCCTACGACCTCGTGGACGACGTCGGGCGCGCGTACGGATTCAACGACCTGGAGCCACGCTACCCCGACGTCGGAACCGTCGGCGGCCGCCACGACCGGTCGCGGCTCGAGGACGCCGCCCGCGCGAGCCTCGTCGGGCTCGGGTTCGAGGACCTGCTCAACTTCCATATGATAAGCGGTCCGGAGAACTACGACCGGCTGCGCGTCGAGCCCGGGACCGAGGTCCTCGGGGGCGGCGATCCCGTCGAGATCACCGAGCCGTACAGCGAGGACTACACGCAGCTGCGCACGTGGGCGCTCCCCTCGCTGCTGATGGTCCTCGAGCGGAACACTCACCGGACGTACCCGCAGGATCTGGCGGAGATCGGGCTGGCCGCCGAGCGCGACGACGCGGAGAACACCCGGGTCGCAGAGCGTCGGACCGTCGCGGCCGTCCTCGCCCGGACCGACGCGAGCTACGAGGACGCGAAAGCCCGGCTGCAGGCGGTCTGTCGCGACTTCGACGTCGCTCTCGAGACGCCCCCGACCGACCATCCGACCTTCATCGACGGGCGCACCGCCGCGATCGAGATCGACGGCGAGCGGGTCGGCGTGATCGGCGAGGTTCACCCCGCCGTGCTCGTCGAGCACGACCTGGAGCTGCCGGTGGCGGCCTTCGAGTTCCGGCTGGACGCGCTGGAGTAGCGCTCGAGGGAGCGGACCGAACGCTCCGCCCGCCGCCCCGTACCGATCGAGGCGCTTAACAGGCAACCGGCGGTATCGACACCCAAGAATGCCCAGCGGAGAGTATGACCCCGACGCCGCCGAGGCGCGCTGGCAGCGCCGGTGGGTCGACGACGAGACGTTCGCCTATCCGGAGGAGACCGCCGACCCGGACACCGCCTTCGCGATCGACACGCCCCCGCCGACCGTCTCGGGCAACCTCCACTGGGGCCACGTCTACGGCTCGATCCTCCAGGACGTCGTCGCCCGGTTCCACCGGATGCACGGCCGGGACGTCCTCTACCCGTTCGGCTACGACGACAACGGGATCGCCTCCGAGCGGCTGACCGAGCGCGAACTCGACGTCCGCCATCAGGACTTCGAGCGTCGCGAGTTCCAGCGGAAGTGTCGGGAGGTCTGCCGGGAGTACGAGGCCGACTTCACCGAGAAGATGCAGGGGATGGGCCTGTCGATCGACTGGAACAACACCTACCGCACCATCTCCCCGGAGGTCCAGCGCGTCTCCCAGCTCTCGTTCGTCGACCTCTACGAGAAGGGCCGCGAGTACCGCGAGCAGGCGCCCGCCATCTGGTGTCCCGAGTGCGAGACCGCCATCTCGCAGGTCGAGACCGAGGACGACGAGCAGGACTCCCACTTCCACGACATCGAGTTCACCGTCGCCGGCTCCGGGGAGGGGTTCACCATCTCCACCACGCGGCCGGAACTCCTGCCGGCCTGCGTCGCCGTGTTCGTCCATCCCGACGACGACGGGAATCAGCACCTCGTCGGCGAGGAGGCGACGATCCCGCTGTTCGGCCACGACGTGCCGATCATCGCCGACGATCGCGTCGACATGGAGACCGGGTCGGGGATCGTGATGTGCTGTACCTTCGGCGACCAGACCGACATCGAGTGGTACCAGGCCCACGACCTGGATCTACGCGTCGCCATCGACGAGTCCGGCCATCTCACCGACGTCGCCGGCCCCTACGAGGGGATGCACTCCGCGGAGGCCCGCGAGGCGATCGTGAGCGACCTCGAGGAGGAGGGCGCGCTGCTGGACCGCCGCGCGATCACCCACACCGTGAACGTCCACGAGCGCTGCGGGGTCGGCGTGGAGTTCCTCGTCACCGAGCAGTGGTACGTCCGGGTTCTCGACAAGCGCGAGGAGTACCTTCAGGCCGGCCGCGAGATGGAGTGGTTCCCCGAGAAGATGTTCACCCGGTACGAACACTGGGTCGAGGGGCTGCAGTGGGACTGGCTCATCTCCCGGCAGCGCTCCTCGGGCATCCCGTTCCCGGTCTGGTACTGCGCGGACTGCGACCACGCGATCGTCGCCGCGAAGGACGACCTCCCGGTCGATCCGCTCTCCGACGACCCGCCGGTCGACGCCTGCCCGGAGTGCGGCCACGAGGCGTTCGTCCCCGAGGACGACGTGCTCGACACCTGGGCCACCTCCTCGCTCACGCCGCTCATCAACGCCGGCTGGGACTGGGACGAGGCGGCCGGCGAGTTCACGATGGATCGTCCGGAGATCTACCCGATGGACGTCCGCCCGCAGGGCCACGACATCATCTCCTTCTGGCTGTTCCACACGGTGATCAAGTGTTACGAACACACCGGCGAGGTGCCCTTCGAGTCGACGATGATCAACGGGATGGTTCTCGACGAGAACCGCGAGAAGATGTCGAAATCGAAGGGCAACGTCGTCGACCCCGACGCCGTGATGGAGCAGTTCCCGGTCGACGCCGCCCGATTCTGGGCCGCCGGCTCCTCGATTGGCGACGACCTGCCGTACCAGGAGAAGGGCCTGCGCGCGGGCGAGAAGCTCATCCGCAAGCTCTGGAACGCCTCGAAGCTGGTCGCGTCGTTGGCCCCCGAGCCCTACCCGGAGAAGCCCGACGAGCTCGCCGAGCTCGACCGGTGGCTGCTCGCGGAGATCGACCGGGAGATCGAGCGGCTCACGGAGCGCCTCGAGAACCGGGAGTTCTCGAAGGCCCGCGACGGCTTCCGGACGTTCTTCTGGGGAACTTTCTGTGACGACTACCTCGAGATCGCCAAACAGCGGGAGGACGACTCGGCCCGGTACACCCTCCGGACGGCGCATCGTCGGTTCCTGAAGCTGTTCGCGCCGCTGCTTGCCCACGTGACCGAGGAGATCTGGCACGACGAGTACGCGGACGGCGCAGCCGACGGCGCGTCCGGCGAGGCGTCCGCGGCCGCCGAGTCGATCCACCTCGCCGACTGGCCCGACCCGCTCGGGCTCGAGGCGGACCACGACGCCGGCGAGCTCGCGATGGCGGTCGTCGGCGCGCTCCGGAAGTTCAAAAGCGACCGGGGGCTCCCGCTCAACGCCGCCCTCGACGTCGTCGAGGTCTACGGCGACGTCCGCGGCTTCGAGGACGACGTCACCGGCGTGATGCACGTCGAGGACCTCCGCGTCCACCCCGACGCCGAGGCGCCCGTCGAGACCGTCACGACCGGGATCGACCTCGACTATGCCACGGTCGGTCCGGCGTACGGCGGCGACGTCCCCGACATCGAGGCCGCGATCGAGGCCGGCGAGTACGAGCTCGTCGACGGCGAGCTCCACGCCGCGGGCCACGAGCTGGCGCCCGAGGAGTTCACCGTCGAGACCGACCGCCGGTATCAGGGCGCGGGCGAGCTGCTTGAGGCAGGCGACGCCGCCGTGATCGTTCGCGTCGACGCCGAGTGAAGCGGGTCGTCGGTACGTTTTCGGTTGCTTCGCTCCGTTCGGTTCCCGGTAGATCTCCCGTGACGATCCCTCGCCGAGTCTGCTCGACGAACAGACACCGAATTCGTTATTTAATATTTATATGAATTCAATATTATGTATAAGATGTAAAAAGGGGTTAATAGCCCTTTAAACGCAGTAAAACGGCGTATATGGGAAGTACTGATGTCGGATCGGATCGAACGGGATTTGGAGATCGACGTTTAAAAGGATTGTCTCGACGTTACACGAGATATATCCATAATTTATTTCTATATATTACCATATGTACTTTTATATTTATCTGGGTGAGCAACGCAAACGCTCGTTCATTCGTCGGAGGATCCGAGGGACGGTCGTTCCCGCTCCCCGGTCCGATCGCCCCCGATCGCTCCCGATATCCCCCGATCGAGTGCGACCTCCGATCGAGTGCGACCTCCGATCGAGTGCGACCGCCGTTCGATCCTCTCGTCGTTCCCCTTGGCACCGAACCCGGGTTTTCCCCCGTCGCGAATCACGGCCGTTCGCCGTCGCGCTCCGCCCGTTTGACTTACAGAAGTAGATCTGTAATTCAATATTCGAGTTTCGTTTATGCCGTTCCGATCCCGCTTCGATCGGGATCGATGGAACGACTGGAGACGGGCTCACGTGGACTGAAACGCCGTCTCACCCGTTGAATCCAGATTGTTCGCGAGCAGGGAACGGCGGGACCGGGAACGCGATCCGTTCCGTCGCCGAATCGTTCCGCATCCCGGATCACGCCGCGTCCGCTTCGATCCGCGGATCCCCCCGATCGCGGCTTGCGGCCGGTTTCAGCCGATCTTCGGCGTCCGGACCTCGGTTCCCGATGCGGGAACATATTTATGGGACTGGAGGGGTAGGGTCCTGATATGGATGCCCCATCGGAGGAACCACACGGTCGCCGGATACAGTCGGTCGAAATAGCGTTCAACGTCATCGAGGTTCTCCAACGGCAGGACCACACGAGCGTCACGGAGATCGCCGAGGAGCTCGGCCACTCGAAGAGCACGGTCCACAGCCATCTCCGGACGCTCGAGGACCGCAAACTGCTGGTCAAGGAGGACGACGGCTATCGGCTCAGTCTCAAGGTTCTCGACATGGCCGAGACGGTCCGCGGCCAGATCGGCAACTACGACGTCATCAAAAGCGAGGCCGATAGCCTCGCGACCGAGACCAACGAGGTTAGCCAGTTCGGCATTGAGGAACACGGGATGGTGTCGTACCTGTACAAGGCGACCGGCGAGCAGGCCGTCGAGACCGTCTCACACGTCGGCATGCAGCAGCCCATGTACTCCACGTCGCTCGGCAAATCGATCCTCACGCACCTGCCGGACGACCGAACCGACGAGATCGTGGAATCGATCGAGTTCTCCCCCAAAACGTCGAACACGATCACCTCTCCGGAGGCGCTCTACGAGGAACTCGATCGGGTCGCGGAACGCGGGTACGCCACCGACGACGAGGAGAACATCGAGGGGCTTCGTTGCGTCGCCGCGCCGGTCACGAGCGACGAGACGGTCCTCGGCGCGATCAGCGTTTCCGGGCCGTCGAGCCGGATCACCGACGAGCGGCTTCACGGCGAGCTCGCCGACAGCGTCCAACGCGCCGCGAACATCATCGAACTCAACACCAAGTTCTCCTAAGCGCCTCGCCGTCCGCTGTTTCGGTCGTCGGTCGTCGTGATGTCCGTCGTTCGTCGTTCGTCGTGGCCGTGCCGGTGGTTCGTCGTGGTCGGTCTCGTCGTCCGTCGTGCCCGTCGTTTCACCGTGGTCGCCTCACTGCTCGCTCGCCGCCGGCCGTTCCCGTTCGAGCTGCCGTTCGATGTCACGGTCCAGCTGTTCGTAGAGCTCCTCAGCCCGCCGCTCGTCCGCCGCGCTGAGCGGGCGGATCGGTTCCCGAACCGCGCCGCCGTTCAGTCCCGCCAGATCCAGCCCCTTCTTGACCGCCGGGATGCTGATCGCGCCGTCGATCTGGTTGTCCTCCCCCGTCTCGTCGCGGAAGTCCTGATACGGGAGACAGGCGTTCCGGAGCGCGCGGGCACGCTCCCACTCGCCCGCCGAGAGGGCTTCGAAGAGCTCGAGCCCGACCTCCGGCCGGAAGTTGCTGACGCCGGCGGAGAACCCCTCGGCACCCTCCGCCCAGAACGAGACGGCGTACGGCTCGGCCAGTCCGTCGACCCAGACGACGTCGTCCGCGCCCGCGGCCACGCCCGCGCCCAGCTTGATCGGGTCGGGCAGCGCGTACTTGATCCCGGCCACGCCGTCGATCCGCGTGAGATCCCCGAGGTACTCCACCGACGGATCGAATCCCCGGACGTACGGCACCAACGGTCGGTTGCTCGCTTCGTCCAGCTTCTCGTAATACGCCAGCAGGCCGCGTTCGTGCAGATACGTGTGGTCCGGCGGCATGATCATCATCGCGTCGGCGCCGACGTCGTCGTACGCGCGGATCAGATCCCGGGCGTTCGACGTGCTCCCGCCGACCCCCGCCAGCACGCAGGCGTCCTCCGGCAACGCGTCGACGGCGGTCTCGACCACGGCGACCCGTTCGTCCCGCGAGAGCGAGTGGTACTCGCTGATGTTGGCCGCAGCCAGGAACGTCCGGATCCCGGCGTCGTATATCCGCGTCGCGTTCTCGCGGATCCCGTCGTGTACGATCTGATTCGTCTCATCGAACGGCGTCAGGAGCCCGACCGCCACGCCGCGGAGGCGGTCCTGCACCTGCTCGGCTGCTGATCCCATAGCATCGGTTCGAGGACCGACTGATATAAAACTATTGCCCCGCCGCGACGTCAGTAGTTCAGGTAGACGGTCTTCGTCGCGGTGAAGAAGTCGAGCCCCGCGTCGCCCTGCTCGCGGTAGGTGGTCGTCGAGGAGTCCTTGTACCCTCCGAACGGGACGTGAAGTTCGACCCCGGTCGTCTTCTCGTTCACCTTGACGACCCCGGCCTCGACCGCGTCGACGAACTCGTGGGCCTCCGAGAGGTCCTGCGTTACGATGCTCGCCGAGAGGCCGTAGTCGACGTCGTTGGCGACCGCGACCGCCTCGTCGAAGCTGCCGACCTTCATGACGGAGAGGACCGGGCCGAAGATCTCCTCCTGGGCGATCCGCATGTCGGAGCTCACCCCGGAGAAGACGGTCGGCTCGACGAAGTGGCCGTCGTCGTATCCCTCACCGGTGAGCTCGCTGCCGCCCGTCTCGAGGGTCGCGCCGTCCTCCCGACCCACCGCGACGTACTCCAGCGTCGATTCGAGCTCGCTCTCGGAGACGTGCGGTCCCATACCGGGGTCCGCGAACCCGTCCGCGACCGTGAGGTCCTCCGCGTACGCGACGATCGACTCGAGGAACTCGTCGTAGACGTCCTCGTGGACGATCGCCCGCGAACAGGCGGTACAGGACTGGCCCGTCGTTCCGAAGGCGCCGACGCCGACGATCTCGGTGGCCTCCTCGACGTCCGCGCTCGGCATCACGACCGTGGGGTTCTTCCCACCCATCTCACACTGGACGCGCTTCAGGTCGTCCGCCGCCGACTGCGCCACCGCGGTCCCGACCGCCGTGCTTCCGGTGAACGAGACCGCGTCGACCGCCTCGTGGTCGGCCAGGGGAGCGCCGATCTCGCTTCCGGACCCGGTGACCATGTTCGCGACGCCCTCGGGGAGGCCGGCCTCCGCGAGACACTCGTAGAGGATCCGCGAGACGTTCGGCGCCGCCGATGCCGGCTTGTGGACGACCGTGTTCCCGGTCGCCAGGGCGGGGGCGAGCTTCCAGGCCGGGATCGCGATCGGGTAGTTCCAGGGCGTGATGAGCCCGACGGTCCCCAGCGGCTCCCGCTTCGTGGAGAGGTCCGTGTTCGGTCCGCTCGCTGCCTTCTCGATCCCGCCGAGCTCGCGCGCCTTCTCCGCGTAGTAGTGGAAGATGTCGATCGCGCGCCCGACCTCGCCGCCCGCCTCGCTGCGCGTCTTTCCCTCCTCCCGGACGAGGGCCTCGGTCGCCTCGTCGCGTCGCCGCTCGAGCACCTCGCCGGCGCGTTTCAGTACGGCACCCCGCTCGGGACCGGGCGTGTTCGCCCACTCCGCTTGCGCCTCGACGGCCGCCTCGACGGCCGCGTCGAGGTCCGCGCGTTCCGAATCCTGGAATCGAGCGACCACCTCGTCGGTGTCGGCAGGGTTCCGGACCGCGAACGTCTCGCCCGTGCTCGATTCGATCCACCTTCCGTCAACGTAGTTTTCGTAGGTCGTCGGCATCTCCGTGGAGACGATCCGCCGCCTCGTATAGGTAAATTTCGGTTACCGGCTCGTTGTGGGCTTGTCGGTGTTGTCGATCAAACCGCTGTTCATACCGACGGAAAGATCTAATCAGTACACGTTCGGTGGCTTTAGTAGATAGTTATGTGTATAGAGAAATCCGAACCAAAAGTAATATATACTATTCAATCTATCAAATAATCGATGTCAGAGATCCCACCAGCGATTGTCGGAGATGCGTATCTAAATGAACGCAGTTGGGAATTCTTGGAAGAGCTAACCGACATTGGCAACCGGTTAGCCGGAACTGATGGAGAAAAAGAAGCCCGTGAACTCGTCAAAAAACAGTTTTCTGCCATAGACGCTCACAATATCGAAACAAATGAATTCGAATTTCCCGGCTGGCAACGTGGCACAACAACACTCGAGGTAAACGGATCCAACCGTTGGCAACTTGACCGGCAGCATGAGATCGTAGCTTTACCGGGTAGCCCGTCAGGTGATATCGAGGCAGAAATATACAGCATTGATGCGGGGGTTCCGGGCGACTTTGATTCGACCGAATTGGAGGGCAAGATCGTGATGACGTCGAATCGGACACCTGCTGGCGTCAATAGACGTCTCCAGCGATATGAGAAATACGCTAGAGCTGCTAATGCTGGCGCAGTCGGATTTTTATTCCGAAACCAGATCCCTGGGTGCGTTCCGGCGGTTGGTACAGTAAATCCATGGGCTGATACTACAAATGACGATACTCTGATTGGCTCAGTGGTTGGTGCAGCGATTTCTCGAGAGGAGGGGAGGCGAATTCTCCGTCATCTAAAAAAAGGATCCGTGACGGCATCGCTTGAAGTCAATTGTACAAAAGCACCTGCCAAGTCGAAAAATATTGAGGCTGTTTTGGGCCCAGAATCAAAAGAGGAGGTCCTTCTCACGGCGCACATTGATGCACATGACTTAGGGAACGGCGCCAGAGATAACGGATTCGGTTCTGCACTCGTCGTTGAGGTCGGGAGACTCCTGTCGCAAATCGAATCTGAACTTGACTCGAGAGTGCGACTGGTGCTATTTGGAGCGGAAGAGTTTGGATTATACGGATCGGACTATTGGATCAAAAATAACAATTCTGAGAATATTAAGTGTGTAATAAATTTAGATGGGATCGGATTTTCAAACAATTTGTACGTGAGAACTCATGGATTTGACGAGATTGGTAGGGCGTTCAAGGAAGTGGAAGACGAGGTGCACACGCCAGTGAAGGTAACTGATGAATTAAATATGTATGGTGACCATTGGACATTCGCCTCGAATGGAGTGCCATCTGCGTATGTCGGATCGGAACAACGGGATTCAACGTCTGGCGTTACACCGAAGGGGTGGGGACATACGCACGCTGACACACTCGACAAGCATAATTATCGAGATTTCAGGGAACTCGCAATTGCACTTACGACGGGCATCATAAAACTCACCGAAAATGAGCGAAAGATCGCTGCTGCTTCTACAGAGGAGGTACGGAGCGCCCTGATTGATCAAGGGTATGAAGATACTCTAAAGGTAACAGACCGATGGCGATGGTGAGCAGTACGCTTTGTTGAAAAGCCACTATAAGTTCCTCAATCCCCCGGTTTAGTGAGACTGAATTTGGGGACGTATTCGGCCATAGAGTTCTTGTTTCTCGACTTCGTTCAGGGAGTGTAGGTAGCTAGCTAAACAAGCTTGGAAAAGCAAACGAGTGTCGGTGGCACGTGATACGGCTGGCCGCTTGAACTCTTAGATCGCGAGTATGCACGAGAAATATGAGCGAAACCGGCCACCCGTCGAAACACGGCTCGAGATCTTCATTTACCGAAGCAAACCGTTTATGTCATTGGTTTTCCTTCTATATCATCGCTGAATCAACCATATTATGGCTCACAGCCCTCACCGTTTGTCACCATGTGGCGTTCCAACTTTGACTCCCCTCGGCATTGTTCAGATTAGCTGATTGAAGCAGACAGCAAATGCTTGAACCACGTTTCTACTGTTTCGGGCTGAGCGTGCTGAAGTGGTTGGCAAACGCTTCAGCTCGACGTTTCAGCTCTTTGAAGGTGCGTTCGACGACATTCCGAGTCCCCTTGACTGTTGGAATCGGAGTGAGTGAAGATAGCCTGCAGCCACGGTGCACCATCGACCAGGAATACCGCGTCATCACCAAGATGTTTTTCGAGGAGCTCCGCGAGAAACGTCTCGGTCAGTGCGGAGGTCCTGGTCGGGAACAATCGCACGTGGAGCAGGCGATTCGAGTCAGGATTAACCACCTAAACAGCCAGTAGTGCTGGTCATTCACGCGGATTACTGTCTCGTCAACCGCGACATAATCCAAGTCGTGACCCTCTGCAGGCTGTAGGTTTGCCTTCTGAACCCAGTTGAGCGGTGGACCGACAGCGCTCGCCACCCGGTTTGCGAGGACCGAAACGGCATTCGCCAGCGACAGCCCGGCCAGATACAGTTGGATGCCCAACTTCATCGCGGGCTCGAGTGTCGACTTTCGCTCCACAAACTCACACTCCGGGAAGTCGCCACAGTCGGTGAGGCGGCTGGTTTCTGGCAGAGGAACCAAGGAACTACGTCCGCCTCACTTTTTGATCTTATCTGAACACTGTTCTTTGTCTGCACCATAAAGATTATTTGAGGCTATGGCCAATTCCATACTATGGGTCTTCGACAACCGGAAAAAGCGTTTGTTGATGAAAATCCTACCACGCCCGAAAAGGCCGATGGTTATATCAAATTGACCGATCTCTCGAAAACATTCGATGACGGGGAGATAATCGCCTGTGACAATATTAACCTGAATATCTCGAAGAATGATTTTGTAGTATTTCTCGGGCCATCTGGGTGTGGGAAAACAACGACACTGCGTATGATCGCTGGTTTGGAAACGCCAAATTCGGGATCAATTCGTATTGATGGGGACGACGTAACAAATTTAAAACCCAAAGACAGGAATCTCGCTTTTGTCTTCCAAAATATCACACTATATCCACACAAAACAGTTCGTGCGAATATGCGATTCGGTCTGGATATGATGACCGATCTTTCGAAAAAAGAAAAGAATGATCGTGTGGAAGACGCCGCTGAAATGCTTGGTATCGAGGAGATGCTTGATAGAAAACCGAATGCACTTTCGGGCGGTCAACAGCAGCGCGTTAGCATTGGTCGGGCGATGGTGATGGAACCGGCCGCATTCTTACTTGATGAACCGTTCTCGGCGCTTGATGCTAATCTTCGAGATCAGATGCAGACCGAGATCAAGAAATTACAACAGCGGCTCGAGATAGCTATGATCTTTGTCACTCACGATCAGGAAGAAGCGATGACACTAGGTGATAAGATTGTAATTATGGATGATGGATATATTCAGCAAGTGGGATCGGCATATGAGATTTATAACGAGCCTGCGAATCAATTCGTAGCTGAATTTATCGGATCGCCTTCAACCAATATTATCGAATCGACACTTGAGGTTCAGGACGACAGTCTATATGTCTCGAACGACCTGTTTTCACTCAATATCCCGCAGAGGAACACCGAAGTCGATGTCAAGGATGGAGAAACGGTGTCCCTCGGAATACGTCCGGAATTCTTCGACCTGAATAGTGGTTCCAAGTTGTTCACCGCAGACATCTCCGTAATTGAACCCAATGGAGCGAATGATACAGTCTATCTAGAAGCTAGTGAATATGATCTCAACGCATTGGTAGATCAAGGTGAAGTTACTGATGTGGGAGAGAGCGTAACTGTGGACATTGACCCATCTAAGGTCTGGCTATTCGATAGGCAGGGCGAACGTTTGATCTGAGAGTTTGTAGCTTCGCTAGACTCGACGACGACTACGTTACCTCGGTAGAAAGTGAAGAGACGGATCGGTGTGACATCCGAAAATCAGTCTCTTCACGCGTGTTACGGTCGATAAGACTAAACAAGATGTCAATAACCTAGACGAATCTGCCAATCTTAGCGGGGAAGTGGCTTCGCTAAGTGGGTGATGCTCACCTTGGCACTTCGCATCGAGCTAGACAAATCCTACTGCATTGCGGTGAAGCTGTTTTCAGAACTGTCCAGCGCCCTTGAAGAGATTGGTCTCATACGACTCCTCATTATGATGTTACCCAACTGGTTCGAGCGAGTCTCTACGAAGACGTGGTATGCGTTTTTCGGCGCAGCAGCCGGGAAACGCACTGACTACGTTGCTATCGATACTACTAGCTTCGACCGTCAAGATCAGTCCAGCAGAACTACGCCAACCGTACCATCACGCCCATATGGATAGTGATCAATAATTCCCAGCGATCAGTTTGAAGCTGTCTTCTCGTCAATTAAGCGCACGCTCGGTGCTACCGTGCGAGTTCCGAGAGACCTACTGAAAACCACTGCCGTGTACCGAAACTACAGTAGCGAGCTATTTATTCGTCGATTTTGGCGATGACTTCTACCTCAACGTCTATCTCCGTTCGAGCGAGGGAGGCGACAATAAATGCACTTCGTGCCGGATACGGTTCATTCATATATTTGGCATACATATCGTTAAAACCGTCAAAATGTTCTGTATCGGTAAGGAATACGGTTGATTTTATAACATTATCAAGTGAAGAACCAGACTCCTCGAGGATCGAAGATAGATTTTCCATAACTTGTGCGGTTTGTTCCTTAATGTCTCCCGTAATAATCGTGCCATCCGGTTCTCTTGGGATCTGGCCCGATGCGAATACGAGATCTCCTTCCACAATCGCTTGTGACAGGGGGGCGCTACTAGGGGCAACTTCACTAGTTTCGATCTGTCTCATACTGCATCAAACGCTAGTATACACCAATACTAATAATTTTTTATCGATATCTTATAGTTGCGTGGATTAATTAGTCCACTGGGGGATTTCTCGCTGAATAAATTCACCGTGTCCTTTCTCGGCGACTATCTCCCCGGCATCCGCAATAAGGTTACCCCGAACAAACACTTTCTCTACGGAACCAGACGTGTGCATCCCTTCGTAGATTGAAAACGTCGAGTTCGACGCGTTATTTTCCGCTGTAATGTCGCTTCCAGAATCTGGATCGAAGATGACGATATCTGCGTCCGTTCCGGGATCAAGAGTGCCCTTCTGCGGTATGCCAAACGTCTGTGCCGGGTTACGGCACATCACTTGAACAAGGAAAGGCCACGAAAGATTCCGTTGTCGTATCGCTATTTCATAAAAGACTGGGAGGCTATACTGGATCGAATTGACTCCGTAGGGCGAATCCCACCAGTTGGAGGTCTGTTTATAATCTTCATAATACGTAACGTGGTCGGTGGAAACGACGGTCAGCGTACCGTTCTGAAGATACTCGAACATTGCCTCTCGATCATCCGGAGTCCGTAATGGTGGTTTGAGGACCGACCGATTTCCGAATTTCTCGTGAGAAGATCGATCTAATACTGTATAATGTGTGCATGTTTCAGCACGTATGTTTGAGTTGTCTTCCTGGAACCAATCGAAAACCTCTGCCGCCTTTCTGCACGTCGTATGGACTCCATAGTATTTCACCCCCGTTTCGACGGCAGCCCGAATGGCATCTTCAGCGGCCATTGCTTCAGCAAAATCGGGACGTGAATCAGCAAAGAACCGAGAATCACCTTTTCCGGCACGTTTCAACTGGCCTTCTCGAGCCTCGCAGATAGATATATCCTCTGTATGAACTGCTGCTACGGCATTTTCTTCGGCAATCTTCTCAAAGGCTCGAAAAATAAACCCGTTGGAGACCCCCATTTCGCTACTAGACATAAACATTTTGAACGAAGTGACTCCCTCTTCGATTGCTAATTCAATTTCGTCAAGCGTTCGTGCGGTTTCACGGTGTAAGACTCCGTGAAGACTGTAATCGACGTAACTCGACTCGTTTTTAGAGCGCTTGTGTTTAATACCGGCAATTAAGTCTTTACCGTCGTTGAGCCGAAGATCTCCCCCCTGATACGCGAAATCAATGAGCGTCGTCACGCCTCCGAGAGCTGCAGCAGCAGTTTCAGTTTCCATTTTGCCAGCCCGACCTTGACTTTCCGGTACTTCATCAATATGGACGTGAGGATCGACTATTCCCGGGAGGATTATCTTCCCCTCTGCATTAATAACCCTCTCAGCTTGTGGAACGTTTTCTTTCGTGCCGATTGCGACAATCTTCCCATCGTCGATCGCGACACTTCCCTCTCTCACGTTTGATGATGTTACTATCTCTCCATTATCGATCCGCGTCTGTACGGGCATCGTATTCCATCCTTGTATGCCAACTGTAAATATTTGCCGACCATCCTTTATAAGGGTTAACAGAAGTTCATCAGCCGCCCGCGACAAATTATGGGGGCTTTCAGATTGACAGTTGAATAGTATCTTATAATTTATGTGTATCATATCAAATAAAATATTTTTATATATGGGGAGAGAAAGGTTACAGGTGAAGCTAGCAAATCGGACGGCCATCGTTACAGGTGCCGCGAGTGGAATCGGCAGAGCGATCGCTATCGAGTTCGCGAAAAACGGAGCTGACGTCGCCGTAGCCGACGTCAGAAAGGAGCCGAAATCAACAACGGAGAAGACAACCACAGTCGAAGAAATCGAATCCCACGGTCAGCGTGGTGTCTTCGTTGAGACAGATGTAAGCGACTCAGATGATACCGCAAATCTGACTGAAGAGGTGGTAGAGCGTTTTGGAGGGATCGACGTATTCGTCAATAATGCTGGAATAAGCGTCGAGGGTAAAATCCATAATACGTCTCCGGAGGATTGGAACAAAGTTCAAGATATCAACGTTAACGGCATATACAATTGTATGCGTACGGCGATACCATATCTCCAACAGAGTGATGCGGGGCGGATCATCAACATAGCTTCTCAGCGAGGGATGCGCGGAGGATCAGTTGACGCGAAAGCGGCGTATAGTTCCTCTAAAGGGGCAATAATTCAACTAACGCGGCAAATGGCTATCGATTACGGACCGGACGGGATTACTGTCAATGCCATCTGCCCAGGACCGATCGACACGTCTATGAATGATATGGATGAAGTTGGTGAGTTTATATTTGATCAGATCACTTTACCATACGTCGGTCAACCTGAAGACATAGGAAATGCGGCGTTGTTTTTGGCATCTGACGAGGCGAAATATATTACGGGGCATACATTGGTCGTCGATGGAGGATATTTAGTCGGTACTGAGCGCTAACCGGGTTGTAGAAAAATTTCGCATCTGATGTGTAGGTTTCCCAACTGACATGATCATTTGGTAAGTGATAATAATAATTCGGACAGACGCTCCATATCCAAGCGAATTATCCCAGACAACTGCTCGGGTGGTAGGTTGTTGATGAACGACGTATAGAACGTGTTTCTGCGGCGTTTCAGCTCTTGAATTCAGTATTGGATTTCTTGGACTGTACTGATGGGAAATGTAAGTAGCTCTCAGTTTGGTGAAGACGGAGCTATAGCTAGTCTCACCGTTACTATAGTTGGTAAATCTCATCTGTATAACTCGGTGATTCCTGATAGAAACCGCTGAGTTATGAGATACTCCCGCAATGGAGTTACCGCCGTGTAGTGGGGCGATGAGTTTCTCGATCGACCGCGACGAACAGCATAAACTTCTCTCCCTGTCGTTTGGCGATGGTTTTGCTCACCAGCACAATGGCCGGCAGTTCAGCGGTATATCGCCGACCGGCCTCGTCCAATTTCCGTCCAAACCTTTGAATCCACATCTGGATCACGACGCGGCTCGTCGACTCGCGCCCAAACAACTTACCTCGTCCGGATAGGTTACCCATACCTTTAATATGAACACCGAAACATCCCAGATATGGAACTCGACATATCTGGTGAAGTAGCTATTGTTACGGGTGCGGGCAGGAATATCGGTCGATCGATCGCTATATTGTTCGCTTCAGAGGGTGCAAAGGTGGTCGTGGTCGATATCGATGAGGAACGGGCAAATGAAACAGTTGGAATTATAAAAGACGATGGCGGAACGGCACGGGCGCAGGCTATTGATGTTGCAGACGAGGACCAAGTCAGAGCAATGGTCGAATACACTGAAGATACATTCGGGCCTGCTAACATCCTAGTTAATAATGCAGCAGTGAAAGAAAACTCCGAGTTCCTAGAGATGTCTGCATCCGCATTTGATCGGACCGTGGAGGTCAATCTACGTGGAACATTCCTCTGTACGAGAGAAGTATCGAAGTCTATGAAAAACTCAGATCGTGGAAGCATCATTAATTTCTCGTCAACGTCAGGACATCGAGGAGAAAAATATTCAGTTGCATATGCGACTACAAAAGCGGGCATATTGAATTTCACCCGATCAGTAGCAAAGGTATTAGCAGATGACGGAATTCGCGTGAACACCATCACTCCCACCCGGACTGGAAAAACCACGCTGAGTGATTCCAATCTCGATGTTGGAAGTAAGCATTCAGGTGATTTAGCAGACGATCAGATCCGGAATATGATTCCACTTGGCCGGCTCGGCACGCCAGATGATATCGCCAAAGCCACATTATATCTGGCGTCACCGATGAGCCAATTCATCACCGGAGCAGAAATCCAAGTTAATGGAGGTCGACTAGCGTAATCATCACCACTAGCCCGAGTTCAACATTTGGGGGAACTCACGCATCAGCTTCGAAGGAGAGATGTTCAAACAGTCAACGTCTCTATCTCCACGACATTGAAGAATGAGTTTACCGAGGGACCACCTTGCAGGATCGCTGAGCATATGCCGTCTTAGCGTTTACCCTGCTCTTTGATGTGCTAATCGTTCGGCGCGCTCGAATGTTGTCATCTATATTTAATGCTGCTTGGTTCTGAGTGGACAAAGTATCGAAGGAAGATCGGGCTTGTCTGCTTATTGGAATCCGATGACGGATTGGAATTACTATTTGACCGTTTGTTCGAGGTTGTAGACTTCGGCGGTGAACCCTTAGTAGTAATCCGACTTTTCAACGATGGTTGAGTATTATTCTAGGCTTACGAAATAATAAAACCACCTCAAGCGTGGAGTGTTGACAGAAGCAGCGGTGTTGGCGACCTCATTTAACTTCGGTTCCATACATTCGATTACTGGTAATCAGGCATCAGGTATCCGCAGTGCCAGCCCAGAGATAACGGTGACGAGAATGGCTAATATTATGTATCCTGCATCATAGTGACCTCCTTCAGCTATTGCACCGAATATCAACGGTCCCGTTGCACCAAGTAGTCCAGTACCCGACCGGACAAGACCTAGTCCGATGCCCTGAATGTCGTTAGGTAAAGTTTCAGTTAAGTATGGTTGAACTATTGCGCCGTTACCCTGTATGGTACTAATCAGAATGGTCACTCCAACCAGCCCAACAATGCTATCAGTAAACGGAAGCAGCATAAAACCGATAATCGAGCCACTCAGAACTACTGGCAGGGACCGACGAACTCCAACTCTATCATATGCCGCGCCAGTCAGTGGTTTGATGACGATACCGACGGCAAAAAAGAGTCCGAATAGAATCCCGGCGATGGTCGGAGACAGTCCTTTTTCATCAGTGAGATATATTGGATAAAACGCCGAAAATGTTTGCCAAACGAAAAGGAATAAAAATAGCATAACACACATAATTGCGATCGTTGGCGAATAGAGTTCAGCGATAATCGAGAAAGTGCTCTTGTTTACGTTCTTAGAACCGCCGTCTTCCGAGTCTGATTTTGGTAGTACCCACCAGAGGCTAACCACGGTGAGAAAAAAGAACGGGAGAACGTAACTGAAACCAAGCCGCCAGCAAACCGCAGCTGCGAGAAAGCTCGCGATGGGCGGAAGCGCTGTCTGCCCGACATCACCCGACGCCATCGTTACACCAAGGGCACGACCAAGACGGGTGGGATAGAGATCAGAGAGTATAGTCATACGCGCCACGGGATACTGGGACAATCCGGCCCCGACTAGTGCGGTCGCGATAAACAGCACGAACATCGACGGGGCAACGAGTACAGTGATCACTCCACATGCAGTTATAGTTACGCTTACCATCAAGATTCTTCGTTCGCTGTACCGATCTGCGAGGATTCCACCTGGAACTTGGCCAATTGAGTGCGTTATCCATACGACTGCTACAAGGAAGCCAGCGGTTGTCAGTGTAAAGCCGAAGTCATTGCTAATATATGGGATCAGAGGTGGATAGATCATCCGTGTCCCGATTAATAGGCCCCAACCTAGTGCGATAACGATTAACGATTTTCCTTTGCCTCCGGCCCACAGATCGGACAGCTCTTGACGAACTGAACTTAGCTTACTCATTGGATATCTAATATCCTCATTCACCGGATAATAAAAATTCACTTCCACAAAGGTATTATATATTCATTTTGGAGCATAGTATTGTGGAGAGCAGCGAAGGATTTGAGACCGCTTCTAGTTGATTCTCTGATACTGTAGTAAGGCAATCGGTGTCTAAACGCTATCTTTCGGAACCAGATTAGTCTCATCGACCTCAACCGTCTACCGCCGGTCGTAATCGGGATCAGACAGGTGTTCGAGGCGATGATATCAGTCGTGAACGGTGACGTGATACACCTCAGCGAACGCTTCGATCCGCCTATAGAAGCGTGGAGTGCTATCCCACACTGAATGATTGAGATAGCTGGCGGCGTCCCAACAGGTAGAGCACAGTAGGTGGGAACCCTATTATAAATGTCATTGCCATCACTAATCCCCAGTGCTTCACCTCACCGGTCGTAATAATGTACAATTGGACAACTGCTGGTCGTGGACCTACTCCTGTCGTGAGCATATTTGACATAAGGAAGTCGTTCCACGCGGTGAGGAACGAGAGGAATCCCACTGCTACGACTGCAGGTGCAGATAGCGGTAGCACTACTCGAAGGAATGCGGATGCTTGAGTACATCCGTACATTTGAGCGGACTCTTCGAGATTTGTCGGCAGTTTTGCGAAATAATCTCGCAAAATCCAAATCGCAAACGGTGTGACGAATATTTGATACCCTATCCAGAGCCCTACAATAGAATTGTAGAGACCTAGTCCATCCCAGATCGAAGCGATAGGGATGATTAGCAACACATACGGGAACATCATTGCGGCGATGATCAGGTAAAAAAGCGTAATTTTTCCAGGGAATTGCTTACGGGCAAACACGTATGCTGCTGGAATCACGATCACCATCGACATAATTGTGGTTCCTGTGGCGATTATGAAGCTGTTCACCAGCTGGTCCTGCAGACTTACGAACGCATCGACCCATGTAGAGAGCGTTGGTTCCTCCGGAATTATGCGTACCGTGCTCGCATAGAACTCATTAGGTGGCCGGAATGCTGCAAAGAACGCAAACATCATCGGGAGGGCGAAAATCGCCATCATACACGCTATGAGCGCCCACTTGACGAATTCGAAGAGGGCACTTGAATTCGATACTTTCTGGATTTTGTTTGTTATACTCATTCGTTATCACTCCGAGACTTCTCGAAGCCACGGATGAAGAGTAGCGTGAACGCCAACGTAATAATTAGGAGCACTACACCGACTGCGAATGCAAGGCCGAACTGGCCCTGATCATATGCGAACCGGTAGAGGAACACTGCTAAAATCGAGGTTGAGTATCCCGGTCCTCCTCCGGTTAGTTGATAAATTTGGGAGACCTTCGTGAGGTTCCAAACCATTCTGATACTGACAGCCAGTAGAATCGCTGTCTTGAGGTGGGGAAGCGTGATATGTAGAAACCGATCGACGATACCGGCCCCGTACATACGAGCACTCTCGTAATATTCCTCTGGAATACTCTCAAGAGAGGCCAATAGAATCAGGAACATAAACGGCCAGAAGGTCCACGACGTGATACCAATTACCGCCATAAGAGCTGTATCACTTTGGACGCTCCAGTATATCGGTGAGTCGAGAATGTTCTTATTTGTAAGGAACTTAAATATTGGCCCAACATTCGGGTTGATGAGATAGAGCCAGATTGTCCCCGTCGCAACCGGAGGGAGCGTATACGGTATAAGGAACGAACTGCTAATCAGGTTCTTGAATCTGCTTATGCTATTTACCAACAGAGCCGCGGTGAGAGCTATTATCAGCTGGACTAGTGTTGTCGTTGCAAATAACGCAGTCGCTTTCAACGAAGTATAGAATGGCTCCCATCCGAACAGATATATGTAGTTCTCGAGGCCGATAAATTCCGGAGGGGCGGTCGAGGTGAATGACCATTGATGGAGAGACATCCAAATTCCGCGAAGAAACGGAACCCAGACGATCAAGAAGAGAAAAATAACAACAGGTGCCAACATCAAGTAGGCGAACCAGTTGTCCGAAAGTATGGACTTGTAATGGCTATATGAACTTCTAGCGCTACGTAACAGTCTGGAATCAGTTTTCACACTCATAGAGGGATGTAGAATTTTTTATTTAATATTTTATGTTTGGGGCCTAAACGGGAGTGTTATTTATTCGCGCTCTGCCCAGAATTCATCGATTAGTTGGTTAGCCTCTTCGGCGGCCCGGTTGCAACACTCTTCCGGAGTGATCTCTCCATTGAGTGCTTCTTGGAATCGAGGGCCCATTACGTTCTGCTCAATCGTTCCCACAAGAGGGAAAGACGATTTATCTTGGACACTGTTCTTTGCCATTGTCGTCATAGTCTCGAAGGCTTGATGTTGTGACTCATATTCGAGTGACTCTTGCACTTCTGCCCACACATCTTCACGAATTGGGAGCATACCTAATTCTGAGAACATAAACTTCTGGAAGTCTTTTGAGAACCACATACTGATGTACTCCTTAGCTGCCTCCATTTGCCGATCCCACTTTGCCTGATCAACATCGTCAGGCTTGTTGGTTAGCCCGAGGCAGAACGAGAGGGGTACGACACCAAAACCATCGTCAGTATCGAAGAATTTCCCGTACTGAATGTTCCCTTGTTCTATCTGACTTTGGCCGCGATCGAGAAACTCGGGGAAGTTCGGTGGTTCACATACGCTCATACTGATCTCTCCATTGATGAGGAGGCCGACTGCCTCCTCATCGGACATCTGCGGAGTTCCAGGGTTAGAGACTTCATGTTCTCTGAAGAATCCAACAGCCTCTCGCGTACGCTGGATGAACTCCTCTGTGTCAAAATTGACACTTTTGAAGTCGTCTGCAAAGTATCCATAGCGTCCGGATGCAGCAGCTGCGGGAAGGATGTAGGTGTACCAATCGAAGACGTCCCCATGAACCTGGAAGCCATAGTCTGATGGCCCGTTATTTTTGAGTTCTAGTGCGAGATCAAGTAGGTCATCATAACTTTCAGGTGGGAAATCTTGATCGGGATCCAGTCCCGCCTCCTCCATATGATCGGTACGAACTTGGAATGGTTCCTGCGTTACTAAGCCGACGGGGAGCGCGTGAACTCTGTGTTCCAATCCGACGTCGTCTTTCCAAGTATTCCCAGTTTCCCGGTAAATATCGAGGAACCATTGGATATTGTCTAGCGTCTCGTCATCCAGAGCGTCTTTCCATTCATCGAACGGCTTGACCCATCCTTGCTCCGCAAATCTACCGGTGAAAATACTTTCACCACTAAAGACGTGTGGATAGTCTCCTCGCTCGAAGGAAGAAAACCACTTTGCTCCTGACAACTGCGCGTAACCACTGAAATTTATGTCGATTTGATTCCCAGTGTCCTGCTCGAATTGATCACTTATGTTGTTTATTTGATCTCTGGCGGACCGAGACTGGGCGTTCATAACGTCCCAAAATTCGATAGTTGCACCCCCGGATCCACCATTCGTACCATCGGAGCCCCCGTTTCCATTTCCACCAGAGCCCCCATTTCCATTCCCACCAGAGCCGCCACCGCCATCTCCGAGACAACCAGCAATTGCCGCTGCAGCAATTCCACTAGTTGCTTGCATTGTCCGCCGTCGGCTCAACTTTTCATTGTCGCTCGTGCTATCATCTGACATTCGAAACCACATCAGACTAATCATATTCACCCGTAATAAATATTTCTAACAAGATGCTGGTTCGATTCACAGATCTATCGGCCTGGCTGATCCATAAGCAAGCACAACCTGCCGAAGACGACGCCACGGACCCACGTATCTCAAGATCGACGGCCTGACCAAGTACGACCAGCCGGTGAACTCCTTCGTCGGCGGCTTCATTGGCAGCCCGCAGATGAACTTCTTCGACGCGGAGGTGGACGTCGACGCGGGCGAGATCCGGACCGACGCGTTCACGCTCCCGTACCCCGAGTGGATGCGCGACCGGATCGACCGCGGCGGAACCTTCGCGGCCGAGTTCGACATTCGGCCCGAGGACATCAGCGTCGAGGGACTCGACGAGGACGCGAGCGCCGAGGATCACGCCACCGCCGAGGTCGTGGTCGTCGAGGAGATGGGGTCCGACTTCTTCCTCACCCTCGAGAACGACGGCGTCGAGTACCAGGCCATCGTCGAACCCAACACGAGCCTCCAGCGCGGCGACAGGATCAGCCTCCAGTTCGACCTGCAGAAGTGCCACCTCTTCGACGACGACACGGGGGCCTCGCTGGTTTACCCGTCGGACCGATAACCGAGCCGTCGGATCGTCACTCGAGAACCGCGCGATCGCCGTTCGTCACGCCGCCTCGCTGTCGGCTCCCGAATCGGTCACAGCACCCTGTTCTCGAACGCGTCGTACTCGCCGCGCCGGTAGCGCTCGTAGTTCGACAGGAAGATGTCGGCACACCGGTCGAGGTACTTCGGTGAGGAGCCGGCCATGTGCGGGGTGACCAGCACGTTCGACAGGTTCCACAGCGGCGAGTCCTCCGGCAACGGTTCGGTCGCCTGGACGTCGAGCGCGGCGCCGCCGATCTCGCCGCCTCGCAGCGCCGTCACCAGCGCGTCCTCGTCGACCACCTCGCCGCGTGCGACGTTGACGACGACCGCGTCCGACCGCATCGACTCGAACGCCCGCGCGTCGAGGAGTCCACGCGTGTCCTCGGTCAGCGGACAGCTGAGGACCACGTACTTCGACCGCGCGAGCAGCGCGTCGAGTTCGTCGGGACCGAACATCTCGTCCACCGAGTCGTGTCCCTGATCCGGATTTCGGCGCAGTCCCAGCGTCTCCATTCCGAACGCCGACGTCCGGTCGGCGATCCCGCCACCGATCTCGCCGACGCCGATCACGCCGACGGTCGAGCCGTGGAGCTCGCCGCCGCTGAAGTGGCGCCACTCGCGCCGCCGGTGGCGACGGATCCCCTCCAGGAGGTTCCGTTCGAACAGGAGCATCGTTCCGAGAACCTGTTCGGCGGCCGGGATCGCGTGCACTCCCGACGCGTTGGTCAGGATGATGTCCCGGTCGCGCATTCGGTCGAGGTCGTAGTGGTCGACGCCCGCGTTGAGCGCCTGCACCCACTCCAGCTCGGTCGCCGCCTCCAGGAGGTCCTCGTCGAGCGCCCGCGTGACCACGATCTCCGCCTCCGGGATCTGCCGTTCCGTCTCGGCGTAGCTACGCGCCCGCCGCAGGTCGATTGCCGCGTCGTGTGACTCGATCGCCGTCCACAGCTCCTCGACGGACCGATCGTGTGGTGCCTCGTGCATTACGAGCACCGTCGGTGGAGTCGACATACGGACTACCGTGGTCGGCTCGCCCACAAATACGTACTGGTGTCGGCCACGCCGGCCGACACGTCGCTTCACCGCGATCCGGGAGGTGGACCTCCGGGAGGTGGATCTCCGACGCGGCCCCTCACCGCGTCATGAACTCGCCCGCCTGTGGCTCGTCGGGATCGGTCGGGATCTCCACGAGCGTCGGCCCGCTTCCGACCGCCGCGCTGGCTGCCTCGCGGATCTCGCTCGGCGTCTCGGCGCGGTCGACGTCCAGGCCCATCCCCTCGGCGATCCGGGCGCAATCGAGCGGCGCGTCCGACCAGCCGTACGCGCTCGACGCGAGATCGTAGCTTCGCTCGGCCTCCTCGCTGATGATCCCGTAGTCGTCGTTGTTGAACACGAACACCGTCACGTCGAGGTCCTCGGCGGCGATCGTGTGGAGCTCCTCGAGGCACATCAACAGCCCGCCCTCGCCGATGAGCACTGCGACCGGCTGGTCCGGGTTGGCGACCGCGGCCCCGACCGCCGCCGGGACCGCGAGCCCCATCGACGCCCAGGAGCCGGGATTGACGTAATCGCGCGGCTCGTACGCCGGAAAGGTCACGACCGTCCAGACCCGCGACCCGCCGGCGTCCGCGGTGACGATCGTCTCCCGGGGCAGCGCCTCACGCAGCGCCGCGAGCGCGCTCACGCTCGGGAGCGGCGCGTCCGTGGCGGCTCGGAGCTCGGCGGTCCGCTCGGCGTCCGCCGTCCGCACCGCCGCGGCACGGTCCGTGCCGGCCTCGCTCGGCTTCGTCACCGACCGGTCCGCCAGTGCGGTCTCGATCGCCGCGAGCGTTCGGTCCGCGTCGGCGACGACCGCGACCCGCGGGTCGTAGCCGGTCCCGACGTCCGAGGGGTGGAGGGTCACGTGGATCAGGTCCGCCGGGAACTCGTAGGACCAGTGTTGGGTCCAGACCGCGTCGAAGTCGCTGCCGACCGCGAGCAACACGTCCGACGACTCCAGACACGCCCGCAGCTCCGGACTCGTCCCACCGCACAGCGCCCCCGCGAACAGCGGGTGGTCCTCGGGCATCGTCGCCTTCCCCTTGTACGTCGTCGCCACCGGGGCGCCGATCGCCTCCGCGAGCGACCGGAGCCGCCCGCTCGCGTTCGCCGCCCGCACGCCGCCCCCCGCGACGATCGCCGGCGCCTCGGCCGCGGCCAGCAGGTCGGCCGCGCGCTCGACGGCCTCGGCCGGCGGGTCCGGCGGAGCGGCCGGCTCGGCCGGCTCGACGGCCGCCGGCTCGGTCTCCACCGGGATGAAGTTCTTCGGGATGCCCACCCGGACCGGCCCCATCGGCGGCGTCTCCGCGATCGTGATCGCCCGGTCCAGTTCCGCGACCACGCTCTGGGGCGTCTCCACGGTGACGTTCTCCTTGACGACGTTGTCGTAGGTGTCCGGCGGCGTCTCGTGGATCCCGTCGCCGCCGCGGACCTCGGGTTCGGTCTCGACGGCGATGTGGACCAGCGGCGTACAGTCGTTGAGCGCGTTCTTCAGCCCGTTCATCGCGTTCATGTCGCCCGGGCCGGGGATGACGACGGTGGCGGCCGTCTCGCCGCTCGACTCCGCGTAGCCCCACGCCTGGTGGGTGACGTTCGTCTCGTGGCGCGCCATCACGAACCGGACGTCGTCCCGGCCGCTGATCACGTCGTTCAACGGGAGCGTCTGTTTCCCCGGAATGCCGAAGACCGTCGTAATGCCCCGGTCCGTGAGGCGGTCGATTATCGCGTGATCGTTTCGCATATCGTCTACCGTCGGCCGAGTCCGGATAAAGCGTTTCGGTGTCGTCTCCGATCAGCGCTTTCGGTGCGCCTCGACGACGTCCCAGTCGAGTTCGATCCCGAGTCCCGGCTCGTCCGGAACGGTGATCCGCCCGTTCCGGATGAGGGGCTCCTCGCGTTCGATCAGGTCGTCCCACCAGGACACTTCGCGGGCGTGGAACTCCAACGCCAGGAAGTTCGGGACCGTGGCGCCGACGTGAACGCCGGCCATCGTCGCGACCGGGCTGCCGATGTTGTGCGGCGTCAGCGCACAGTACCGCGTATCCGCCAGCTCCGCGATCTTCTTCGACTCGGCGATCCCGCCGGTCTTCGGGACGTCCGGCGCGACGAAGTCGACCGCGCCCGATTCGAGGAGGTCGCGAAAGCCGTGCCGACCGTATCGATTCTCGCCCGTGAGGATCGGCACGTCGACGCGCTCGGCCAGCGACGCCATCGCCTCGGCGTTCTCCGGCGGCACCGGGTCCTCGATCCAGATCGGGTCGTATTCGGCGACCGCGGCACAGAGCCGCCGTGCCGACTCCGGGGCGAAGTTCCAGTGGAGGTCGAAGGCGTACTCCGCTTCGTCACCGACCGCCTCGGCGACCGCCGCGACGAGCTCCCGTTTGTGGTCGATCTCGGGCTCGGTAAGGTGTCGCGATTTCCGCTGGATCTCACCGCCGGACGGCACGTCGAGATCGAACTTGATCAGGTCGTACCCCTCCTCGACCGCCTCCCGTGCCGCCTCGGCGTAGGCCTCGGGGCGATAGACGTCCGTCGGTTGCCCCTCGCCGGCCGCCTCGACCATCGAGTCCCCGGCGTGACAGTCGGCGTAGATCCGGACCTGCTCCCGCATCTTGCCGCCGAGAAGCTGATAGACGGGCTGCTCCAGGGCCTTGCCGGCCGCGTCCCACAGCGCGAGCTCGACGCCGCTTATCGCCGTGGTTCCGATCCCCTGCTGGGACCCTCGTCCGGAGAGGCTCTCACGCATCAGGTGATAGAGGCGCTCGACGTCGAGGGGCGTCTCCCCCACGAGGACCGGTCGGAGGTAGTCGGTGATGATCTCGTGGACCCCCGGCGCCGGATACGCTTCCCCGATTCCCCGTATTCCGGCGTCGGTCTCGATCGTGACGATCGTCCATGGGAAGTTGCCGTCGATCACCAGCGTGTCGACGCCGGTGATCGTCGGCGTGTCGGTCGTCCGGCTCGGCGTTTCGTCGTAATCGCCCCACATCGTGGCGGCGAGCGTGCTCGCGAACTCCTCGTACATATCGCGGGAGCCGTGTTGGATCTACTCACACATTAACGCTCGCGATCCGGCGATGGCCCGCCTCGAGTCGGTCGGTTGGACCCCACGGATCGGTAGTTTGATGTGGGTCCTCGAGCCACGACTGGACATGAGCGAGCGAGACGATGGTGTGCGCGTCGGCTTCCGGACCAACACCCTCTCTGACGAACGGCTCCAGTACATCAGCCAGCTCGGCGTGACCGACGTCTTCATCAACCCGACCGAGCCGGGCGGCGGGACCGGCGGGGACATCTTCGTCGACGAGAGCGACCGCACGGAGACGGACCGCCGGCTGCCGCTCGGCCCCGAGGAGGTCCCGTCGGTCGCGTACCTCGAGGAGCTCGTCGACGCCTGCGCGGCGTACGACGTCGACCTCGCCGGGATCCACACGCTGGGCTACAACTGCTACGGCGACATCAAGTTCGACCGCGAGGGACGCGACGACCAGATCGCGGCGATCACGCAGCTGCTTCGGAACATGGGCGAGGCCGGGCTGCCGATCCTCGGCTACCAGTGGAACCCGCGAGGGGTCGTGCCGATGCGCACCGGGACGGTCCCGATCCGCGGCGACGCGGAGGCCACCAGCTTCGACATCGACGACGTCGAAAACGCCGGCGACCCCGCCCTCGACCGCGAGTACACCGAGGACGAGCTGTGGGAGAACTACGAACGGTTCCTCGAGGAGATCCTGCCGGTCGCCGAGGAGGCGGGCGTCACGCTCGCGCTCCATCCGATCGACCCGCCAAGCATCGAGACGATCGGCGGCATTCCGCGGCTCTTCCGGAACGTGGAGAGCTTCCGCCGCGCGATGGAGACCGTCCCGAGCGACAACCACGGCCTCAAGCTCTGTCTCGGTTGCTTCTCCGAGATGGGTGCCGACGTCGTCGACGTCGTTCGCGAGTTCGGCGAGGCCGGCGACATCACCTTCGTCCACTTCCGGGACGTCGAGGGACTCGCGGAGTCGTTCAACGAGACGTTCGTCGACTGCGGCAACTACGACGAGCTCGCGGTGATGCAGTCCCTCGTCGACAGCGGTTTCGCGGGGATCGTGATCCCCGACCACGTGCCGACGGTACGGGACGACACGGACTGGGGCCACCGCGGTCGCGGCTTCACGGCAGGCTACCTCCGCGGTCTCGCGCGCGTCGCCGACGACTGAGGCTCGGCGGTCGGGGTGGGTACGCTCGTCGGTACTTAAAAGAGAACGCGGCGTTTCTTCGCCCCGTCCTAGTCGTCGTAGATGAACTCGGTCCAGGCGCCCTCGGTGGGCGGATACTCCTCGATGACGTCCATGTCGACGGTCACGCCCAGTCCGGGACCGTCGGGGACGGTGAGGTGGCCGTCCTCGACGTCGACCGTCCCCTCGATGACGTCGAAGGCCAGATCGAAGGGATACATGCCGGGATCCTCGGGGTGATCCAGCGCGGGGTCGTCCTCGAAGACGGGGTATTCGAGCAGTTCCACGTCGGGCGCCGCCGCGACCAGGTGCGCGTTCGCGATCAACCCGAGCCACGTGCCGAAGTTGTGCGGCACGAACTCGGCGTCGCGTCCCCGGCAGTACTCGATGGCCTCCGCACAGCCGGTGAACCCACGATGGTGGCGGACGTCGCCCTGCAGGAACCCGACCGCGCCCGTCTCGGCGAGTTCGATCAGTCCCGTCGGCGACTCCTCGCTCTCGCCGCCGGCCAACCGAACCCCGCGGCCCGCAAGGTCGCGGTAGCCGTCGTAGTCGTCCGGCGCGACGGGTTCCTCGACCCAGTATGCACCACGGTCGCCGGCGTGCTCGACGATCTCGGCACGGGTCGCGGCGTCGTAGACGTCGTCGTCGAGCTTCCACCAGGTGTGGGCGTCGATCATCACCTCGGTTTCGGTGACCGCCTCCGCGAGCCGGTCGATGGTCTCGACGTCCCCGTCCGGACCGATCCCCGGCCGGTATTTGTACCCGAAGAACCCGAGGTCGTCGATGATCCGGGCCTGCTCGGCGTATTCCTCCGGCTCCATGTACATCCCCGCGCTGGCGTACATCGGCATCTCGGTCGTCGGCTCCGTCTCGTACTCCGAACACAGCAGCTCGTGGATCGGCGCGCCCTGTCGCTTGCCTTTCAGGTCGTAGAGCGCGACGTCGATCGCCGAGACGGCCTCGGTTTTGACTCGTTCCGGGAGATCGGTCGCGTCGATCAGGTCGTATGCGTCGGTGATCTCCGCCAGCGTCTCGCCCTCGAGGGCGTCGGCGATCTCGTCCTCGACCAGGTCGGCGAACGTGGCCTGCGAGTCGCCCTCGAAGTACTCGCGCATCGCGGAGCTGCTCGCGCCCGCGGGGGCGAACCCGATCTCGCCGTCCGCGGTCTCGACGACCACGAGCACCACGTCGCGTTTCAACAGCCGACGACGACCGCCGTAGAACGATCGCGTCTGTGCCGGTTCGATCGGCGATGAGAGGGCATACCCTCCCACGTCGGTGATCCGCATACCGAAACGATCGACGGGTGGTATATAAACCCCACCTGTTCGAACGACGCACCACGCGTCCGACGATCGGTCCGTCCGACGATCGGTCGGATGACCGGCCGACCGACGGGGAACGTTCCTCCGGGCGTCTCACCGAAGCGTTTCGGGAAGCGCGCCCTGCACGTCGTGATCCGCGGCGACCTCGCGAAGGTTCTCGATCACGGCCTCCTCGACCGGGATCCCCTCCGCCTGCCGTTCCCGCGCGATCCGGTGTTCGGGTTCGCCCGGCAGCAGGACCTCGCCGTCCGGGTCGATCGGCTCGGCCGACCGCAGGAACTGCACCAGATCGGTGACCTTTCGCGCCATCTCCTCGCGGGTCGAGAGGGTCGTCGGATCGACGGCGATGAAGGCGGCGCCGTTGCCGGCCCAGCCCTGCTCCTCCTCGGTCGAGACGGGACCGCCGCCGACGAGGGAGGCGAACAGCTCCGCCATCGTCGCCAGCCCGAACCCCTTGTGGCCGGTTTCGGTCCCGCCGAGCGGGAGGAGCGCGCCGACGTGGTCCTCGAACTCGGCCGCGTGCGTGACCGGTTCGCCGGTTTCGGTGATCGTCCAGTCCGTGGGCAGGTGCTCGCCCGACCCGTCCCGCTCGATGATCTTGCCGTGTGCCACCTGGCTGGTCGCCCCGTCGTAGAGCAGATCGAACGGCAACGCGCCGTAGCTCGGCACGGCGAACGTGATCGGGTTCGTCCCGAGCCGCCTGTCGGCGGTTCCCGGCGGGGCGATCCGCTGGGCGCCGCCCTGGAGGTTGACCCACGAGGCGAAGAGATATCCCTCCTCGACGACCTGCTCGGCCCACTCGCCGATCCGGCCGAGATGTCCGGAGTTCCGGATCCCGACCACGCCGACGCCGTGCTCGGCCGTGGTCTCGGTCAGCAGCTCGACCGCCCGCCGCCCGGTCACCTGGCCGAAGGCGCCGCCGCCGTCGATCCGGTGGACGAGCCCGGCCTCCTCGACCGTCGGCAGCGCGGCCGGGTCGAGCGAGCCCTCCTCGATCTGGGACGCGTAGTAGGGTAACCTGACGACTCCGTGGGAGGAGTGCCCGACGAGGTCGGCCGAGACGAGGGACCGGGCGACGGTTGCGGCGGTCTCGGCGGGTGCCCCACACTCCTCGATCGCGACCTGTGCGAACGCCTCGAGCGAATCCGGATCAACGGTGCGCATTCGTCCGGCCATACGAGCGATCGGTCTTAACGATACTGCTCCACCCCCGCCGTGCCGCGATCGTCCGTTCAAATTCTTGCGGTCCGTTTACATTCTCGTCGACCGTTTGTATTCTCCCCGACGGTTCCCGTCCTTGCCAACCGTTCGCTCGTGATCTGTCCTCGGATCGTTCCCGAAGGGGGAACAAAACGCATCGAGGACCACGCTATGATCGCCCCGATCGCGCCGGTCGCGGCTCGCCCGACGGTCGCGGGCGCCACAGTGCGTTCCGCCTTCGGGAACTGGGAATAACAAAAGTACGTTTGTAATACCAAGAAGCGAAACATCCATCTCGTTCCTCGCTGCTCGCTCCCCCGTTTCACCGTTCGCGGTACGGCGCCGTGGTTCGAGCGACGACTCGACGCATCGTCCGATCGATCCCCGTTCGACGAACAAGTTCCCTAGAGGCGAACATCGGTACCGGAACGGGGACCGTCGACCCCGGTAACGTGCCACCCAGGTCAGAACGTTTATTAGATGTGGCTGCGTTCATCACGCCCGTGCAGTATCAGCGTATTCGATCCGACCTTCGAGGCGTAGCGTTCACCAACCCGACGCCGTTCGACGAGCACGGCGACTCGATCCGCCACGACGCGCTCGCGGACAACGTGCGGCACGTCGTCGACGCCGGCGGGCGCGTGATGATCCCGTGCGGCAACACCGGGGAGTACTATTCCCTCACCGACGACGAGCGGGTCGCGGTCGTGGAGACCGTGGTCGACGCGGTCGGCGAGGAGGCGACGGTGATCGGCGGCGTCGGCGGCAGCACCCGGTCCGCGATCGAGCTCGCCGACGCCTACGCCGACGCCGGCGCCGACGCGATCCTGGTGATGCACCCCGATCACACCTACCAGCATCAGGCCGGGCTGGTCGAGTACTATCGACGGATCGTCGAGTCGACGGACCTCGGCGTCGTTCTGTATAAACGGGGGCCCGAACTCACACGCGATCTGCTCGCCGAGATCGCCGAGTACGAGAACGTCGTCGGGATCAAGTACGCCGTCAACGACGTGGAGGGATTCTCCGGGGCGGTCTCCACGATCGACGCCGACGTCGTCTGGTCGAACGGCATCGCGGAGCGCTTCGCGCCCGCCTTCGCGGTCGAGGGCGCCGAGGGGTTCACCACCGGGATCGGGAACTTCGTCCCCGAGCAGGTCCTCGCGCTGATGGACGCGCTCGAGGCCGAACGGTGGGACCGAGCCCGGGAGCTCCGTGACCTGCTTCGCCCCTACGAGACCCTCCGTGCGGAACCCGGCGTGGACAACGAGCTGTCCGCCGCAAACAACGTGCCGGCGGTCAAACGCGGGATGGAGCTCGCCGGGCTCTACGGCGGGCCGGTTCGTGAGCCCCTCGTCGAGCTCTCCGAGGCCGACGCGGAGCGCGCCGCGGAGTACTACGAGGCGATCGTCTCCGCCACCGACGACCAGATCACCGCCCCGTGAGTCCGCCCCCGCGACGGGGGAACCGCCCGCCGTCGAAGTGTGGGGGTTTTTCTCCCCTCCCCCCATACCCGGTCACCGATGGTACACCACGATGTGGCGATCGTCGGCGGCGGTTGCGTCGGGCTCTCCACGGCGAAACACCTCGCGGAGGGCACCGACCTCGACGTCTGCGTTCTGGAGAAGGAGCATCACCTCGCGGAACACCAGAGCGGGCGCAATTCGGGCGTGTTACACCCCGGGTTCAACTATCCGCCCGACTCGGTGAAGGCGGAGTTCGCCACCGCGGGCACGCGCCGGATGAAGGCGTACTGCGCGGAACACGACGTCCCGTGTGAGGAGTGCGGCGTTCTCGTGGTCGCGACGACCGACCGCGAGGAGGCCTATCTCGACGAGCTGGCCGCCCAGGCGGAGGCGAACGGCGTCGAATACGAACTGCTCGACTCGCAGGCGGCGATCCGCGACCACGAGCCGCACGCCGCCGGCCAGGCGGCGCTGTACGCGCCCGAGGCCGCCTCCGTCGACTCCCAGCAGTACGTCTACACGCTGGGCCGGGAGATCCAGCAGGCGGGGGTCGAGCTGTATCTGGGTCACGAGGTCTCGGCGATCCATCGCTCGGGGACGGGCTACCGCATTCGAACGAGCAACAGCGACGTCGAGGCCGACTTTCTCGTCAACGCGGCGGGGCTGCACGCGGACACGCTGGCCCACCAGGTCGGCGTCGGGGAGGACTATCAGGTGATCCCGTTCCGCGGCGAGTACTACGAGCTCGTGCCCGAGAAGACGGAGCTCTGTCGAACGATGATCTATCCGACCCCGGACCCGGAGCTACCCTTCCTCGGCGTCCACTACACCCGCCGGACCGACGGGAAGGTGATCGTGGGCCCGAACGCCGTCCTCGCGTTCGGCCGTGAGGCCTACGAGAACACCGACGTCGACCCCGGTGAGCTGTACGAGACGCTCTCCTACGAAGGGTTCCGAAAGCTCATCGCGTCCCGAACGATGCTGTCGGTCGCGGCCGCGGAGCTGAACAAGTCCTACCGGAAGCGTGCGTTCACGAAGGCCTCACAGCGCCTCGTCCCGGAGGTTCGCGGCGAGGACCTGCACAAGAGCTACGCGGGGATCCGCGCCCAGCTGGTCAGCGCCGACGGCGAGCTGGTCAAGGACCCGCTCTCGATCGAGACCGACGACGCGGTCCACGTCCTCAACGCCGTCTCCCCCGGGCTGACCTGTTCGCTTCCGTACGGCGAGCACGTCGCCGACCAGCTTGCAGCGAAAGTCTGATCGAGTTCCCGACGGACGTCGGATCGACCCGATCGAAACGTTTACGCGCCGTCCACCACCACGTCGGGTATGGCACTCGAGACGCTTCTGTTGGCCGTCGGTCCGTCGGACGACGACCGCGTCGACGAGCTCGTGTCGACGACGACCGACATCGCCGGCCCCGCGGACGCGACGGTCACGATCGCCCACGTGTTCACCGACGACGAGTACGACACCGTGCTCGACCGGCTCGAGATTCCCGGCGTTCCGGACCCCGACGGCGTCGCTCGTCGAGCCACGATCGTTCGCGAGCTCGAGCAACGGCTCGCGGACGCCGGCATCGCGACCGACGTCCGCGGGTCGGTCGGAAACCACGGCGAGCAGATCGTCGAACTCGCGCGGGACGAGGGCGCCGACCTCATCGTCGTGGGCGGCCGCAAGCGCTCCCCGACCGGGAAGGCGGTCTTCGGATCGACGGCCCAGGAGGTCATCCTGAACGCGCCCAGTCCCGTCACCTTCGTTCGCGGCGACTGACGGTCAGGCCGGACCACGCGACGCCCTCCGTCGGTCCACCCTGGCACACTTATATATTGCTGGCATTCGATGTCACGACCGTATGAACGTCCTCGTTACCGGCGCGGCCGGCAGGGTCGGCACGGCGATCACGGACCACCTCTCGGACGACTACGCGTTCACGCTCCTCGACGTGGACGGGCCGACGGGCCCGGGCGAGTCGGTCGTCGCGGACGTCCGTGAGTACGACGAGATCCGGCCGCATTTCGAGGGACAGGACGCGGTCGTGCATCTCGCGGTCAACTACCCCACCCTACTTCGCTCACTCTGAGAGGTTCGCTCGTGGAGGGTGGGGCTTGTCCGTGAACTCGGCCTCGAACCCATTGGGGTAGGCGGTAAATCCGCCTTTCGGCTTCACCGTTCCGGACTTGAGGGCGAGCTGACTGTCGCCCGTCCGCCGAGACGACTGTTGGCCTCGACGGACATACCGTATCCCGATGTTCTTCGCCGCGTTGTAGTCCGCGTTCGCTTCCGACCCGCACTTCACGCATCGAAAGTCGTTCCGTGACGGGCGGTTCTCGTCTGCCGTGAATCCACACTCACAACACCGCTTCGATGTGTACGCCGACCCGACTTGCTTCACCGAGATACCGACCGCTTCGGCTTTGTACTCGACCTGTTCGTAGAGCGTTCGGAACGCCCACTTGTGACCCCACGACGCGCCGGTTCGATCGCGGATGTGGGTTAGGTTCTCGAACGCGATGACGTCGCAGTCGTATCGGAGGGCTTCGTCTATCAGTGCGTTCGATGCTCGGTGAAGCACGTCGCGGACGTAGCGAAGTTCCCGACCGCTCGACTGTACGAGCGTTCGATGAGCGCTTCGTGTTCCGGCCTGTTGCAACCCGGCGCGTACCTTCTCGAACTCGCGGAGTCGGTGGGTTAGCTCCCGCCCGCTGAAGAAGTAAGCGGTGCTGGTGACGGCGAGGTTTTCGATACCGAGGTCAACCCCGAGAACCGTTCCGTCCTCGGCGGTGTTCCGTTCGGTATCGTTCTTGTACCGGCGGAAACCGATATGCAAGAAGAACTCGCCGTCTCGGGCGGTGAGCGTGCTTTCGGTAACACTCCATTCGTCCGAGTCGAGGTACTGTCGCTGGTAGCCATCGTCGGCATCGGGAAGGTCGAGCGGACACCGCACCCGGCGCTCCGTCGTAGAGAGGGACACGGTATCGTCATCGAACACCGTCATCGTCCGCGTATCGTACTTCACGGTTGGCGCGGTGAACGTCGGCTTGCTGACCTTCTTGCCTTTCGCCCGGCGTTCGATACAGCCAGTGATGGCTTGTGCGGCTTGGTGAGTGGCCAGAATTGCGTGCTGACTCCCGAGGTCGGTCTCGTCGCGCACAGGATCGTAGGCGAGGGGTTGCACATCGCTCTTGGTGTTGCAGTGCCCCCACGCGAGGTCGGTGGCGATTTGACAGCCCCGTTTCCACTCGGAGATGGTCTCTTCGAGCAGATCGCGTTGCTCGTCGTCTACCGAGAGGCGGGTGATTGCCGTCCGACGCACGTAGTCGTCTGCCACAGTTTCAATGTAGTATCGCGGCTATTTATAGAAAACGGACATACCCAGCGATACGAACGCGCTCCTCCCCTCCCCTCCCTACCGCTCGCTTTGCTCGCGCTTGAAGAAGGGGACTCCGCGCTGCCGGTTAGTTGATCCGGGAGGCGAGCGCGTTCTCGTCGGGGTCCCGAGACGTGGGCTGGTCCGAGGACCTCCGGTCAAACCTGGAGGGCATCCACGCCGTCTACGAGGCCGCGGTCGACGCGGGCCTCGAGTCGATCGTGTTCGCCTCCTCGAACCACGCCGTCGGGATGGCGGAGGTTCGGAACGAGCCCGAGGTCTACCACGACACGGGGGTTCGTGCGGGACACGACGAGCCCCACCGGCCGGACTCCCCGTACGGACTCTCGAAGAGCCACGGTGAGGACCTCGGCCGGCTCTGCGCCGAGGCGCACGGGATCCGGTTCTACGCGCTCCGGATCGGCGCCGTCCGTGCGCCCGAGTACGATCACCCCTACGGCGACGCCGAGCGCGGCGTCGACGAGGGGCGCTGGGAGCGCGGCGACGACGCCTACGCGGAGCAGGTCGCCCGAATGAAGGGCCTCTGGCAGTCGCGGCGGGACCTCGCGCAGCTCGTCGACCGATGCCTCCGTGACGACTCCGTCGAGTGGGACCACTTCTACGGCGTCAGCGCCAACGACCGCCGCTGGCTCGACGACCTGGACCACGCTCGCGAGACGATCGGCTACGAACCGCAGGACGACGGCGAGGAGTGGACCGCCCCGCCCGGCGAAGAATAGTTCATATATGATGACAAAGTAGTATATATAATTGATATTTAAAGGGATCGAGAGGGGGAGTTGGGGTGCGGGATCGGACTCATCGTACTGATCGGATCGGCCGTGGCCGACCCTTTAAAACGTACGGAAACCAGTTCGTTCAGTTATCCGTGATGCGGTTCGAATACATCCGGAATCTGCCGATCTTTGGCCATACGAGGACGATCGATCCCATCATCGGTAGACCGGAAGGTGCTCCGGGAGCCGCTTCGACGTCGATCACCGTCGTACGCAGACCCGCCGAATACGGGTTGTTCAGGCCGGATTCGCCCGGGACTCCTCACGTCGCCCCGGCTGGTGACTCACATGGTCGCAGGCCGGATCTCGGGCGGTACCGCGGATCGATCGACGCGATCTGTCCCGAGATCGAATGATATTATACCGAACCATTTCGGATTACAATCCGTTTTCGGATATGTTTATGCCCGACGGTCAACGCCCACGGCCGCCTCGATCGACTCGAACCCGTCGCGCTCGAGCAGGTCGAGGAGTCCGGCGTTGACGTCGCGGGCGACGCTCGGCCCCTTATAAACCAAGCCGGTGTATAGCTGGACGACCGACGCGCCGGCGCGGATCTTCTCGTAGGCGCCGTACGCGTCGTCGATCCCGCCCACGCCGACGATCGGCGCGTCGGTCCGCTCGGCGATGAACCGGATCAGGTCGGTCGCGGTCCCCTCGATCGGCTTTCCGGAGAGGCCGCCGCGTTCGGCACGCTGCGGGCTCCGCAGCGAGTCCGGCCGGTCCGTCGTCGTGTTGGTCGCGATCACGCCGTCCAGATCGAGGTCGTCGACGACCGCCAGCGCCTCCTCGATGGCGGGCCGCGGCAGGTCCGGCGAGAGCTTCACGAGCAGGGGGGCGGCGCCGGCGTCGACCAGCTCTCCGAGGATCGACTCGAGGGCGTCCCGGTTCTGCAGCGACCGGAGCCCGGGCGTGTTCGGGCTCGAGACGTTGACCACGAAGTAGTCGCCGGCGTCGGCGACGCGCTCGTACGTGTATCGGTAGTCGGCCGGGGCCTCCGACAGCGGCGTCGACTTCGACTTCCCGACGTTGATCCCGACCGGCACGTCCGGCAGCGGCTCGCTCGCGAGCCGTTCGCCGACGCGGTCGGCGCCCTGGTTGTTGAACCCCATCCGGTTGATGAGCGCCTCGTCGGCCCGGAGCCGGAACATCCGCGGCCGCGGGTTCCCGGGCTGGGCCTCCGCGGTGACCCCGCCGACCTCGACGTGGCCGAACCCCAGCGCGGCCAGCGCGCGGGGAACCTCGGCGTTCTTGTCGAACCCCGCCGCGACGCCGACCGGGTTCGGGAACGCGCAGCCGAACGCCGTGGTCCGGAGCCGGTCGTCCTCGACGACGTACCGCCGCCGGAGGAGCTCCGTCACCGGAGTCCCCTGGACGGTCCGCAACAGCCGGTGGGTCGCCCGATGTGCGGTCTCCGGCGGGAGCGCGAACAGCGCCGGCTTGCACGCGTCGTAGAGAGTCATCGTCGAAGCGGTCGCGCTCGACGGTCAAGAATCCCGCCGATCATCGTCTCGACGGGTGCGGTCGGTTCCGTCGGGGTTCCGGTCGGTTCCGGGGGAGTTCCGTCGACGTTCCGGTGGATTCCGGCTGCCCGACCCGGATCCCCGCTCGACCGAAGCCGACACGTTGATTTGTGCTGCCGGCGGATCCCGAGGTATGCAGACGCTCATTACGGCCGCGACGATCGTGTCCGGAGTCGCCATCACGGGGATGACGCTCGCGATGCTTTGGTTCGTGTGGGACTCCCGAAACGACGACGTACACGCCCCCGGAAACGGCGACGACGCGGCCTGACGGCCGGCCCGGCTTCGAACGACGCGGCAGCCCTTCGATCCATCCGATTCGTCGGTCTCGATTCACTCCGTCAGCCGATCGGCCCCGTCGGATTCGGCCGACTCGTACGGCTTGGCGTCGCCCGTCGTTTGCGGTGCCCCGATCGCGAGCACCTCGACTGCCTCCTCGGCGTCCGCGGGATTGTACGCGCGATGGGGGTCACCGGGATCGACGGCGAACACCTGTCCGGCCGGCACCACGTAGGTCTCCCCCGGCGTCTCGATCGCCAGCTCCCCGGAGAGCACGTAGAACGCCTCCTCCTGTCGTTCGTGGTAGTGGTACGCCAGCGGGATCCGTTCGCCCGGCGCCGCGCGATAGCGGTTCATCGCGAACTCCGAGAGCCCCGCCGGCTCCGTCAGCCCGCGCATCTCGCACGGTCGGTCCGGGGCCGGTTCGACCGAGTCGGGATCGACGACGCGGTAGCCCATACGCCCTTCCTCCGTGGCGACCACCAAAAACCCGCCGACGGATCCGGCCGCGGCGACCGCGGATCGTGGACCGCCGTCGATGAACCACGGTCCGCGGCGTCGGAGGGGCTTTACGCCTCCGTTACGTACGCCTCGCCCAACCGATGGAAGAGAGCATCTCCGGGTTCAAGGTCCGCGGGGACTGGGGGGATATGGTCGAACACGGCGAGAAGATCACGCAGGCGCTCCGGGAGGCCGGCGTCAACGACGACGCCTTCCACGAGTGGGACGAGTGGCGACCGCGAACCCACGAGCGGATCGACGAGGACGTCTCCGAGAAGACGGCCGAACAGGCCTCGGTGAGCAAGGGCGAGGGGGAGAAGGCCGGCAAGACCGCGAGCGAGGACATGCAGACCGCCGGCGAGAAGCTCTCGGAGTCCTACGAGAAGGTCGAGGCGGGCGACAACGAGGGCGCGATCGACCGCTGGGGCGAGTCGATCGAACACGTCGCGCGTGCAGCCGACTCCGCCGGCCGGAAGGCGCTCCGGAAGGTCGAGGACACGGTCTACCGGAACGTGATGACTCAGCTGGCGCCCTACTACTTCGACAACGAGTTGATAAGCGCCAACATCCAGCGGGTCGGCCGCGGCGAGGCCGACGAGGAGTTCGTCTTCGAGGTGAACGTCAACGACGACGGCCTGAAGGCGGAGGTCTCGGAGATCCTCGCCGAGTACGAGTCCACGGTCGACCGGTGGCACGTCGCGACCGAGAAGGAGACCGCCAACCTGGAGGCGGCCGAGGGCGTCGATCTCCCCGAAACCGAGGACGAGTCGAAGTCGACGACGACCTGATAGTGATTACTGCGAATAGTTTCGCGGAGAGTGTCAAAAGACGTCGATTCAGCAGCTCTCGTCAACGATACCGGTCATCGCGGAGGTAATGACTCGCAGTAATCACTATGAGCCGCCCGCGGCGTCGTTGACCTCGCGGATCCCCGCGCCGCGGTCCAGGTTCGCCGTCGGCCGCGCCGACCGTCCTCCTTTTTACGTCGGCGGGGCAACCCTGGAACGATGACGCTCGATCTCGACACGCCCGCGCCGGACGCCCCCGAGTGCGCCGACGACGGGGTGTGGCTCGCCTGCATCGACTGCGGCTCCACGTTCGCCCCCTTCGAGGACGTCCGTTACACCTGCGACGACTGCGGGAGCCTGCTGGAGGCCCGCTATGCGACCCCGCCGACCTTCGACGACTTCGGCGACGGCGCGTCCACGGACGGCCCCGACCGCGGCGTCTGGCGCTACCGGGAGGCGCTCCCGTTCGACCTCGGCGTCACCCTGCCGGAGGGCGACACCCCGCTCCACGAGGCGCCGCGGCTCGAGGCCGACGTCGGCGTCGAGACGCTCCGGATCAAACACGAGGGGATGAACCCGACGGGGTCGTTCAAGGACCGCGGGATGACCGTCGGCGTTCGCGTCGCCGAGGAGCTCGGCGTTGGCGCGCTCGCGTGCGCCTCCACGGGCAACACCTCGGCCGCGCTCGCCGCCTACGGTGGCCGGGCGGACCTCGAGACGCTGGTCCTCCTGCCGGCCGGGAAGGTCGCGGCCGGGAAGGTCGCGCAGGCCAGCCTCCACGGCGCGCGGATCCTCGAGGTCGACGGCAACTTCGACGCCTGCCTCGACATCGTCCAGGAGCTTGCCGCCCGCGGCGAGGCCTACCTGCTCAACTCGCTGAACCCGTTCCGCCTCGAGGGCCAGAAGACGATCGGCTTCGAGATCCTCGAGGCGTTCCACGCCGACCACGGCACGTATCCGGATCGGATCGTCCTGCCGGTGGGCAACGCCGGCAACACCGCGGCGCTGTATAAGGCCTTCCGGGAGCTGGTCCAGTCGGGCGCGCTCGACGTCGACGACGTCCCGAAGCTCACCGGCGTCCAGGCCGCCGGCGCCGCCCCGATGGTCGAGGCGATCGAGGAGGGTGCCGACGCGATCCGCCGCTGGGAGGACGTCGAGACGCGCGCGACCGCGATCCGGATCGGTAACCCGGTCAATGCGCCGAAGGCGCTGCCCGGCATTCGGAACACCGGCGGCACCGCGGTCGCCGTCTCCGATGACGCGATCACCGACGCACAGCGCGCGCTCGCCGCGGAGGGAATCGGCGTCGAGCCCGCCTCCGCGGCCAGCGTCGCCGGCCTGCGGAAGCTCCGCCGCGAGGACGTCGTCGACGCCGACGAGCGCGTCGTCTGCCTGACGACCGGCCACCTCTTGAAGGACCCCGACGCCGCCTACGAGGCCGGCAACGACCCCGAGCCGGTCGCCAACGACGTCGACGCGGTGCTCGAGCTGCTCGAGAACTGACGTTTTAAAAACCCCTCGCGCCGAGCCGTCGCCGCCTATTCCTCGCGCCCGTTCGCCGCGTCGAGGGTGATCTCCGTCACCGAGATGATCCGGTCGTCGGCCAGCAGCTCCTCGACCGCCGCGGTCGGGACCTCCTGGTCGAGGTTGTACACCGTGATCGCCTCGCCGCCGTGGACCTGGCGGGCGTTGAACATCCCGGCGATGTTCACGTCGTGGTCGCCGAGGACGGTCCCGATGAGGCCGATGACGCCCGGCGTGTCCGCGTTCCGGGCGACGAGCATGTGGCCGTAGGGGACCGCGTCGACGCGGAACCCGTCGATACGGACGATCCGCGGGTCCTCGCCGGCGAACAGCGTCCCCTCGACCGCGAGCGCGTCGTCGCCGTTGTGGACGGTGACCCGGACGATGCTCTGGAAGTCCTCGCTCTGGCGGCTCTTCGACTCGACCACGTCGATCCCGCGGTCCTCGGCGAGCTGGGGGGCGTTCACCGCGTTGACCTGCCACTCCAGCGGCTCGAAGACGCCCTTGAGCGCGGAGGCGGTGACCAGGTCGACTTCCTCCTCGGCGATGTCGCCCTCGTAGGTCACCTCGATCTCCGTGATGCGGCCCTCGAGCAGCTGGGCGGCGACCTTGCCGGCCGTCTCGGCCAGGTCGATGTACGGCTCGATGCGCGGGAACGCGCTCTCGTCGACCGAGGGCGCGTTGAGCGCGTTGATCACGGGTTCGTCGTTGAACGCCGCGATCACCGCGTCGGCGGTGTCCGTCGCGACGTTCTCCTGGGCCGCCTCGGTCGCGGCGCCGAGGTGCGGCGTCACGACGACGTCCTCGACGTCGAGCAGCGGCGAGTCCGTCGGGAGCGGCTCGGTCGCGAACGAGTCGAGCGCCGCCCCGGCGAGCGTGCCGTCCTCGACGGCCGCCGCGAGGGCGTCCTCGTCGACGATCCCGCCGCGGGCGCAGTTGATGAGGTAGCCGCCCTCGAGCTGGGCGAGCTCCTCCTCGCCGATCATTCCCTCGGTCTCGGGCAACAGCGGGGTATGGATCGTCGCGAAGTCGCCGGCCGCGAGCGCGTCGTGGAGGTCCTCGACGAGCTCGGCGCCCATGCGATCGGCGCGCTCCTCGGAGATGTAGGGGTCGTAGACGACCAGATCCATCCCGAGCGAGTCGAGCCGCTTGGCGACCTCCTGACCGACGCGGCCGAGGCCGACGATCGTGAGCGTCTTGTTGTTCACCTCGGCGCCGAGGAACTCGCCTTTCGCCCACTCGCCGTCCTTCAGGCGGCCGTGCGCCTGCGGGATCGACCGCGCGACGGCGAAGGTCATCGCGACCGTGTGTTCGGCGGCGGCGCGGACGTTACCTTCCGGCGCGTTCGCCACGATGACGCCGTGGTCGGTCGCGGCGTCGATGTCGATGTTGTCGACGCCGATCCCCGCTCGCCCGACGATGACCAGATCGTCGGCCGCCTCGAAGACTTCACGGGAGACCTCGGTCCCCGACCGGACGATCAGGGCATTGACGCCCTCGATCGCCTCGACGAGCGCTTCGCCGCCCTCGATGTCGTAGGCCGTCTCCACGGTGTGGCCCGCGTTTCGGAGCCGATCGAGGCCCGCGTCAGCGATCGGATCCGTCACGAGTACGTTCATACTCGAAACGATTCGGGGCGGGTGGTTAATCCTTTTTCATCCGGACGTCGACCATGTCGGGTGGTATCATGGATTTTGGGTGTGTCTCACATAGACGGTTTCCCCCCGGTTGCCACGGCCGAGGCTTATGGGGCGCTCCGACGTACGCCCCGTATGAACGTGTCCGCGATCGGAGCGGGGGTCCTGGCCATCCTGGCGTTGACCGCGATCAGCGCCTTCTTCTCGAGCAGCGAACTCGCCGTCTTCTCGGTGGGCCGCCACCGGGTCGACTCCCTCGTCGCGGCCGGCGTGCCCGGGTCGGCCGCGCTCGCCAGGCTCCGGGAGGACCCGCACCGTTTCCTCGTCACCGTGCTCGTGAGCAACAACGTCGCCAACATCGCCGCCGCCGCGGTCGCGACGGCGGTTCTCGTCCAGATACTCCCGCCGAGCCAGGCGGCCACCGGCGCGACCGTCTTCACCTCGGTGTTCGTCATCGTCTTCGGCGAGATCGCGCCGAAATCCTACGCCGTCACCAACGCGGAACGCCACGCGCTGCGCGTCTCCCGGATCGTCGTCCTCGTCCAGCGCGTCCTCTGGCCGGTGCTCGTCGTCTTCGAGGCCGCCGTCGGCGTCGTCAACCGCGTCACCGGCGGCGAGGCCGGCTTCGAGACGTACCTCTCCCGGGAGGAGATCGAGACGATCGTCCTCTCCGGGGAGGAGGCCGGCGTCCTCGAGTCCGACGAGAGCGCGATGATCCGCCGCGTCCTCGATCTCGAGGGAACCGCCGTTCGCGCCGTGATGGTCCCGCGGACCGACGTCGTCTCGTTGCCCGCCACGGCGACGCTCACCGAAGCGATCGAGACCGGCGCCCGCGAGGGACTCACGCGCCTGCCGGTCTTCGGCGAGAACCGGGACGACATCCTGGGGGTCCTCGACGTTCGCGACGCGATGACGCGGCCCGAGCCGTCCGAGACCCAGCTCGACGACCTCCCGGATCTCCTCGCCGATCCGACGTTCGTCCCGGAGACCAAACCCCTCGACGAGCTGCTCGGCGAGATGCAACGCGACGGCGTCCGGCTGGTCGTCGTGGTCGACGAGTACGGCGCGGTCACGGGACTGGCGACGATGGAGGACGTGATCGAGGAGGTGGTCGGCGAGATCGTCGGTCGCGGCGAGGCCGATCCGGTCCGGGTCCTCGAGGCGGGCGTCGCGGTCGTCCACGGTCGGACGACGGTCGCGTACCTCAACGAGACGCTCGACACCGACCTCCCGACGACCGAGGCCTTCGAGACCGTCGCCGGCCTCGTCCACCACCACCTCGGCCGGGTGGCGGCCGACGGCGACCGCGTCGAGCTCGGGGCCGTCACGCTCGAGGTGCTGTCCGCGAGCGCGACCCGGATCGACCGCGTGCGGGTCACCGTGCACGATGCCCGCTCCGCCACGGACGCCGCCGACCCTGCGGACCCTCCCCAGCCGCCCGCTCACGACGACAGCGGGAACGACTCGACGGTCTCGTAGACCGGGCCCGACTCGGTCAGCGTCGACCGCTTCAGTCGGACTGCCTCGACCGTGAACGATCCCACGTCGGCCTCGGCGGTCCGGATCGCCTCCTGTACGATCCCCTTCCCGCGCGCGTCGTCCATTCGTGCCAGCGTCACGTGCGGCGTGAACTCGTGGTCGTCGGGCTCGTAGCCGAGGGCGGTCGTCCGCGACTCGATCCCCGCCTGGAGCCGGGTCAGCTCGGCCGATCCGTCGCCGATGCCAGCCCAGACCACGCGGATGTACTCGGTCGAGGGGAACGCGCCGAGTCCCCGGACGGACGCGATGAAGGGTTCGACGTCCGCCTCCTGAACCGCCTCGCGACCGGCCTCGATCACCGCGTCGAGGTCGCTTTCGCCCCCGCCGCCGCGCTCGCTCCCGTCCGGAACGTCGCCGAGAAACTCAAGCGTGATGTGCGCCTGCTCGGGGTCGGTGAACCGCAGCCCCTCCGCCGCCCGGAGCTCCCCCTGCACCTCGGCGATCCGGTCGGCCAGGTCGGTCGGCAGGTCGACCGCGAAGAACGCGCGCATTTCGCCGGTCGTCGTCGCCGGACGGACAAAAAGGCGCCGCCGGGGACCCGTCCCGGGGAGCCGTTCCGGACGGTCGTGATCGCTCGACCTCTCACCCTCCGTGGCGTGCTGGGCCGGCCTCTCACCCCCCGTGACGTAACCCTTACCCGCCGCGACCGCCAACTCGGGCCATATGACCGACGAGCCGGACGACCACGACCACGAGTTCTCGGCCGGGCAGGGGCTCGACGAGGACTACGAGGAGTTCACCCTCGATCCCCCCGAGCTGAACGCCGACCCGACCGCCGTCGACCCGGTCGACACGCGCGTCATCACGGACGCGCTCGACCGCCGGAACATCGCCGACGACCAGGTCGACGTCGAACAGCTGCTCGACGTCGGCCTCTCGTACATGGGGATCAACCGCTTCGAGGAGGCCACGGGCACCTTCGAGCGCGCGGCGATGTACGCCGAGGAGGACTCCCTCGAGGCCCAGGAGGCGTGGGTGAACAAGGGCGTCGCCCACGCCGAGCTCGAGGAGTACGACGAGGCGATCGGCGCCTACGAGGAGGCGCTCCGGATCGACGACGACTCCGAGCACGCCGCGACCGCCGAGACGAACCTCGCGTACGCGCTCTGGGAGTTCGGCCGCCACGAGGAGGCGCTCGAGCACGCCGAACGCGCCGTCGAGATCGACCCGCGATTCGCGCAGGCGTGGTACAACCGGGGGTTCTTCCTGCTCGAACGCGGCCTCGCGGAGGACGCCGTCACCGCGTTCAACAACGCGATCCGCCTCGGCCACCGGAACGCCGACGTCCTCGAGGAGAAGGCCCGCGCCCTCGAGGAGACCGGCGAGCACGAGGAGGCCGAGGAGGTCGCCGAGGAGGCCGAACGGCTCCGACAGGAACGCGAACGTGAGCTCGTCGAGGAACACGGCGGCAGCGGTCCGGTGAACGAGCGCGCGCCGGGGGAACAGGCCGGCGGCGCCGGCGGAGCTGGCCGTGGCGGCGGCCTCGGCGGGAACTCCGGAGCGGGGCTCGGAGGCGATCTCGAGGAGAGTCTCGGTGGGGGGATCGACGGCTTCGAGTCGGAGGACGGGGGCCGGTAAATGCTCCTGCGCGAGCGGGACACCCAAAAGGGCGTCCTCGTCTCGGTCTGCGATCCCGACTGTCTCGGGGAGACCTTCGAGAACGAGGCGGCCACGCTCGCGGTCACCGAGGAGTTCTACGGCGGTCCCGACGCGGTCGAGGCGACCCGCGAGGAGGTCGTCGCCGGGCTCCGGCGCGCACAGATCGCGAACATCGTCGGCGAGACCGCCGTCGGGATCGCCATCGAGGCCGGCCTCGTCGACGAGGACGCCGTCCTCGAGTTCGACGGGACGCGCCACGCACAGCTGCTCCGGGTCTAGCGCTCGCTGGCGCCGCTTTTCCACCCGTTCGCCGCCGATCGAACCGGCACCATCCGCGTCGCGGTCGCCTTCCAGGTCACGACGACGTCCCGTCCCCCGGCCAGCGATAGCCGCGCCGCGCTCTCGGCGGTCACGAGCGCGCTGACCGTCGTCCCGTCGACGTCGACCGTCACGGTTCGCACCGTCGCTCCCGGATCGACGCCGGTCACGGTTCCCCGAACCCGGTTCCTTGCGCTCGTCGAATCCGGATCCGACGCCTCGCCGACCGCCGACAGCGTGACCGCGTCCGCGCCGATCCGAAGCTGCACCGTGTCCCCGACCGCCGCCCGATCCCGAAGCGCTCGCACCTCGCCGACGGGCGTCTTCGCCGTCGCCAGTTCCCCGTCGACGTCGGTCACCGTTCCCTCGAGGACGGTTTCGGGGACTTGCGCCGCGGCGGTCAGTGCGGCTTGCAGCCGGCCGTATCGCGTCAACAGCGTCTCGGCGGCCGCGGTCAGTCGGCTTCCGCCGCCGCCGCTGCCGCCCCGCGTCCGCTCCACGAGGGTCCCGAAGGCCTCCTCGAGCGTCTCGATCCGCGTGAGCGCACGCGCCCGGGACCGTTCGAGCTCCGCGCTCGCGGTCGCGACCGATCCCGTTCGGTCGATCGTCCGAAGGAGGGCGGCGTCACGCTCGCCGAACTCCACGCCGTCGGCGGTCAGGAGCGCCTCACCGTAGCCGGTTCGTTCCGCCGATCGCTCCGTGTCCTCGCTCACACGCGCCGGTCGTCCGGCAGCGTCTTGAAACGGCCGGTTGGGGTGGCTCCGGGTGAATTGATATTGCGGTATGTGATTTATATCGGTCCTCCAACCGACCATCGGCGGTGACCGTCGAAACGCCCGTCTCGTTCAAGCCACGCTTGACATCCTCCCCGCGCTGAAGCGCGGCTTTCTCCTTGATTCTCCGCAAATACTCAACGGTGGTCAGCTATGGCGCTGCCGACTGGTTCAACGGGGAGTAACGACTCCGAACTGTACGAGGAGGACGACGCGTTCGTCCTCACGTCGGGTTGCCGGGCTTCGCCCCCGAGGGGATGACCGTCTCGTGGAACGAGGGGTGCTCACCGTCGCGGCCGACCACGCGGACGCCCGCCGCACCGTCGAACCTCCCATCGCCGCTTCCCGAAGGACGTCCACGACGAGTCGATCAGCGCCGAGTCCGCCAACGGAATCCTCGAGGTCCGGCTACCGTGCGGGTGCGCCGTCAACGGAACCGGATCCCGATCGAGAGCTGACCGGCCCGATCCCGCGCCTGACGCGCCGAGGTCGACGGTATCCCGCCAATGGCCGTTGTTAGCCGTCGATGGATGGACCGTTTCCCCGTCCGTTTATAAATCATATACCGCGATATACAATTTCTTCCCGCGTCCCTCCACAGTTTCGGAGGATGGGCTAGTTTTGGGTCGAATCTCCGTCGATTCGTGGTTCTTCTCACCGATCAAGCGTCCATCTCGAACTCTCGTTGACGTTACTATCAAGCATGCGTGAGAAATTGTATGGGCCCTAGCGATACTGATCAGCGTTACCACTCTCTAGCGACGATCCCAGTACACGTTCAGTCGCTCAGTCAGGCGGGTCACGAACCAGAGGCGAGCAACACGACCCACTGCTCCCTTTCACGGATTGGGGTCCTCCCTGCAGCGATGTAGTCGCGGTTGAGGGGCGATCACGGCGTCCGTGGTGTGATCGTCTCATTCTCAGGGTACGACTGCTCTGTGGTACTTTTCAACACGGACGGCGTTCTTCGTCTCTTCGTTCTCCGTTCACTCAGGACATCCAAGGTCTTCTGCTCCGTATTGCTCCATCCAGGTTTCCAACTCTCGGAAGGTCGGTTCGAGATCATCCAGCATTTCGGTCGTCTCGTACTCCACGCGCGGGGGAATCTCGTCGTACTGCGTTCTCTGAAGCAGCCCGGCGGCTACGAGTTCGTCAAGGCGCCGTGAGAGGGTATTGGGCGAGAGTGAAAGCGATTTCTTAATCTCCCCAAACCGAGCTGGCTGATCGTCTCCAAGGACAATTTTTCGGAGGATGGCCATGGTGTGTGCCTTTCCAAGCAGGGAGAAGAACTCACGGCCATCGACTGCTCCATCGTATTTCGGTTCGGCCGCCATCTCAGATTCGCTCATATCTTTACTACGACTTTCGTATTTATGTGTGTTCTGGACGGTATTGTCTGCGCTGATGCATTCGAGAACCCCATCGTTCCTTCCAGATGTGGAAGTTACAACCATACTTCTAACTTGGTAGTATTTAGGTTCCAACATCGTAGTTGGGACCACAGTGAGTACTGACAAACCCCATCAAAACCTGGCCATCATCGGTCACGTCGACCACGGAAAGAGCACGCTCGTGGGACGACTCCTCTACGAGACGGGGAGCGTCCCCGAGCACGTCATCGAACAGCACCGCGAGGAAGCCGAAGAGAAGGGCAAGGGCGGGTTCGAGTTCGCCTACGTCATGGACAACCTCGCCGAGGAACGCGAGCGCGGCGTCACCATCGATATTGCCCACCAGGAGTTCTCGACGGATACGTACGACTTTACTATCGTCGATACACCTGGGCACCGCGACTTCGTCAAGAATATGATTACAGGTGCGAGCCAGGCCGACCACGCCGTCCTCATCGTTGCGGCTGATGACGGCGTCCAACCCCAGACCCAGGAACACGTCTTTCTCTCGCGGACCCTCGGCATCGACGAACTCATCGTCGCGGTCAACAAGATGGACCTCGTCGACTACGAGGAAGACCGCTACCGCTCGACCGTTGACGAGATCAAGGAACTCCTGAACCAGGTTCGCTTCAATATCGAGGACACGAGATTCATTCCGACCTCCGCCTTCGAGGGTGACAACGTCTCAGAACCGTCGGACAACACGCCGTGGTACAACGAAGAAACCCTCGTTGAAGCGCTCAACAACCTGCCGGAGCCGTCCCCGCCGACGGACGCGCCACTGCGCCTCCCCATTCAGGATGTCTACACGATCTCGGGCATCGGGACCGTGCCGGTGGGCCGCGTCGAAACGGGGATGCTCAATACGGGTGACAACGTCAGCTTCCAGCCCTCTGACGTCGGTGGCGAGGTGAAGACAATTGAGATGCACCACGAGGAAGTCGACCAGGCCGAGCCCGGTGACAACGTCGGATTCAACGTCCGGGGTGTCGGCAAGGACGACATCCGCCGCGGCGACGTTGCCGGCCCCATCGACGACCCGCCGACAGTCGCCGACACGTTCACCGCACAGATCGTCGTCATGCAGCACCCGTCGGTCATCACCGCGGGCTATACGCCGGTCTTCCATGCGCACACCACGCAGGTCGCGTGTACGATCGAGTCGATCGACCAGAAGATCGACCCGGCCTCTGGCGAGGTCGCCGAGGAGAACCCCGACTTCATCAAGTCCGGTGACGCCGCGGTCGTCACCGTGCGCCCACAGAAGCCACTCAGCATCGAGCCGTCCTCCGAGATACCGGAGCTCGGTTCGTTCGCGGTCCGCGATATGGGTCAGACCATCGCCGCTGGCAAGGTCCTTGAAATCACGGAGCGGGACGAATGACAGGGAACACCCTCAACACAGAACTCTACAAGGCCCCACGCACGGACATCTCGCAGAATCAGGGAAAGTTCAGGATCCACTCGAACTACCCCGGGCGAAACCTGCCGGACCACGACGACCACGGCTACGGTCCGCTGGCGCGCATTGACGAGGCCTTTCTGGACCCCGGCACGTTCGTTTCGATGCACCCCCATCAGAACGACGAGATCGTTTCCTACGTCCCGACCGGTATAATGCGTCACAAGGACCGAGCGGGGAACGAGTTAGTCATAGACTCCGACCACCTGATGGTGATGAACGCTGGCAGCGCCTTCTGGCACGAGGAGCAAACCCTCGACGATGATCCACAGCTGCGGCTCTTGCAGATCTTCGTCCGACCACACACTGTCGATCTTGACCCGACTATCCAACATGGGTCCGTTCCGGAGCCCGTCACCAACGAGTGGCGACATCTCTTCGGCCCGGAGGAGTCGGACGCGCCGTTCTACGTACGCAATGACGTCAACTTCTATGACGTGCAACTTGACGCGGGAACCAGTGTCCAACTCCCCGCAATCGAGGGATGGCATACGTACTTCTATGTCTTTGATGGCGCGGTCGAAGCCAATGACACCACCTTCGACAGGACGGAAAGCGGGCTGCTCGTCAACGCAACCGATCTGACCGTCAGCGCGCAGGAAGAAACACTGCTCGTGGCCTTCCTGATTAATCCCGACGCACCACTCACCTATCAAGGAACGATCGGCCGATAACCCGCCCATACTCGGAACTCCCCCCGACTCCGTCTACAGGCTGAGCAGGCGGAGTGCCTCGGGGCTTGACCCGAGGGTGAAGGCCGTCGAAGGATTAACCAAACCACGGTTCGGACAGTGAGTACAGTCAGAGACCCACAAAGACGGATTACAGACCGTAATCCAACGCTGACTGAGATGGTTTGGACATGCGACTCCTCTCAAAACCCACGTCTTCAGCGTGGTGCGACGGGAGTCGTCGGGCGGGGTGGAGCCGCCGACCCTCACGGACGCATCGAGCGTTCGGGTGTGAATTCCAGCCGACCCGTCACGGGAAGGTCGAGGGGAATTACATTCGCCTGCGACGGCACGGCCCGGTTTGGGACGTGCGGTCAAAACCGCGAAGCCGCGGGGCTTGTCCCCGCGGTACTTCACACGTCGGCGCTGCTGTGAACCAATTCGATGGGGGTTGACACACATGTACAGGATCGCAGCGTTTCAAAGCTCAACGAAATCGTCGAATCTTCTGGCGTGTCCCTGATGACTTCGTTGAGCGTTTGACTGGTGGGCCGTTCTCGAAACTCCACATTGGGCAGTATCGTCTTTCTGCATCGTAGACTACGACGAGTCGATTCTTGCGGTCCGTCGGATCGAACCGGTGCGTACACCGCCGACGAGTGAAGTCGAATAGAAGGCACGCATCAAAACTCTCCTCCGAGATAGTGGTCCCTCCGATCTGATCGACGGTGCGGCGGAGTCCGTCACGTTCGTCACAGTAAAACCGACTCGTCGAGAATCCGTTCGAATGGACGTCATACACGTCGCGTTTCCCGTGTCCGACCTCGAATCCACGCTCGAGTTTTATCTGGACGGGCTCGGGTTCGAGCGGTCGAAACGGTTCACCGGAGCGGACGGGATCGAGAACGTCTACGTTTCCGGCCGTTCCGGTCCGGAGATCCAGTTCACCTATCATCCGGAGCGGCCACCGGAACGCCACGGACGCGGTCCTCCGCTTCGGGAACACGTCGCCATCGGGGTCGAGGACCTCGACGGCGCGTTCCGACGGCTCGTCGAGACGGTCGATCCGCCCGTCGTCGCCGAACCGTCCCGGGAGGCGGCCAGCGGGAGCCGGATCGCGTTCGTTCGTGACCCGGACGGGTACGTCGTCGAACTAGTCGAACGGCGCCGTTGACGTTCCGCACCCCCCGTCTCTCCGAACGTTACGGATCGACCGGCGATCCCCCAACTCGAACGGCGAAGGTTTTTCCTCGCCACCCGCCTCATCGACGCGTATGCACTACCGAGCGGTCGAGTCGGCGGGGGAGTACCTCGCCCGGCTGGAGACGGGCGCCGACTGGCGGGCGGAGATCGAGGACCTGGCGCGCGAGGTCGACGCCGAGGCGGGCTGGTTCAACGCGATGGGCGCGGTCCAGGACGCCGAGATCTGGTTCTACGACCAGGACGACACCGAGTACCGGTCGGTCACCTTCGACGAGCCGCTGGAGGTCGCCGCCTGCGTCGGCAACGTCGCGCGGCTCGACGACGACGTCTTCGCGCACACGCACGCGGTGTTCTCGCGGGAGAGCGGGCAGGCGCTCGCGGGGCACCTCGATTCGGCCACCGTCTTCGCCGGCGAGGTCTACCTCCGCACCTTCGCGGAGCCGCTGGTCCGCGAACACGACGTGACCACCGACCTGGACCTGTGGCTGTGAGGACGGGGGGACGGTCGCGATGACGGAGACGGACATGCGTCCCGAGGACGAGCGGTATTTCGCGCGCATCGAGGACCGGCTGGACGAGGCCTTCGAGGTGGCCGAGGCGGCCAAGGGACGGGGCAAGGACCCGAAACCGGAGATCGAGATCCCGGTCGCCCGCGACATGGCCGACCGCGTGGAGAACATCCTCGGGATCGACGGCGTCGCCGAGCGCGTCCGCGATCTCGAGGGGGAGATGTCCCGCGAGGAGGCGGCCCTCGAGCTCGTCACCGACTTCGTCGAGGGGACCGTCGGCGACTACGACTCCCGCGAGGGGAAGATCGAGGGGGCGGTCCGGACCGCCGTCGCGCTGTTGACCGAGGGCGTGGTCGCGGCCCCGATCGAGGGGATCGACCGGGTCGAGCTGCTCGAGAACGACGACGGCACCGAGTTCGTCAACGTCTACTACGCCGGTCCGATCCGGTCCGCGGGCGGGACCGCGCAGGCGCTGTCGGTGCTCGTGGCCGACTACGCCCGGTCCCTACTGGGGATCGAGGAGTTCCGGCCCCGCGACGACGAGGTCGAACGCTACGCCGAGGAGGTCGCCCTCTACGACTCCGAGACCGGCCTCCAGTACTCGCCGAAGGACAAGGAGACGAAGTTCATCGCCCGGAACATGCCGATCATGCTCGACGGCGAGGCCACCGGCGACGAGGAGGTGTCCGGCTTCCGGGACCTCGAGCGCATCGACACGAACTCCTCGCGGGGCGGGATGTGTCTGGTCCTCGCCGAGGGGATCGCGCTGAAGGCCCCGAAGATACAGCGGTACACCCGCGACCTCGAGGAGGTCGACTGGCCCTGGCTCCAGGACCTGATCGACGGGACGATCGGGACGGAGGGGGAGGAGGACGGCGATGCGGACGCCGACGATACGGACGCCGGCGATGCGGACGCCGATGCTGCGGACGCTTCGACCGACGACGCTGCCACTGCCGAGGCGGACGTCGCAGACGAAACCGATGCTGGTGCGACTGACACCGGCGTCGTGGATGACGCCGACGCCACTGCTGCCGACGCCGGGCCCGAACGCGTCGACCCCGCAACCAAGTACCTGCGCGACCTGATCGCGGGACGGCCGGTCTTCTCGCATCCCTCGGAGGCCGGCGGCTTCCGGCTCCGATACGGCCGGTCGCGGAACCACGGGTTCGCGACCGCCGGCGTCCATCCGGCGACGATGCACCTCGTCGACGACTTCCTCGCGACCGGCACGCAGATCAAGACCGAGCGCCCGGGCAAGGCCGCGGGCGTCGTCCCGGTCGACTCCATCGAGGGGCCGACCGTCCGACTCGCGAACGGGGACGTCCGCCGGATCGACGACGTCGAGGAGGCGCTCGCGGTCCGCAACGGCGTCGAGAAGGTGCTCGACCTGGGCGAGTACCTCGTGAACTTCGGGGAGTTCATCGAGAACAACCACCCCCTCGCGCCGGCCTCCTACGTGTACGAATGGTGGATCCAGGAGTTCGAGGCGGCGGGCGCGGACGTGCAGGCGCTGTCGGACGACCCGCACGTCGACCTCGAGCACCCGACCGTCGAGGAGGCGCTCGCGTGGGCCACCGACTACGACTGTCCCCTGCATCCCGCCTACACCTACCTCTGGCACGACGTCTCGGTCGAGCGGTTCGAGACCCTCGCCCGCGCGGTCGCCGACGGCGATGTCGTCGAGGGCGTCCTGGCGATCGAGCGCACCGAGGCGACGACGGACGCCCTCGAGTCGCTGCTCGTCGAGCACTCCCGGACGCCCGACTCGCTACGGGTCCCCGAGTGGCGGCCGCTGGCGCGCTCGCTCGGGGTCGACGACGGGCTCCGGCGCACCTGGGAGGACCTGTCGCCCGCCGCCCGGAACTGGGCCGACGGGAAGAACGCGGTTCGGGCCGTCAACGAGGTCGCGCCCTTCACGGTCCGCGAGCGCGCGCCGACCCGGATCGGCAACCGGATGGGGCGTCCGGAGAAGTCGGAGAGCCGCGACCTCTCGCCGGCGGTCCACACCCTGTTCCCGATCGGCGAGGCCGGCGGCTCACAGCGGAACGTCGCCGACGCCGCCAGCGGAATGGACGATTCGGGCCGCCGTGGCGTCATCGAACTGGACGTCGCCGACCGCGAGTGTCCCGACTGCGGCACGCACACCTTCCACAACGAGTGCCCCGGCTGCGGGTCCCACACCGAACCGTACTACGAGTGTCGCGAGTGTGGAACCGAGTGTGAACCCGACGAGGCCGGCCGCGTCGAGTGTCCGCGGTGTGACCGCACGGTGACGGCCGTCTCCCGGCGCGAGATCGACCTCAACGACGCCTATCGGTCGGCCCTCGAGTCGGTCGGCGAGCGGGAGGCCGCCTTCGAGATATTAAAAGGGGTCAAGGGGCTCACCTCCACGAACAAGACGCCCGAACCCATCGAGAAGGGCGTGCTCCGGGCGAAAAACGACGTGACCGCGTTCAAGGACGGGACGGTCCGGTACGACATGACCGACCTGCCGGTGACCGCGGTCCGTCCCGCGGAGCTCGACGTGACCGTCGGTCACTTCCGGGAGCTGGGCTACGAGGAGGACGTCGACGGCGAACCCCTCCGACACGACGACCAGCTGGTCGAGCTGAAGGTGCAGGACGTCGTCCTTTCGGACGGCGCCGCCGAGCACATGATGAAGACGGCCGACTTCGTCGACGACCTGCTCGCGGAGTTCTACGACCTGCCGCGCTTTTATGAGCTCAACGAGCGCGACGACCTCGTCGGCGAGCTCGTCTTCGGGATGGCCCCGCACACGAGCGCCGCGACCGTCGGTCGCGTGATCGGCTTCACCTCCGCGGCGGTCGGCTACGCGCACCCGTATTTCCACGCGGCGAAGCGCCGCAACTGCGATGGCGACGAGGATTGCGTAATGCTGTTGATGGATGGGTTGTTGAACTTCTCGAAATCTTTCCTTCCTGATAAACGAGGCGGCAGTATGGACGCGCCGCTCGTGATGTCCTCGCGGATCGATCCCGCGGAGATCGACGACGAGGCGCACAACATGGACATCGTCCGGCAGTACCCCCGGGAGTTCTACGAGGCGACCCTGGAGATGGCCGACCCGGACGACCTCGAGGACGCGATCACGATCGGCGAGGACACGCTCGGGACGTCCGACCAGTACCGCGGGTTCGACCACACCCACGACACCTCCGACATCGCGCTCGGGCCGGACCTGTCGGCGTACAAGACGCTCGGCTCGATGATGGACAAGATGGACGCCCAGCTGGAGCTGGCCCGGAAGCTCCGGGCGGTCGACGAGACCGACGTCGCAGAGCGCGTCATCGAGTACCACTTCCTGCCGGACCTGATCGGCAACCTCCGGGCGTTCTCCAGACAGGAGACGCGGTGTCTCGACTGCGGCGAGAAGTACCGGCGGATGCCGCTGTCGGGCGAGTGCCGCGAGTGCGGCGGCCGGGTGAACCTCACCGTTCACGAGGGGTCGGTGAACAAGTACATGGACACCGCGATCGCGGTCGCCGACCGCTTCGACTGCCGGCCCTACACCAAACAGCGCCTCGAGGTGCTCGAGCGCTCGCTGGAGTCGGTCTTCGAGGACGACACCAACAAGCAGTCGGGCATCGCGGACTTCATGTGAGAGGTCCGGGACGCCGGGGCGACGCGGACCGATCGCTCGAGCGGACGACGTGGATCGGTCGCTCGAGCGGACGGCGCCGGCCGCGGTCTCTCGTCGCCGTCACCCCTCGGCGAACCGAACGAGGAGCACCCCGCCCAGTCCGACCGCCAGCGCCGCGATCGCCGCGAAGACGAGGAAGAAGGTGCCGGTCGTCCCGTACGTCAGGACGATCCCAGCGAGCGCGGTGCCGACCGCGCCGACGCCGTAGACGCCGAGATAGAAGTAGCCGAACGAGAGGCCGCGAACGTCGGCCGCTGAGTACTCCGCAAGTAGCGCCTGGCGGATCGGCGCGGACATGTAGATCGTGACCCCGAGCGCGCCACAGACGACGAGCATCGGCGCGATCCCCGCGGCCGCGGCCGGGAGGAACGCCACGGAGACGCCGACGATGACCGCGTACGTCGCGATGAGCGCGTACTCGGTCCGGGTTCGGTCGGTCAGCTTGCCGCCGACGTACTGCCCCCCCGAGCCGAGCAACAGCAGCCCCGCGAAGACGTACTGGCTCGGCTCGACCGCCTCCCCGCCGATCCGAACCGGCGCGAACAGCGGGAGGTCGGCGAGGATCTCCGGCAGAAACGAGAGGATGCCCCGCGAGTAGACGCCATGGACCATCATGATCGCGAACGCCACGAGGAACCCGCCCGTGAAGAGGTGCCGCGACTGGGCCAGGAAACCGCGGAGATCGGTCACTCCATCGGTCGTCGGGGCGGCTCCGTCCGCGTCGTCGGTGGACGGCGCCGCTTCGCCCGTCCTCGCCTCGACGCCGGCGGTCTCGTCGAACTCGAACCGGACGGCGATCGCCACCGCCAGGAGCGCGGGCGCCGCGAACGCGACCGCCACCCACTCCCAGGGCGCGACCGTCAACAGCACGGCCGCGGCGAACGGGCCGAGCGCGGTACCGACGTTGCCGGCCGCGCCGTGGTACGCGAGCGCGGTGCCCCGCTCGGCGGTTCCGCGCGTCAGCAACGAGAGGGCCGCGGGGTGATAGAGGCTGGAGGCGGCACCCCACACCAGCAGCGCGATCGCGAGCACCTCCAGACGCGGCGAGATCCCGATCAGGAGGAAGGACCCGCCCATCCCGACGATCGCGGCCATCATCAGCCGCTTCGACCCGTACTCGTCGGCGAGCACGCCGCTGACGAGCGCGCCGAGGCCGATCAGCGCCAGGCCGCCGCCGACGAGCGTGCCGATCACGGCGGCGGAGACGTCGAAGTCGACGAGCCAGTAGACGATGAACAGCGGGATCGCCAGCTCGTACAGGTGGAACATCGAGTGGCCGATGGTCGCGAAGCCGACGATCGCCCGGTCGTTACGGTTCATCGGTGGAGAGGTACCTCCTGCCAGGCCACCGACCGGGTTAAGTCTGCTTCTTCCGGCGATCAACGACGGACGGCCGGATGGACTCGAGGTCGATGATGAACGGGGGTCGGTCGAGAATCGGACCCGGTGATGAAGGGAGGGCTGCGTCCGGCTACTCCGCGCCCTCGTAGGAGACGTTCTCGCTCAGGTACGCGTCCCGGATCTCCGGGTTGTCGAGGATCGTGTCCGCCGGCCCGTGGAACCGGGTCGCCCCGTTGTCGAGCACGTAGGCGTAATCGGAGTACTGCAGGCCGGTCTTGATGTTCTGCTCGATCATGAAGATCGTCACGCCCGTCTCGTTGATCTGTTGGACCCGTTCGAAGACCTGGTCGATGATCTTCGGCGCGAGCCCGGCGGTCGGCTCGTCGATGAGCATGAACTCGGGATCGAGCATCAGCCCGCGGCCGAACTCGACCATCTGCCGCTGGCCGCCCGAGAGCGTTCCGGCCTTCGCGTTCGACCGTTCCTCGAGGATCGGGAACAGGTCGTAGATCTCCTCGATCTTCCCGTCGACGTCGTAGTTGCGGTCCGCCACGTACGCGCCCATCTCGAGGTTCTCCCGGATCGTCATGTCCTCGAACAGCGCGCTCCGCTGGAGGACGTACGCCATCCCGAGATCGAGGAGTTCCTCCTGCGTGCAGCCGGTGATGTCCTCCCCGTGGAACGTGATCGATCCCTCGGAGGGGTCCAACAGTCCGAAGATCGTCTTGAACAGCGTGGACTTGCCCGCGCCGTTCGGCCCCATCACGAGCGTGATGTCGCCCTCCTCCGCCTGTGCGTCGACGCCTTTGAGAACGAGGTGTTGTCCGTACCCCGCGTGTAGGTTCTCTATGTCAAGGATAGCCATACTATCACTCCCCGAAGTACGCTTCGAGCACACGCGGATCGTTCAGCGCCGCGTTCGGTTCCCCGTCGGTGAGGTTCGTTGCAGTCGCGAACACGTACACGTGGTCGCTGATCTCGTGGACGACGTCCATGTCGTGTTCGATGACGAAGAACGTCGTCCCGCGCTCGCGGTTCAACTCGATGATGGACTCGGTGATGTCGTCGACGAGGTTCGGATTCACCCCCGCAGTCGGCTCGTCGAGCAGCACGACGTCGGGGTCGGTGAGCAGCGTACACGCCAGGTTGAGCAGCTTCTTCTGTCCGCCCGAGAGGTTGCCGGCCTGCTCGTCGATCAGGTGGGTGAGGTCCACGAACTCGATCAACTCCTCGGCGCGCCGAACGACCTCCTCGTCCGTCTCGCGAAACAGCGTCGTCAGCATGTTCTCCCCGCTGTGGTCCTGGTTGATCAGCACGTTCTCGCGGACCGTCAGCTCGGGGAACACTCGAGCCAACTGGAACATCCGGGAGAGTCCGGCCTGCACGATGGCGGGAGTGTTCATGTTCGTGATCTCCGTGTCGCCGAGGTGAACGGTGCCGGCGTCGACGTCGTATTCGCCCATGATGCAGTTGAAAAGCGTCGTCTTGCCGGCGCCGTTGGGTCCCACGAGTCCGACGATCTCCCCGTCACGGACCTCGAGGTCGACGCCGTCGAGCGCGGTCACCCCGCCGAAGGTCTTCTCGACGCCATCGACCCGGAGAACCGTCTCCGCGTCCGACCTGACGTACTCGTCCTCGTCGGTCGCCGACGGCACCATTCAGTCCCACCTCCCGAAGTACTGGTTCAACACGCCGCCCGGCCGGTAGATCGAGATCAGCACGATGACGACCCCGACGACCACCCAGCCGAGCCCGGTGTAGCCGCCGCTGAGCCCGGTGCGCGTGTACTCCCGGATCGGGATGAAGATGAACGCGCCCACGACGGGGCCGAGCACGGTCCCGACGCCTCCGATTATCGGGACGATGATGATGTCGATGTTCCGGAGCACCCGGAGCGTGGACATCGGGTCGATGTACAGCACGTACTGGGCGTACAGCCCGCCGAAGACGCCGGCGATGTAGGAGCTCACCCCCATCGCGTACATCTTATAGTTGAACACGTTCAGGCCGGAATTCCGGGCGAGCCCCTGGTCCATGTCGATCGAGCGCAGGTACATTCCGAGCTTTGCCCGGTCCATCCGGTAGATCACGAGCGTCGCCGCCAGCGCCATCACGCCGATGAGGTAGTAGTACGGGAGCTTGTCCCGGAACATCATCGACCACGGGGTGCCGAGCTGCGCGAACGGGTACTCGATCCCGCTGGCGCCGTTGATGTACTTCCACCGGAAACCGACGGTCTTCCCGATGAGCGCGGCCGCCAGCGTCGCCATCGCGAAGTAGTGGTACCGCAGCCGGAACGTCGCGGCTCCGAGGAAGAGCCCGACGGCGGCGGCCGTCAACCCGCCGGCGAAGATCCCGACGTACGGCGTCACCCCGTGACGGATGAACAGGATGGCCGTCGTGTAGGCCCCGACGGCGAACATCACGGCGTGGCCCAGCGAGAACTGTCCGGCGTAGCCGCCGATGACGTTCCAGCTCTGGCCGAGCCCGATGAAGATGAACGCGTAGATGAAGACGTTCATCACGAAGAAGTTGGTCGAGACCTGCGGAACGAGCAGCATGCCGACTAATAGGATGCCGGCGAGCCCCCAGCGCTGCCGCGTCGGAAGGTCGTCGAGGCGGTCGCGGATCGTCCCGATCACTCCCCTTCACCCCAGTTGAGGATGCCTTCCGGCTTGTAGATCAACACGAGGATGAACACCAGGAAGATGTACAGCTCCTTGTAGGAGGGGTTCAACAGCACGCCGCCGAGGTGCTCGACCATGCTGATGACCATTCCGCCGGCGACGGCACCGAGGATGTTTCCGAAGCCGCCCAGCGCGACCGACGCGAACGCGAACAGCGTCCACGTCGTCGGCGTCAGCTCCGGCTGCATCGAGAAGAACGTGGCGACCATCGTTCCGGCGACTCCGACGGTCGCCGACCCGATCCCCCACGCCAGGCCGTTCATGTAGTCCGGGTCGATGCCCATCACTTGGGCGGCCTCCGGATCCTGTGCGGTCGCGCGGATCCCCTTTCCGGTCTTCGTCCGGTTGAGGAACAGGAAGAACACGGCGAGCGTCACGAGGCTCACCACGCCGGTGACGATCTTCGGGAGGCTGAAGTTCAGTCCGGCGATGACGACCGCGCCATCGAACATGAACGTCTCGACCGACCGCGTGTTCGGCCCCATCACGAACAGCATTCCGAACCGGAGGATCAGCAGGATCCCGAACGTGACGAAGATCTGCGACAGCATCGGCGCGTCCATCACCCGCTTGATCACGAGCTTGTAGGTCACGTAGCCGGCGGCGAACAGCAGCACGACGTTCACCGGGATCATGAACAGCGGGTCGATCCCGTAGTTGTTCGAGCCGATCAGGGTCACGTACATCGCCATCAGCATGTATTCCCCGTACGCGAAGTTGACGATGTCGGCGACGCCCCAGATGAGCGCCAGCCCGACCGCCACGAGCGCGTAGACGAGCCCCATCAGCAGCCCGCTGAAGAACGCCTGTGGGACCAGATTGAGGTATTCTATCCACCCGAACTGTAACGGCAATGATCCTACCATAAGTCTTCGTAGTGAACGATGTTCATCTGACGATGCGTGTCCTTACCGCTCTCCCCAGCCGGGGGCGGGGTAGGTCAACGCGTCTTCGCCCGCCAGGTCGAACGGCCACACGAGGTTCGATTCCCCGCCCTCGAACTGACCGATGACGCCGGATGCCAGTTCGTTCTGCCCGTTTTCGGCGAACTCGACGCCGAACAGGAGGCCGGACTCGAGCCGGTCGACCTGCAGCTCGTTGAGGGCGGTTTGGATCGCCTCCGGTTCGAGGCTCTCGGCCTGGTTGACCGCGGTGAGGCCGCACAGCAGGCCGCCCCACGTTCGAACCAGCGCCGCGAAGTCGTTCGGCGGCACGTCCGTGTTCGAGGTGACGAACTCGCGATAGGTTCCCATCTCCGGGACCGCATCGGGCGTGTCCGTCGTGAAGTCGGTCCGGCTACAGAAGTAGTTCGACAGTTCGGTTTCGTTGATGAACGAACTCGAGGTGTGACCGGAGTTCTGCGCGAGGACCAGCGGCGGCATGAAGTCCTGCGTCTGCATGTCCTCGGCCATCAACAGCGCGTCCTGGACGTACGACGTCGGGAACAGCACGTCGGGGTCCGCGTCCTGGATCCGCTGGATCTCGCTCGTGAGCGAACTCACGCTCTCGGCGGTGTAGGAGATCGGCCCGGCGACGATCTCGATGTCGTTCTCCTCACAGAGGTTCTGTTGGACCTCCGCGCTCACGCTTCCGTATTCGGTGTCCTCGTGGATGATCGCCGCGGTCTCGATGGGTTGGTCGACCCGCTCGTTCAGCCCGTTGATCATCTCGAACATGTTCTGCGTATACGTTCTGTCGTGCGGCCCCGTCCGCCAGAACCAGTTGAGTCCCCGATCGGTGAGGTCCGGACTGGAGGACTCCCCGTTCACGTGCGGGATCCCCTCCCGTTCGGCGACCTGGCTGACCGTGGAGGTCACCGAGCTGTTGTAGGAGCCGTACAGCATGTCCGCTCCCTCCTCCTGGATGAGTCGCTCGGCCTCCGCGCGCCCCTGCCCGGGGTCGGCGCGGTGGTCGGCGACGAGGAGTTCGACCTCCATGTTCCCGTGGTTGGTCAGCCCCTCGCCCTCGGCCATCGTGAGCGGTCCGAGGTCGCTGTAGGAGTTGTTCACGATGTCGACGGCGTTCTCACACAGCAGCTGCATCGACTGGCCGAGCTCGGCCAGTCCCCCGGAGAGCGGGTAGATCGCGCCGACGGTGAACGTCTCCTGGCTGCCGCCGTTGCCGTTGCCGCCACCGTTGCCGTTTCCGCCGCCGTTGCCGTTTCCGCCGCCGTTGCCGTTGCCACCGCCGTTTCCATTGCCGCCGCCGTTGCCGTTCCCCCCGCCGTTCCCGCCGAGGCATCCCGCGAGCGCCGCCGTAGCGCCGATCCCGGTCGCCTTTAAAAACGATCGTCGCTTCGACGGCGTTCTCGATCCGCCGTCGCTCGAGTCGCCCGTCTCGTCGTTCGACGTATGTGTGCCAGTATCTGGCATAAACCATCATATCACGTTCGAATATATAATTGTTTTGCTGCTAACGATAGTGTTATATTCGGCCCACATCAGACGACGCCGCACTCGTCGACGCCGTCCATCGGTCGATACGTTTCACCGTGCCAAACACCTAAGTGAAACCGGACGTATGTCGTGATGATGAGCCAGCAAGCGAACAATCCGATCAAATCGAGCGGAACGACCCTCGAGATCCTCGAGGTCGTCGTCGAGTCGGGGGATGCGGGGGTGACCGAAATCGCCGATCGGCTCGACCGGAACAAGGCCACGGTTCATCACCACCTGAGCACGCTTGCGGAGCACGGCTATCTGGTCAACGAGGACGGCCGGTATCGGCCGAGCATGCGGTTCTTCGAGATCGGACAGTCGGTGGTCCAACGACGGGACGTCTACGCCACCGGGATCGATCCGCTCCGGTCGCTGGCCGAGGAGACCGGCGAGGTCGCGAACCTGATGATCGAGGAGGAGGGGCTGGGTGTCTACGTCGCCATCGAGACCGGGGCGGACGCCGTCCGCCTCGACACCACGGTCGGAACGACACAGCATCTCCACACGTGTGCCCTCGGCAAGGCGATCCTCGCGCACACCCCCGAGGAGCGCCGAGAGCGGATCTATCGCCGCCGGGGGCTGCCGGCCGAGACGCCGAACACGGTGACCGACCGGGACCGGCTCGAGGCGGAACTCGGGGAGATACGGGACCGCGGCATCGCCTTCGACGAGGAGGAGCGGGCGACGCACATCCGATGTATCGCCGCGCCGATCACGACCGACGACGGCGACGTGCTCGGCGCCGTGAGCGTCTCCGGCCCGATAAGCCGGATGACCGACGACCGGATCCGGGACCGACTCGCCGACCGGGTGGAGAACACGGCGACGATCATCAGCATCAACACCACCTATCGGTGACCCGGCTACCCATCGGGCCCTGTGCGCGGGCCGTCGCGCCGGGCTGGCCGGCATCGATCGAATGGCGTCGGCGTCGGCCGGCGCGAAGCCGTTCTCCTCGGCCGGCGTCGACTCGACCGACGCCGATCCGGTCCGATCACATCGTCTCGACGTCGTAGGCGACCGACAGCTCGCGGTCGGTCACCGGGTCGTGGATCGCCACCTCGAATCGCGACCCCGGCGCGAGCTCCCCGTTGACGGTCGCCACGGTTCCGGACAGCAGCGCCGTCCCGTCGAGCGGTCCCTCGTACCGGTCGGCGACGGTCTCGAGCAGGTCCGTGGGCTCGCGGATGGCCCCGAACGTCGACTCCTGGTACCGGCGTCGCTCGCCGTCGACCGTGTTCCAGGCCCGAAGCTCGATCTCGTCCCAGTGGTCGCGGACGTCCGAGAGCCGCCAGGCGTCCCCCGAGAGAACGTTCGGGGCGATCTGTTTCGCCTTCTGGATGCTGTCACGCTCCAGGTCGCGGTCGGTCTGGTCGCTGGCGGCGACGACGTACGTCTCCCCGCCGGTCACGACCAGCCCAAACTCCGCCTCCCCGGAGGTGTTCTGTCCGGCGACGCGGACGGCGTCCGGGTCCACCCGGAGCACGTTCGGCGAGAGCTCGTAGGTCGCCGGCACGGTCTCCGGCGCCGGGATCCCGTCCGCGACCAGCTCGTCGACGTGCGCCTGGACGGCCTCCTCGTCGCGACCGCTGTAGCCGGCGTTGATGACGCGGTCGACCGCGACGGTGACGACCTCGCCGTAAACGTTGAGTCGGAGCATCGTTCCGGTGCTCGCGGTCGAGGGGCTTAATCAATGGGGTTCGATCACGTGGCACACTCGAACCACCACGAACTCGCTCACCCGATCGAGGGGCTTCACTCACACGGTCGGGGGCTTCACTCACACGGTCGGGGGCTTCACTCACACGGTCCGTGAGAGGTATCGCTCCAGCACGTCGACCGCGGTTTCCAGCTCGTCGACCTCCAGATACTCGCGGTTCGAGTGGGCGATCGGGCCCTCCTCGTCGGCGATGCGACCCGGGCCGAAGACCGCGACCGGCATATACCGCTGGAGGAACGAGGACTCGGCCGCGACCGAGAACGGCTTCACCTCGGGGGCCTCGCCGGTCGTGTCCTCGATGGCCGCGGACAGGTCCGCGATGACGTCGGTACCCTCCTCGAGGCGATAGCTCTCGAGGAACCGGTTCGGCCGGTACGGATACCGGACGTCGACTCCACACTCCAGGTCGGCCAGCTCCGCCTCCATCTTCTCCCGGAACTCCGCCGGCGTCTCGGGCGGGACGCTCCACCGGTTGACGAACAGGCGGACCGACTCCGGCACCTGGCTGGTGAGCTCGCCCACCGGGCCGCCCTCGATCCACGAGACGGTCTGGCTCGACTCCCCGAGGTACGGGTGCTCCATCCGGTCCATCGACTCGAGGCGCTGCACCGCCTCGGCAGCACACGAGACGGCCGACCGTCCGCTGTCCCGGGTGCCCGCGTGGGCGGCGCTGCCCGAGAGCTCGACGATGTACTTGAGGCTCCCGCGCGCGGCGTCACAGACGTCCAGTCCCGTCGGCTCCCCGTTGATCGCGAGGTCGCCCGCCTCGCCCTCGAGGGCCAGGAAGTCGTAGAACCCCTCGGAGTAGGTCTCCTCGTCCGGGGAGACCACGAGGGTTACCCGGCCGTCCGTCGGGTCGACGCGCTCGAAGGCGCTGATCATCGTCGTCAGACAGCCCTTCGCGTCGCAGGCACCGCGGCCGTGGATCACCCCATCCTCCTCGCGGAACGGGAGATGCGGGGGAACGACGTCCATGTGCGAGTTGAGGAGGAGGTGCGGCGATCCGTCCTCCGGGCCCTTCCGCGCCACCACGCAGCCGGACTCCTCGTGGATGCGTGCGTTCTCGACCGTTTCGACGAGGTGGTCCCGGATCTCGTCGACGGTGTCGTGACTCTCGATTCGGACTAGATCCGCCAGTATCGACGCTGGATCGCGTGGCATCGATCGACGTTCTCGGCTCTCCTACATTAATATTTGGGTCGTGTTCACACGTTCCGTGTGCACGCGTGGTTCGATCTTTTACGTGGGCGCTTCCGAAGCTAGCCGCTTTTAAATAGGGTGCTCCCCTGGCCGGCCGCTTTTTAAATAGGGCGCTGCTGCGGCCGATTACTCCTCCCGGTCGGTCCAGAAGTCGAAGGAACGGCCCGGCGCGAAGACGTCGAGCCCGACCGCCATCCCGTCGCCGGTGTTCTCGACGGCGTGGATCTCCCAGGACTCGATGAACGCGGAGTCGTACTGCTCGAGGGTGACCGACGTTCCGTCCTCGCTATGGAGCGTGAGTTCGCCCTCGAGACAGAGACAGACCTGCTCGTTCTCGTGGTCGTGCATCGGGGAGCTGTGCCCCGACGGCTTCGTGAACCACTCGAAGGAGAACTGGTCGCTGCCCGCAAGCGCTCGCCGCTCCCAGCCCTCGTCCGGTTCGTACGTCTCGGCGTCGTCGTGTTCCACGACGTCCATACCCGGACTATACATGTTCTTCATATAAATATTGGGGTGTGGGAAGCGGCGTCGGTGGAGCGGCGTCGGTGGAGCGGCGTCGGCGGGAACGTCGGCGCCGTGGGACTCCGGCGCCGTGCGTCTCAGCGTCCCACAGCGTGATGTGGACGTTCCCTCACAGCGTGATGTGGACGTTCCCGGCCTCGGTGACGGTCGCCTCGGTATCCGGCGGGACGATGGCGGTCGCGCCGCTCTCCTCGAGGATCGCCGGTCCCTCGACCGTCCGGCCGGTCGCGAGGGCGGTCCGGTCGTAGACGTCCGTCTCCAGCCACCCGCGGTCGGCGAAGTACACGTCCCTGACGTCGCGTAAGGCCTCCGTGGCGGTCGTCTCCGGCACGTCGGTGAGCGGCGCCGTGGGCACGTGGCCGGTGACGCGCAGCGTCACGACCTCGACGTCCTCGCCCTCCATCGCGTGCCCGTAGAGCCGGGCGTGCATCTCGTGGAACCGGTTGGTTGCGGCCTCGATGGTCTCGGCGGTGATCGGGTCGTCCTCGACGGGGACCGTCAGCTCGTAGGACTGTCCCGCGTACCGCATGTCGATCGCCCGGTCGATGCGGATCTCCTCGTCGGTGAACCCCTGCTGGACGAACCGCTCGTGCGTCTCGGCCGCCAGCGCCCCGACCTGGTCGTCGATGATCGTCGGGTCGATGCGCCGCTCCCGGTAGGAGTGTGACTCGTCGACGCGGACGTCCGCGATGAGGATGCCGCGCGCCGAGAAGACGCCCGGACTTCGCGGGATGATCACGTCCTCCATATCCATCCGCTCGGCGACGGCCGGCGTCTGCAGCGGTCCGGCGCCGCCGAAGCCGATGAGCGCGAAGTCGCTCGGGTCGTCGCCACGCTCGACGGTGACGTTGTGCACGCGCCGGGCGATGCTGGCGTTCGCGACCTCGATCACCGACAGCGCCGCCTCCTCGACCGACTGGTCGAGGGGGTCGGCGATCGTCTCCGCGAACCGCTCGCGCGTCTCCTCGACGATCAGCTCCATCTCTCCCTCGAGGAAGTTCGCCGGGTTGAGACGGCCCAACAGCAGGTTCGCGTCGGTGATGGTCGGCTGCTCGCCGCCCTGCCCGTAACAGATCGGTCCCGGGTCGGCCCCGGCGGATTTCGGGCCCACGTGCAGGATCCCGCCCTCGTCGATCCACGCGATGGAGCCGCCGCCCGCGCCGACGGTGTTGATGTCGATCATCGGCGTCTTGATCGGGAGGTCGTTGATCTCGCCCTCGGTGGACCGGACGATCTCCCCGTCGCGGATGAGACTCACGTCCGCGCTCGTGCCGCCCATGTCCATCCCGATCGCGTTCTCGAAGCCCTCCTGGGCGCTCACCTTCTCCGTCGCGACCGCCCCCGCGGCCGGCCCGGACGTTATCGTTCGGACCGCCCGTTGGGTGGCCTGTTCGGCGGTGAAGATCCCGCCGCCGGAGTGGATGATGTTCAGCGGCACGTCGATGCCGCGCTGCTCGATCCCCTCGGTCAGCTTCCCGAAGTAGTCCTCGACGGTCGTCTTGATCGCCTCGTTGAGGACGGTCGTGATGGTCCGCTCGTACTCCCTGATCTCGGGGTGGACGCTCGAGGAGAGCGCGTACTGGAGGTCGGCCTCGTGGGACTCGATGATCTCGCCGATCCGCTCCTCGTGGGCCGGGTTGAGGTACGAGAAGAGCGTCGAGACGACGATCGACTCGATGTCCTCCCCGGCGAGCTCGTCGACGACCGTCCGGACCGCCTCCTCCTCGAGCTCGTCGACGACCTCGCCGTGCGAGTCGACGCGGCCGGGGACCTCCCGCCGGAGGTACCGCGGGATGAGCTCCGGCGGCTTGTCCGTCTGCAGGTCGTACAGGTCCGGCCGCGTCTGGTCGCCGATCTCCAGGACGTCCCGGAGCCCCTCGTTCGTGATGAGCCCCAGGTTCGGGATCTCCCCCTCCAACACCGCGTTCGTCCCGACGGTCGTCCCGTGGCTGAGGAACGAGACGTCCCCGGGGTCGGTGTCGGTCTGCTCGAGGATCTTGTCGATCCCGTTGAGGACGCCCCGGTCGAAGTCCGGCGGCGTCGAGGGGGTCTTCGTCGTGTGGATCTCGTTCGTCCCGTCGTCGTAGAGCACGACGTCGGTGAACGTGCCGCCGGTGTCGACCCCGATGCGGACGCTCATCGGTCCACCTCCTCACGGAGCTCCCGCGTCGCCGCCTCGTCGACCGACCGCTCCTCCGGGTCGACCGCGACGCCGTACTCCGATTCGGCCTTCTCGACGGACACCTTCCCGTTGACCACGTCCTCGAGGACCTCCTCGGGCGGCCGCTCGAGCGGGTCGCCGTAGCCCCCGCCGCCGGGCGTCTGGACGCTGGCGACGTCGTCCGGGTCGAGCTTCGTGGTCGACTTCGAGCTCACGACCTCCGGATCGTCGTCGGGGTTGATCACGTACTTCGCGGCGCGTGCCGCGTGCCCGCCGAACAGCCCCCACGGCTGGTTCTTCGTCCGGTCGGAGAGCACGGTGAACGACGACCGATGGTCGTAGAACTCCATGTCTCGCCGGATCCCGAGCCCGCCGCGCTGGCGTCCGGCTCCCTCGGAATCCTGGATGTACTCGTACCGTCGGACGTACAGCGGGATCTCCGTCTCCAGCTCCTCGATCGGGCTGTTCGCCGTGTTCTGATAGTGCGCCTGCACCCCGTCCATCCCGTCCTTCGTCGCCCGGCCGCCGTAGCCGCCGCCCACGGTCTCGTAGTAGACGTACTCGTCGTCGTCGCTCCGCGGGTCCCGGCCGCCGTACGCGATGTTGCAGATGATCCCCTTCGTCGCCGCGATGGTCTCCTCCGGGAGCACGTCGGCCATCGCCTTCGTCACGAGGTCGCCGGCCCGGATGGCGATCTCCCAGCCGGCCGCGACCGGCCGGTCGTCGGTCGGATTGACCATCGACCCCTTGGGCGTGATGATCTCGAACGGCCGGTAGAACCCCTCGTTCTTCGGGAGGTCGCCGCCGAGCAGGGACATCACCACGGCCATCGTTCCCGCGAACGCCATCGCGGGCGTGCAGTTGAGCGGTCCCTCGTTCTCATCGGCGGTGCCGGTGAAATCGAGGGTCATCTCGTCGTCGTCGATCTCGATGGTCAGCGTCACCAGCAGCTCCTCGTCGTTGATGCCGTCGCCGTCCATGTAGTCGCTGGCGTCGTAGACGCCGTCCGGGAGCTCCTGGATGTTCGACCGGACCAGCCGCTCGGTGTAGTCGATCAGCTCGTCGAGGTACTCGGCGAGCGCGTCGGATCCGTACTCCTCGTACAGCTCGCCGAAGCGCTCCTCGCCGATCCGGTTGGCGCCGAGCTGGGCCCGGTAGTCGCCGACCCGCATGTCCGGCGACCGGACGTTCCGGGTGATGAGTCCGAGGACCTCCTCGTCGTACTCCCAGTCCTCGACGGCCTTCACGCCCGGCATGATCACCCCCTCGCCGTAGAGGTCGGTGCTGTCGGTCGGGATGCCGCCCGGGGTCGGCCCGCCGATGTCGACGTGGTGGGCCGAGTTCGCGGCGTAGCCGATGATCTCCCCGTCGTGAAACAGCGGGCAGATGAGCATCACGTCGGGGAGATGGACGGCACCCTTATACGGGTCGTTTATCAGGATGCCGTCCCCCGGCTCGAGGTCGTCGCGGTCGCGCATATTCCGCGGTACGACCGAGACGAGCGACCCGATGTGTTGGGGCGCGATGTCGTGTTGTGCGATGTGACGAAGCTCCGAGTCGAACAGGGCGCAGGTGTGGTCCCGTCGGATCTTGATGTTGGTCGAGTAGGCCGTCCGTTGCAGCGTGACCCCCATCTCCTCGACGATTCCCTTCAGCGAATGTCTGAATATCTCCAGCTTCCCGGGCGAAACCATACCCAGTGTTGACTACCCACACGACTTAAACGTTTACCCGTCGTTGCGTTCGATTTGTGGCCGGAGTTCACCGCACGATGAGCCGGGAGCTCACCGCGCCGCGAGCCAGGCTTCGATCCGGTCGAACGCCTCGTCGATCCGGTCCGCGGAGTTCGAGTACGCGATCCTGACCCGTCCTGCCCCGGTCTCGCCGAACACGGTCCCGGGAACGAGCGCCACCCCCGCCTCCCGGAGCAGGGAGTAGACGAACTCGGTCTCGTCGTCGACGCCCTCCGGGACCGTCGGGAACGCGTAGAAGGCGCCGCTCGGCGTCGGACAGGTCATCCCGGGAACGTCGGCGATCCGGTCGGCGACCAGGTCGCGCCGTCGTTCGAACGCCTCCACCATCGGCGCCTCGAGGGTCCCCTCGAGCGCGCGAACCCCGGCGTGCTGTGCGATCGAGGGCGCACACGTCGTCGTATACTGGCGGAGCCGAATGATCGGGTCGACGAGCGACTCGGGCGCGGCCAGATAGCCCAGCCGCCACCCGGTCATCGAGTACGCCTTCGAGAAGCCGTTCACCGTCACCGTCCGGTCGTACATTCCATCGAGGGCGCCGAGGCTCACGTGGTCACGGTCGTAGCGTATCTTCTCGTAGATCTCGTCGGACAGCACGGTGAGGTCGTGTTCGACCGCGACGTCGCGGATCGCCGCGGCGTGGTCCGCGTCGAGCATTCCGCCGGTCGGATTGTGCGGAGTGTTCACGATGAGCAGTTCGGTGTCGTCCGACGCGCGCTCCGCGAGCGCCTCCACGTCGGGCTGGAACCCCTCCTCGGGCGAGACGGGGTACGGAACCCGCGTGGCCCCGGCTGTCTCGATCGACGGCCGGTAGGTCCAGCTCGGGTCCGGAACCAGCACCTCGTCCCCGGGACCGACGAGCGCGACGACGGTGCAGAACACGGCCTCGGTGGCGCCCGAGGTCACGATGATCCCCCCGTCCGGATCGTACTGTAACCCGTTATCCGTCGCGAGCTTCTCCGCGATCCCCCGCCGCAGCGGCTCGATGCCGTAGTTCGACGTGTAATGGACCTCGCCCCGGTCGAGCGCGTCCTTTCCGGCGTCCTTTATGGGCTCGGGCGTGTCGAAGTCCGGCCGTCCGATCTCGAGGTGGACGACGTCCTCGCCCGCGGCCTCGAGCCGGTCACACTCCTCGAATATCTTCCGGATCCCGGAGAACGGGATCGCGGACATACGGTCCGCTGGCATGGGACACGGTTGTCGGTCGCACACATAAACGCTCGGGTCGGATCGGTGCCGAGGATCGGCCTACATATATTTATCGTTGGAGCCGGCATCCGTGCGTATGGATCACGTCCTACAGTGTCAGCGGTGCGAGCGGACGTTCGACCCCGGGCTGTTCCCGCGCGGCTGCCCCGACTGCCGATCGGACGGGGAGGCGGGTCGGCTCGAGGCAGTCGTCGACCTCGCGACTGTCGACGCGTCGGCGCTGCCGTTCGGGACCGACCGCAGTCATCGGTCGGACATGTGGCGGTATCGCGAGCTCCTGCCGCTGCGTGCGGCCGAGCCCGTGACGATGGGCGAGGGGTGGACCCCGCTGGTCGAACTCCCCGACGCCGGCGGCGACGCGACCGTCCTGTTGAAGAACGAGACCGGCAATCCGACCTGGTCGTTCAAGGACCGACTCAACTCGCTGTTGCTCTCGAACGCGGTCGCGGGGGAAGGCCGGACCCACGTGGCGACCTCGAGCACCGGCAACCACGGCGCCAGCACCGCGGCCTACGCCCGGTTGGCCGGGGCCGAGGAGGTGCTCGTCCTCATCCCGCCGGAAACCGAACGACCGATCCGTGCCCAGATCCGCGCGTACGGCGCGAAGGCGGCGGTGACCGACTACGAGGAGCGGCGCCCGCTGTTGCGGTCCCTCGCGAAACGCGGCTGGTATCCGACCGTCAGCGTCTCGAAGGAGTACGTCAGCCAGCCGTACGGGAACGAGGCGTACAAGACGATCGCCTTCGAGCTCGTCGAGGCGCTCGAAACCCCGCCCGACGTCGTCGTTGCGGCGGTCGGGTCCGGGGACGGTCTCTACGGGACCTGGAAGGGGTTCCGCGAGCTCCGGGACCTGGGCGTCATCGACCGGACCCCGAGAATGGTCGGCGTGCAGCCGGCCGAGCGGCCGTCGCTCGTGACCGCCGTCGAGGAGGGCCACGACACCGTGGGGGAGGCCCCCGGACCGATGCCGAGTAGCGTCTCCGCGAGCGGCGACTCCGCCGGCGACCACGCGCTTCGCGCGATACGCGAATCCGACGGCACCGCCTACGGGATCGACGAGGCCGCCGTTCAAGCGGCGATGCGTGCGGCCGCCCTCGCGGGCGTCGTCCCGGAGCCGGCGAGCGCGCTCGCGCCCGCCGCGGTCGACCGCGCCGTCGGCGACGGGGTCGTCGGCCCCGGAGACACCGTGGTCTGCGTGGCGACGGGTGCGGGAGTCAAGTGGCCCGACGCTCTCACCGACGTCGTCGGCCAGCCCCCGCGCGTCGAGCCACGGCTCGATGCGCTCGCCGAAACGTTGGGGGTGTCCGTCGACGCGCCGACCCAGTAGCGTGCCGGCGTTTGCGGCCACGAAACGAGCCACGAGCGACGACGCGGATGTCGGCGTTCGTCCCGGCGATTTCCACGCCGGAGGTCGTTTCATCCGCCACTGTCGGTGGTCGTTTCATCCGCCACTGTCGGTGGTCGTTTCATCCGCCACTGCCGACGTCAGTTTCATCGGATGAAACGAATGGACGTTCGATGGGCCGCCGATCGCGGCCGACTGAATTACAAATTTATGGTTGTAATTCAGTCGGGTCACCCGACCACGCACGATCGCCGTCCCGTCCTGGGCTCCGCTCCCGACCGTGCCGCTCGAATCGGGTTTCTCGACGTGAAACGCGCCGCGCCGGAGGACGGCGGCCGCGGCCCGCCGCCGCGGCCGTCGTCGCCGCCGGGTCGCGCACTCCACGCGACCCGCGCGCCGCCACAAACGTTATTATGGATGGTACGAGAGTACGGGTCGTTCCAACGGAGTGATCCGAACCGCCATGTCCATTCACGTCAGCACCACCGACGGGAGTTCCGGATGACGCGAGACCCGGACGTCGTCGTCTTTCGGCGGGGGACCGAGGCGTTGTCGCCCGCGGCGTACGCGGACGCCCTCCGCCGGCGACTCCCCGATTTGACCGTCGTGCTCGCGGAGACGCCCCGCGAGGAGCGCGACCTTCTCCGGAAGGCACGCATCGCCACCGGCATCTCGATCACCGGTGAACAGGTCGAGCTGGCCGACGAGCTCGAGCTGTTCGTCGTCGCCTCCTCGGGAACCGACCACCTCCCGATGGACCGGCTCCGTGACCGGGGCATCCTCGTCGCGAACGCCTCCGGCATCCACGCGCCCGGGATCGCCGAGCAGGTCCTCGGCTACCTGCTCGTGTTCGCGCGCCGCATCCACCGGGGGATCCGCCAACAGGCCGACAACCGCTGGCACCACTACCAGGCCACCGAGCTGATGGGATCGACCGTCACGGTCGTCGGGCTGGGCGCCATCGGGCACGCGATCGTCGAGCGGCTCGACGCGTTCGGCGTGGAGACGATCGGCGTGCGGTACACCCCCTCCAAGGGCGGCCCGACCGACGAGGTCGTCGGCTTCGACGACGACCTGCACGCCGCCTTCGCCCGCTCCGAGTACGTCGTGTTGTGCTCCCCGCTCACCGAGACCACCCGCCGGCTGATCGGCCCCGACGAGATCGCGACGCTCGGCCCCGATTCGGTCGTCGTGAACGTCGGCCGCGGCCCGCTCGTCGACACCGACGCGCTCGTCGAGGCCCTGCAGGTCGGCGACCTTGCCGGCTGTGCGCTCGACGTCACCGACCCCGAGCCGCTCCCGAACGACCACCCGCTCTGGGACCTGGACGACGCGATCATCACGCCGCACATGGGCGGCCACACGCCGGAACACTGGCCTCGCCTCGCCGACGTCCTGGCGGAGAACGTTCGCCGTCTCGAGGACGGTGCGGACCGCGACCGGTTCCGGAACCTGGTCTCCTAGCGCTCGTCCCCTCCCCCACGTTTCCCGTCGAATCCCCCGGCATCTTTTTACACGCTGAGCGGGATGGTGACGTATGTCACGGAATGAGGACGAGGTCTGGCTCCAGGAGCTGAGCTGGCCCGACTTCGAGGCGTACCTCGAATCGGCCGACAACCCGACGGTCGTCGTGCCCATCGGCTCGACCGAACAGCACGGGCCGCATCTCCCGCTCGGCGTCGACGCGTACCAGGCCAAGGACGTCGCCGAGGGGATCGCCGAGCGCGCGGACGTCGTGGCCGCGCCGCCGATCTGGTACGGCGACGCCGAGCACCACATGGCGTTTCCCGGGACGATCGCGCTCTCCTCGGAGACGGTGATCTCGGTGCTGTCAGACGTCTACGAGAGTCTGGCCCGCCACGGCGTCGAGAACGTGCTGACCGTCAACGGCCATCGCCTCGCGAACCTCCCGGCGATCGACATCGCGTCGAAACGGGTCCGCGAGGAGCACCCCGAGGTGTTCTTCGCCACGGTGGACCTGGTGCGGATCGGGGTTCGCTCACACAACGAGTTGCGCGACGGCGACCCGGAGGACGGGATGCACGGCGGCGAGTTCGAGACCTCCTTCATGCTGCACGAACACCCCGACCTCGTCGACGAGGACGAGTTCGTGAAGGAGACCCACGACGGCTGGACCCGGTTCACCTCCAACGACTACGTGAGCATGGACGACAGCGTGGGCACCGCCAGCGTCAGCGCCGACTGGGGCGAGGACGACCTCGGCCACCACGGCGACCCGACGAAGGCGTCGGCCGAGAAGGGCGAGACGCTCCTCGAGGACGTCGTCGACAACGCGATCGAGTTCCTCGAGGACCTCTACGCGCACCGGAGCGGCGACGGCTCGATCGGGCTGAGCTATTGAGGCGGCTCCGGCCGCGGTATTGAGGCGGCTTCCGACCGCCGGTGCACTGCCGCCGGCCGCGGTGGCGTGACGCCGCGACCCCCGGCCGTCACCGCGGCTTCGCGCGGACGTACTGGGTCGGCCACTCGACGTCGGCGCCGAGCTCCCGGGCGGCCGCGAGCGGCCAGTACGGGTTCCGAAGCAGCTCGCGACCCAGGGCCACGAGGTCCGCCCGGCCGTTCCGGACGATCGCGTCCGCGTGCGTCGGCGACGTGATCTTCCCGACCGTCGCCACCGGCAGGTCGCCCGCCTCCCGGATCGTCTCGGCGTACGGCACTTGATAGCCCGGTCCGGTCTCGGGGATCCGCTGGTCCGGGTGGAGCCCGCCGCCCGAGACGTCGACGAGGTCGGCGCCGGCCTCGACGAGCCGCCCGGCGAGCCGGACGGAGTCGTCCACGGTCCAGGCGGTCCGGTCCGGCAGCCAGTCGGTCGCGGAGATCCGGACGAACACCGGCGCATCGTCCGGCCACACCTCCCGGACGCGCTCGACGACGGCGATCGGAACTCGAGCCCGCGATTCGACGTCGCCGCCGTATCGGTCGTCCCGGCGGTTCGTGACCGGCGAGAGGAACTGGTGGAGGAGGTAGCCGTGGGCGGCGTGGATCTCGACGACCTCGAAGCCGGCCTCGCGAGCCCGCCGTGCGGCCGCGGCGAACGCGTCGACGATCGCCTCGATGCCGGCCTCGCTCAGCCGTCGGGTCGGGACCGCGTTCTCCTCGGGATACGGGACTCCGGACGCGCTCACGGTCTCCCAGCCCCCGTCCGCGGGCCGGATCGGGTGTCGCCCCTCCCGCGGCGGCGCGTGGGAGGCCTTCCGCCCCGCGTGCGCGAGCTGGATCCCGGGGACTGCGCCCTGCTCGCGGACGAACGACGCGATCGGCGCGAGCGCGTCCGCGTGCTCGGCCGACCAGATCCCGAGGTCGAACGGCGTGATGCGTCCCCGGGGCTCGACCGCGGTCGCCTCGGTCATCACGAGCCCCGCGCCGCCGACCGCGCGCGTTCCGAGGTGGACCCGGTGCCAGTCGTCGGCCAGCCCGTCCGCGGCACAGTACTGGCACATCGGCGAGACCATCACCCGGTTCCGGAGGTCGGCCCCCCGGATCGAGACCGGCGAGAATAGTGTGGGTGTCACTACCAAACGCGGAACGCGGACGCACAAAACGATGCCGGTGGATCGACTCGCACGCAGCCCGCGGTCGCCGAAAGGATTAATCGTGTTCCGGGTGAGACCACGACGATGACGACCCTTGACCTCACCGTCCGCCGTGCGGACGGCTCGACCCGGGGCGTGACGGTCCCCATACGGCGGATCGCCAACTGCGGGATGGCGACGCGGAACCCGGACCCGGACCGGGTCGACCGGATGTTCGAGGAGCTGGCCACGATCGGGGTCACCCGCCCCGACACGCTCCCGATGGTCGTTCCGAAGCCGCCGCACCTGTTGACGACCGACTCCGAGATCGTGGTCAACGCGGCGACGACCGGCGGCGAGCTGGAGTTTGTGCTGCTGCCGACCGCCGACCGGACCTACGTCGGGGTCGGCGTCGACCACAAGGACGACCACGTGATGGACCGGAACCTCCACCGGGCGAACAGCACGTGCCCCAGCGTGATCGCCGACGAGGTCTGGCGGCTGGACGACGTCCGCGACCGCTGGGACGACCTCGAGATCAGCTGCTGGACCGGGCGGGGGGACGATCGGGAGCTCTACCAGCGAGCCACCCTCGACGCGTTCCTGCGGCCGGACGCGCTCCTCGAGGCGATCGACGCGAAGACGACCGCGCCGCTTACCGGCACCGCCGTCTGGTCGGGCACCGTCTCGACCGGCGCCGACGGCGACGTCGACGCCCGGCCGGACGTCACCTACGGGGACTTCTACGCGATGCAGCTGTACGACCCGGCGGCGAACCGCCGGATCTCCCACCAGTACGACGTCTCGCTGAACGACTGGCTCGACGACTGCGAGCTTCCCTGACGGGAGCGGACGCGTGGGTCGGCTGGCGGGAACGGACGTGTGGCCCGTCCGTGCTCCGAGCGGGCCGGCCGTGCTCCGAGTGGGTCGGCCGTGCTCCGAGCGGGTCGGCCGTGCTCCGAGCGGGTCGGCCGTGCTCCGAGCGGGTCGGCCGCCCTGCCGGATGCCCGTTCGGACTCGCCGATCTCGAGCGCTCCGATCGGATTCTGCCGCCATTCAAATAGTATAGTATATCATATACTTCTGAACAGTAGTCATTTAAAATATGACAACGATCGGAATAACTCGTCTCCAGATCGGTTTCGTCCGCGTCCGAGTCTGTCGTGATCCGACTGCCATCTGCTGCGGATACCGGGTGGATCCGGTCGAGGACCGTTTATATATCGAATGCTTGTCTCTATGTTATAGCCGCGCTTTGGGCGTTTTAACCGAATCAAACGACGGTCGGTCGTCTCACCGGATCGCGGACGGATCACGTCGGCACCGCCACCGGGACGACGCCGATCCCACACGTTGGGCCGTCGATCCGTTCCGGCCAGCACCGTGCCGATGACGAAGACGGCGATCGTTTATCATATATTTATATATTCATTAAAATTGGTGTTTATGTTGGCTGGCCATCGATCGTCGCCTTCGGCGACCACCAACCGTTTTGCCCCTCGGACGCACAGCGGCACGTATGCGGATCCTCGTCTTCGGCGCCGGAAGCCTCGGAAGCCTGATCGGCGGGCTGCTCGCGCGGGCACACGACGTGACGCTCGTCGGCCGCGACCCGCACATGCGCCGGGTCCGCGAGGACGGCCTCCGGATCGAGGGGGCCATCGAGGCGCACACCCATCCCCGCGCGCTCACGGACGGCACGGGCGAGCGCGCCGACGTGGCGATCGTGACGACGAAGACCTACGACACGGACGCTGCGGCGCGGACGCTCGCGACGGGTCGGTACGAAACGGTGGTCTCCCTCCAGAACGGGCTCACCGAGGAACGGCTCCTCGCCGCCCTCGACGCGCGCGTCCTCGCGGGGACGGTCACCTACGGCGCGCGGCTCGTCGACTCCGGTCGCGTCGAATGTACCGGAACCGGGGAGGTGACGATCGGCGCGCTCTCGGGCGGACAGGACCCCGAGGCCGAGCGGATCGCCGAGGCGTTCCGGGAGGCGGACGTCACCGCCGGGTCGGCGTCGGACATGCCCCGGCGCCGCTTTCGAAAGCTCGCCGTCAACGCCGGGATCAACGGCCCGACGGCGCTGGCGGACGTCGACAACGCCGCGGTGGCGACGGGTCCGGCGGGCGCGGTCGCGCGCGAGGCAGCCTGCGAGGTCGCGACGGTCGCGCGTGCGGAGGGCGTCGATCTCTCGAACGGCGACGCCGTGGCGGCCGTCGAGCGCGTCGCCGAGACCACGGCCGCGAACCACTCCTCGATGCGACAGGACCGGGCGGACGAGCGCTGCACCGAGGTGGACGCGATCTACGGGGCCGCGATCGACCGCGGGGAGACCCACGGCGTCGAGACGCCGACCTGCCGGACGCTGGCGGCGCTGCTCCGGGCCTGGGAGCGCGATCGGGGACTACGGCCGGCGGACGACGTCGGGGGCGGCGCCGGCGGTCTCTGAGGAGGTCGGGCGGGGACGTCGGCGGAATCGGCGTGTCGCTATCGGGGCCTCAGCACCACTCCTCGAGGACCGGGGCGTCGGTCTCCTCGACCGCCATCCACGCGTCCTCGCGGGAGACGTCCGCGATGACGAACTCCGACCGGGACGGCGTGGCGTCCACCGACGCCATTACGTCCGGCGACGACACCGGTTCGAGCGCGTCCCGTGCCTGCGGCAGCGGCGGGTCGCGTGGTTCGGTGTCCGGCTCGTCCCAGGGAGTGGAACTCCGTGACATGATTGACATCAGTTCGCACTCACATATAAACTCATCGGACTGAATCCACGAACCCGGTGTTATACACGATCGTGCTGGACAAACGACGATCTATCGCCTTCTGAAGTGGGCGTACATCGACGTTTGTGTCGATTTGAACGGCGGTATCGAACCTGATTCCGGTCGGTGAGGTCGGTATCGGTCGAACCACGCCGACTCCCTGATCGAACGGTCGGTGTGGGATCTCCTGACGGGAGCCCTTCGCAGTATACAAGAGGTCCGGTGGCGAAAGGCGCCCTATGAACGTAGCTGACGCGATGACGCCGCGCTCGGAGCTCGTGGTCGTCGAGATCCCCGGGACGCGGGACGACGTCCTCGAGTACATCCAGGACCACGGCTTCTCCTCGGTGCCCGTCGTCAAGGGAACCGGGGACGGCGAGGTCTACCGCGGGTTGGTCTCGCGTGACGACCTGATCGACCACCCCGACGAGGACCAGCTCGCGATGCTGATGCGGGAGGTCCCGACGACCGGCGCCGACGTCGACATTCGTGAAGCCGCTTCCGTGATGGTCACCGAGAACGCCCGCCGGATCCCGGTCGTCGACGGCGACGCGCTCGAGGGGATCCTTACGGTAACCGACGTGGTTCGAGCGATCGCCCGCGGCGACGTCGACGGGGACGCCGCGGTCGGCGACCTCGCGACGCGGGACGTCAATGCCACCCACGTCGCCACGCCGCTCCCGGTGGCCGAACGCGAGATCGGCCTCTCGGCGGTCCCGTACGCCGTGGTGCTCGACGACGACGCGACGATGGTTGGGATCCTCACCGAGGTCGACGTCCTCGAGGTCGCCCGCGTCGTCGAGGGCGAGGAGGGAACCGGCGACAGCTTCGCCAACCAGGACGACGACTGGGCCTGGGAGGGGATCAAGGCGGTCGGCAACCGGTACCTCCCGACGCGCAACGTCGAGCTTCCGCTCGGTCCGACGAGTGAGTTCATGACGGCCGACGTCGTGACGGTCTCCGGACGCCGGACCGCCGCGGAGACCGCCCGCGAGATGATCTCGAACGACGTCGAGCAGATCCCGCTGGTCAGCGGCGGCGAGCTCGTCGGGATCGTTCGCGACGTCGACCTGCTGGAGGGGCTGTAAGCGATGGCCGGCCGCGAGCTCGTCGAGCTGGCCAAGCGCCGCGGGTTCTTCTTCGGCTCCAACGGCGCCTACGGCGGCACTGCCGGGTTCTACACCTTCGGTCCGCGGGGCGCAGCGCTCAAGCGAAACCTCGAGGACGCCTGGCGCGACCGGTTCACGCTCAAGGAGGGGAACCACGAGATCGAGGCCCCGACCGTGATGCCCGAGCCGGTCTTCGAGGCCTCCGGCCACCTCGAGGGGTTCGACGACATGCTCGTCGAGTGCGGCGAGTGTGGCGTCTCCCACCGCGCCGATCATCTCGTCGAGGACGCCACGTCGATCGCCGACGCGGAGGCGCTGCCCGGATCGGAGGTCGAGATGCTCATCCGCGACCACGACGTCGTCTGTCCCGCCTGCGGCACGCCGCTTGCCGGGCAGGACGTCGAGGACTTCAACCTGATGTTCGCGACGAACATCGGTCCCGGCGACGCACAGCCCGGCTACCTTCGCCCCGAGACCGCACAGGGGATCTTCGTGGAGTTCCCGCGGCTCAAGGAGTACGCCCGCGGGCAGCTTCCGTTCGGCGTCACCCAGATCGGCCCCGCCTACCGAAACGAAATCTCGCCGCGGGGCGGCCTGCTGCGGCTCCGGGAGTTCACCCAGGCCGAGCTCGAGCAGTTCATCGACCCCGAGGACGACGACCCGCCGATCGACCGCGTCGCCGACGTCGAGGTGCGGCTCTACCCCGCCGCCGAACAGGCGGCCGACGACGGGGACTACCTCGAGACCACGGTCGGCGAGGCGGTCGACGACGGCGTCATCGGCTCCGCGTGGGTCGGCTACTACCTCGGCGTCGCCCAGGAGTGGTACGAGCGGGTCGGCGTCGACATGGACCGGTTCCGATTCCGGCAGCACCTGTCGGGCGAGCGCGCCCACTACGCGGCCGACTGCTGGGACGCCGAGAGCGAGGTCGACGGCGACTGGATCGAGATCGCCGGCTTCGCCGACCGGGGCAACTACGACCTCTCGAAACACGACGCCCACGCCGACGACTCCTTCACGATCTTCAAGCGGTACGACGAGCCGAGGACGGTCGAGCGGGCGACGGTCGACCCCGACATGTCCGTGCTCGGCCCCGAGTTCGGTGGACGGGCCGGCGCGGTCGCCGACGCCCTCGAGTCCCTCGCCGAACGTGATCCGGACGCCTTCGACGCCGAGACCGTGACCGTCGAGCTCGACGACGGCGAAACGGTCTCGGTCGAGGCCGACGTCGCGAACTTCTCGATCGAGACGGAGACGGAATCGGGCGAGCACGTCATCCCGCACGTCATCGAGCCCTCGTTCGGGATCGGCCGGATCGTCCAGACGATCCTGGCACACGCCTACACCGTGGACGAGATCGACGGCGAGGAGCGCACCTACCTCGAGCTCCCCCCGGAGATCGCGCCGATCGACGTCGCCGTCTTCCCGCTCGTGAGCAACGACGACCGCCTGGTCGACCTCGCCGACCGGCTCGCCGACGACCTCCGCGCGCACGGGCTCTCGGTGGCACACGATGACTCCGGCTCGATCGGCCGGCGCTACCGGCGACAGGACGAGATCGGCACGCCCTTCTGCGTCACCGTCGACCGCGACGGGCTCGAGGGCGACGGCCCCGATTCGGTCACCGTCCGCGAGCGCGACGCGGCCCGACAGGTCCGGATCTCCGTCGACGACCTCGCCGACGAGCTGGCTGCCCTGCTCGGCGAGGACGGCACGGCGGGCTTCGAGGGCCTCCTGGACCGCCACGATCCGGTCGAGACGGACGTCGAGGCCGCCTGAGGCGGATGCCGGCCCCCAGCTCCGACGGATCCGGCGCGACGTCGACGGGCTGGCGCGATCGGGTCGAGCTCGAGCGCCGGCTCGTCCACGCGGGGGGAGCCTTGTACGTCGCCCCGTACCTGCTGGGGTGGATCGACTGGACGGGGACGCGGATCCTCCTGGGTGCCGGCCTGCTCGTCGTCGCGGTTCTCGAGTTCCTGCGACTCGTGGTCGGGCGCGATCACGCGGTCTTTCGAGCCTTGACGCGTCCCTACGAGCGTGACAACGTCGCCGGCTACGCCCTGTACCAGCTGAGTATGACCGGCGTCGTGGTCTGGTTTCACCCGCCGATCGCGATCCCGACGTTGTGGATGCTGGCGCTCGGCGACCCGGTGAGCGGCGCACTCGGGACCAATGCGGCCGACGAATTCAAGCGCCCCGCGATCTGGGTCGTCACCTTCCTCGTCTGCGTCGCGGTGGCGGTCCCGATCACGGTGCCGGCCTTCGGGATCGACGTCGGCGTCCTCGCGGCGGTCGTCGGCGCGGTCGGCGCGACGATCGCCGACGGGCTTCCGCCGCTGATCCGCGGCCAGCCGGTCGACGACAACCTCACGATCCCGCTGTTCGCCGCGACGGGGATCTGGACCGTGGTCGCGGTCCTGGGTTGACCGTGGTTGCGATCCGGGACTGACCGTGGTTGCGATCCGGGACTGACCGGTCGGCCGCGTTGGTTCCGATTCGGCTCGCCTCGCCTGGTTCCGTTTCGATCATCGGACTGCCCTCCGTCCCCCGGCGAACCGACGTCCGCCAGCGCCGGACCGCGTCCCTTTATAGGTCCTTCGTCCAACGATCACCCAATGACGGTTTCCGAGACCGAACTTCCCGGCGTCGGGAAGAAACACGAGATCGACCTCGGCGACGGGGAGACGCTCGTGATCCTGACGCACAACAGCGGCCGCCGGGAGGTTTATAAACGACCGACCCCGGACGCCGACTCCGAGAAGCTCTTCGACCTCCCCGACCAGCTGGCCCGGACGGTCGGGACGATCCTGGAGGGCGCGTACTTCCAGCCCGTCGAACACGACGTCCAGGAGGCGATGCTCCCCGGCGGCGCGATGCTGGAGTGGTTCGAGGTCACCGAGGACTCACCGGTCGTCGGGAAGACGCTCGAGGAGATGGACTTCCGCGCCGAGACGGGCGCGTCGGTCGTGACGATCCAACGGGGCGAGTCGGAGGTCATCGCCAGCCCCGGCCCGGACACCGAACTCGTGGTCGGCGACACCCTCATCGTCGTCGGCGACCGCGAGAGCGTCGAGAAGCTGGGCGAACACCTCGGCCGGCCGGTCGACGAGCGGTGATCGCCGCCGTGACGGAGGCTCCCGATGGCGGCTGAGTCGCTGTTGTTCGAGGTCGGCGTGCTCTTCGCGGCGGCGGCGCTCGTGGGCGGGCTCGCGAGCCGGCTCGGCCAGTCGGTGATCCCCTTTTATATCCTTGCCGGAATGGCGCTGAGCCCGTACGTCCTCGGAAACCTCTCGATCCCCATCGTCGGCGGTTGGTACGTCCAGGAGACGGCGTTCGTCTCCCTGGGTGCGGAGCTGGGGATCGTCTTTCTGCTGTTCTTCCTCGGCCTGGAGTTCAACCTCGACCGGCTGATCGAGAGCAAGGACCGGATCGGCCGCGCGGGCACGATCGACCTCGTCGTCAACTTCGGCGCCGGGCTCGTGCTCGGCTACGTCCTGTTCGGCGCCCTCCTGCCCGCCGTCCTGGTCGCTGGGATCGTCTACATCTCCTCGTCGGCGATCATCACGAAATCCCTCATCGACCGCGGCTGGATCGCCAACGACGAGGCGGGACCGCTCCTCGGCACGCTCGTCTACGAGGACCTGTTCATCGCGGTTTATCTCGCGGTGGTCTCGGCGGTCGTCCTCGGCGGCGGCGACCTGCGCGCGGCGGCGACCTCCATCGGGATCTCGATCGGCTTCATCCTCCTGCTGCTCGCGCTCGTCGTCTACGGGAGCGCCCCCTTCGAGCGGCTGCTCGCGACCGACTCGAGCGAGTTCTTCCTGCTGCGGGCGATCGGGATCACCGTGTTCGTCGCCGGCGCGGCGCTCGCGGTGGGCGTCAGCGAGGCGGTGGCGGCCTTCTTCGTCGGGATGACCTTCTCGGCGACGAGTCACGTCGACCGGCTGGAACACCGCCTCGAGCCGATCCGGGACGCCTTCGCGGCCGTCTTCTTCTTCTGGATCGGCCTCGTGACCGACCCCTCGCTGTTCGCCGGCGTCGCCGGCCTCGTCGCGGTCGCGGTGGTCGTGACGACGCCGACGAAGTTCCTTTCCGGCTACCTCGGCGGCCGCGTCTACGACCTCGGCGTGCGCCGGTCGACCCGCGTCGGGCTGGGAATGGTCACCCGTGGGGAGTTCTCACTGATCATCGCCTCGGTCGCGATCGCCGAGGGAACCCGGCTCGCCGCCCCGATTGCGGACGAGATCTACGCGTTCACCGTCGCGTACGTGCTCTGTATGAGCGTCCTCGGAACGATGCTGATGCAGTACTCCGCCCCGTTCGAGGCGGTGCTGGTCGACCGCCTGGGCGATGGCGGACTCGGGGGTCCCGGGATCACCGACGGCGGCATTGATGCTGGTGGCGACACCGACGACTGAATTCGACGATCGTCGTGGTTCAATATCGACGGTATCGGTTACCTTTTTGGTCGCTCGCCGGAAGCGGTGAGTATGGGAATGGACGACGACGCGCGGGAGTACCACCGGAGCGAGCCGCCGGGGAAGATCGAGATCGCGACGACGAAGCCGACGAACACCCAGCGGGACCTGAGCCTCGCGTACTCGCCGGGCGTGGCGGCCCCGTGTCTGGACATCGAGGAGGAGCCCGACCGGGTCTTCGAGTACACCGCGAAGGGGAACCTCGTCGGGGTCGTCTCGAACGGCTCGGCGGTGCTCGGGCTCGGCGACATCGGTGCGAGCGCCTCCAAGCCCGTGATGGAGGGGAAGGGCGTCCTCTTCAAGCGGTTCGCCGACATCGACGTCTTCGACGTCGAGCTGGACATCACCGACCCGGACGCGTTCGTCGAGAGCGTCGCCGCGATGGAGCCGACCTTCGGCGGGATCAACCTCGAGGACATCAAGGCGCCCGAGTGCTTCGAGATCGAAAGCCGGCTCCGCGAGCGGATGGACATCCCCGTTTTTCACGACGACCAGCACGGCACCGCGATCATCTCCGGGGCCGCGCTGCTCAACGCCCTCGAGGTCACCGGCAAGGACATCGCGGACGTCGAGATCGTCTTCTCCGGGGCCGGCGCCTCGGCGATCGCGACCGCCCGCTTTTACGTCTCGCTCGGCGCCCGCAAGGAGAACATCACGATGTGTGACTCCTCGGGGATCATCACCGAGGCCCGCGCGGAGAACGGCGAGCTCAACCGGTACAAACGCGAGTTCGCGCGCGACGTTCCCGAGGGCGACCTGGCGGACGCGATGGCTGGCGCGGACGTCTTCGCCGGCCTCTCGGTCGGCGGGATCGTCTCCCAGGAGATGGTCCGGTCGATGGCGACGGACCCGATCCTCTTCGCGATGGCCAATCCGGACCCGGAGATCACCTACGACGACGCGAAGGCCGCCCGCGACGACACGGTGATCATGGCCACCGGCCGGTCGGATTACCCGAACCAGGTGAACAACGTCCTCGGGTTCCCGTTCCTGTTCCGGGGCGCCCTCGACGTTCGCGCGACCGAGATCAACGAGGAGATGAAGCGCGCGGCGGCGGAGGCGCTGGCCGAGCTCGCGCGCCAGGACGTCCCCGATGCGGTCGTGAAGGCCTACGGCGACGACCCGCTCCAGTTCGGGCCCGAGTACCTCATCCCGAAGCCGCTCGACCCCCGCGTCCTCTTCGAGGTCGCCCCGGCGGTCGCACAGGCCGCGATGGACTCCGGGGCGGCCCGGACCGCGGTCGACGCCGACGAGTACCGCGAGCGCCTCGAGGCCCGGCTCGGCAAGTCCCGGGAAATGATGCGCGTCGTGTTGAACAAGGCGAAAAGCGACCCCAAGCGCGTCGCGCTCGCGGAGGGAACCGACGAGAAGATGATCCGCGCGGCCTACCAGCTGACCGAACAGGGGATCGCCGAGCCGGTCCTGCTTGGCGACGCCGACGAGATCCGCCGAACCGCCCAGCGGCTCGGCCTCTCCTTCGAGCCGGAGATCGTCGACCCCAGCGAGCGCAGCCTCGAGCCGTACGCCGACCGGCTCCACGAGATCCGCAAGCGTAAGGGCGTCACCCGGACCGAGGCCGGCGAGCTGGTCCACCGCGACACCAACTACCTCGGCAGCGTGATGGTCGAGCGCGGCGATGCGGACGCCCTCCTCACCGGGCTCACCCACCATTACCCCTCGGCGCTGCGCCCGCCCCTGCAGGTGATCGGTTCGGCCGAGGACACCGAGCACGTCGCCGGCGTCTACCTGCTCACCTTTAAAAACCGGGTCGTGTTCTGTGCGGACACCACGGTCAACCAGAACCCCGACGAGGAGGTGCTCGCGGAGGTGACCAAACACACCGCCGAGTTGGCCCGCCGGTTCAACGTCGAGCCGCGCGCCGCGATGCTGTCCTACTCCAATTTCGGCAGCGTCGAGAACGAGGGCACTAGCAAGCCGCGGCAGGCCGTCGAGGCGCTCCACGACGACCCCGAGGTCGACTTCCCGGTCGACGGCGAGATGCAGGCGGACACCGCCGTCGTCGAGGACATCCTCGAGGACACCTACGAGTTCTCCGAGCTCGACGAGCCCGCGAACGTGCTCATCTTCCCGAACCTCGAGTCCGGCAACATCGGCTACAAGCTGCTCCAGCGCCTCGGCGGCGCCGAGGCGATCGGCCCGATGCTCGTCGGGATGGACGAGCCCGTCCACGTCCTCCAGCGCGGCGACGAGGTCAAGGACATCGTGAACCTCGCCGGCGTCGCGGTCGTCGACGCGCAGGAGTGAGTTCGTCCGGCGCGTCGTGAACCGGTCCGACGCTCGTGAGGGTGTTGCTCCCGGTCATCGATCGAACAGGTCGAACAGCCGGGCAGGCGTGTATAGCTCGACGTCCGCCCGGTCACGCGCGATCTCCCGCATCGGCTCCGTGAACCCCGAGCGGGCGAACAGCGCATAGCGGACGGTCCTGTCCTCCCCGCGCCACCGGACCTCGGGTTCGAGCGTCTCGAGTTGGGACAGCAACGAGGGGTCGACGGGGTCGCGGGTCCATTTGCACTCCCCGAGAAGCACCGTCTCGCTCGCGGGATCGAGGCCGACGACGTCGATCTCGTCCTCGCCGTACCACCATCGACCGACCCGGGAGCACGGAACGGGAAAGGCCGGTAGCAGCGCCGTCTGCTGGCAGATATCCTCGAAAGTCACGCTCGTGTGCGTCGGCATCGTCTCGGCGATCGTCTCCCGCACGGATCCGGTGTGTCCCTGTTCGAGCGTTGCCCGATTCGGCGAGACGTATCGGAACCAGAACCGAAGGAAGTCGTCGGTCAGTCGATAGACGCCGCGCCCGTCCGGATCGGTGACCGGGGTCTCCCGTTTGAGGATCGCCAACTCCGCGAGGTTCTTGAGATACCGTGAGAGGTCGCTCGCGTTCCGATCGATGACCGAGGCGATCTCGGACACCCGCGTCGCGCCGCCGGCGATCGCCTCCAGGATCGCCAGATACGTCGCCGGCTCTCGAAGCTCCTGTCGGAGGAGGAACTCCGGTTCCTCGTGGAGAAACGCCCCCTTCGAGAGGACGTGCCGTTCGACGTTCTCGAGGAGGTCACGGTCGGCCTCGAACTGTTCGAGGTACGCGGGGATCCCCCCAACCACTCCGTAGGTTTCGATCATCGTCTCTGGGCCGTACTCGGGGAAGAACTGCCTCGCGCTCGCGATCGGCAGCGGTTCGAGCCGCCACTGTCCGGTTCGCCGTCCGTACAGCGGGCTTTCGTAGCTGAGGACTCCTTCCTCCATCATCGAGATCGATGAGCCCAACAGCACGATCGAAACGTCGGTTCCGGTGAGGACGTCGTCGACCACCGTTTGGAACACCGACGGCACCGTCTCGTCCGCCTCGACGAGGTACGAGAACTCGTCGATCGCCACGACGCCCGCGCCCTCGATCCGGTCACGGAGGTATCGAAACGCGTCCGGAAACCCGTCGACGTCGGGCGGGACGTCGTCGAACCGTTCCGCACACCTGGACGCGAACCGCCGGGCGTTCGCCCGCGTTCCGCGCTGGTCACAGAGGAAGTACACCGTCCCGGCTTCGAGCTCCTCGAGGGCCGCCGTGACGAGCGTCGTCTTCCCGACGCGCCGTCGTCCGTACACGACCAGGAGTTCCCGATCGTCGCCCGCGAGACGGGTCCGCAGCCACTCGAGTTCGCGCTCCCGGTCGATCATTATGCATACGATCATATGATCTCGATCATAATAGATTCGCCGGTCCGATCCGACCGGCCTCCACCGTGGGCCCGTCATCGGATATGCCGATCCTGCGGTCCGAAACCACTCGAGAAATCCACTGGTGGGTATATACGTTGAATCGGGGAACATTCTTATTTCTACCCACCATACGTTCGCAGATGTCCGATGCGACGCTCGATGACCGGGGCCGCCTGACGCTACCGAAGGAGGTGCGAGAGCGGTACGGGGACCGCTACCACATCGTCCAGGTTCACGACGGAATCAAGTTAATCCCGGTCGCCGAAAATCCGCTTGACGCGCTCCGAGACGAGTTCTCGGACGTGGACAAGACGGCTGAGGAACTTCGTGAGGAAGCACGAGAGGCGGCGATGGACGAGGCCGGACGCAGAAACCGATTTTCTCCTCGCACTCATCAAAGACGAAGACTGGCTCGGTGAGGCTGCTGAGGCGGTGTACCGAAACCATCGCGACGAACTGTGGACGTCACAGTTCACGCTCATCGAACTGCTCTTGGTCGCGTATCGGGAAGACAGAGACAGTGAACGAGTCGTCACCAACGCTGCCAATCTCGTCGAGGTACGTGGGGACGTCGATACGGTCGTCGCGGCGGCAACGTACGTCGCGGACCACGGGTTTGCGCCCTTCGACGCACTGCATCTCGTCGAAGCGAACGGCGACACCATCGTCTCCAGCGACGGCGCGTACGACGGTGTGACGTCTCGTCTTGATCTGACGGCGGTCGACGAGGAGTGACGCTCCGAAACCACTAACCCCGCTTCCCGCCTTCACTCGACAATGAGCGACTGGACGGAGACGTACCGCCCGACGAGCCTCTCGGAGGTGCGCGGCAACGACAAGGCGGTCTCGAAGCTGGCCGAGTGGGCCGACACGTGGGACGACCACCGCGAGGCCGTCATCGTCCACGGCAGCCCCGGGATCGGCAAGACGAGCGCGGCCCACGCGCTGGCGGCCGACCGCGGGTGGGAGACCGTCGAGCTCAACGCCTCCGACAAGCGGACCGGCGACGTGATCGAGCGCTTCGCGGGCCGGGCGGCCAAGAACGCCACCCTGGGCGGCAGCGCGGCCGGCGGCGGGGCGGCCGGCCGCGACACCGCCAGCCGCCAGCTCGTGATCGTCGACGAGGCCGACAACATCCACGGCAACTACGACCGCGGCGGTGCCTCCGCCATCACCGACCTCGTGAAGGAGTCGGGACAGCCGATCGTCCTCATCGCGAACGACTACTACGAGATGTCCCGCGGGCTCCGGAACGCCTGTCGGGAGATCGAGTTTCGGGACGTCTCCGCGCGGTCGATCGTTCCCGTCCTGCGCGACGTCTGCCGGCGGGAGGACGTCGCCTTCGAGTCCGACGCGCTCGAGCGGATCGCCGAGCGCAACGCCGGCGACCTCCGCGGCGCCGTCAACGACCTCCAGGCGATCGCCGAGGGACGCGACCGGATCGAGCTCGCGGACGTGGTCACCGGCGACCGCGACCGGTCGATGGGGATCTTCCCGTTCCTCGACGCCGTCCTGAAGGAGGAGGGCGCCAGGGACGCGCTCGAGTCGGCCTACGCCGTCGACGAGACGCCCGACGACCTCACGAAATGGATCGAGGGCAACCTGTTGAAGGTCTACGACGCCGAGGAGGCCACGCGCGCGTACGACTTCCTCGCGAACGCCGACGTCTGGCTGGGCCGCGTTCGCGCCACCCAGGACTACTCCTACTGGCGGTACGTCACCGACAACGCGGCCGCCGGGACTGCCGCCGCCCGCGACGGCACCGCCGGCGGCTGGACGCGCTGGGGGCGCCCGCAGTTCTGGCCCGCCTCGGACGCGACGGCGGACGCGGTCGTCCAGCGGATCGCCGCCGCCGAGGGCTGCAGCATGGCGACCGCCCGGCGGGAGATCCTGCCGTTTCTCGCCGCAATGACCCACCACTGCTCGCCCCGCGAGCTGACCGTCGGGATGGCGGCCGCCTACGACCTCGACGCCTCGGAGGTGGCCTTCGTCACCGGCTCCGGCGAGTCGACGAACAAGGTGGCCGGGATCGTCGAGGACGCGCAGGGCCGCCGCGAGGAGCTGCTCGAGGAGCACGCCGCCGGCGCCTTCGCCGGCGTTCCGGACCGGAACGCGGCGACGGACGACGGGGATGTCGAAGCCGACGGGACCGACGAAGACGCCGCCACCGGCTCGGGGGATGCTGCCGCGTCGGACGGCGACTCCGCTTCCGCGGGATCGACCGACTCAGGAGCCACCGCGGTCGAAACCGCCTCCGATGACGCCTCCACGGGCACACCGGAGGATGACGGTGACGACGACCAGCTCGGGCTCGGCGACTTCGCTTGACCCGCCCGGATCGAGCGGCGTCGGTCCCTGCTCCCGGTCCGAATCGACCGACGATGGCCCGCGCTATCGTCCCGGCTCGTCCGCGAACCGCGACGACGCGAGCGCCTCGTGGCGGGGCGTCGTCTCGCCGTCGACGAGCCGCCGGGCTAGGAGGTCGCCGACCGCCGGCGCGAGTTGGATCCCCGCCCCGGTGACCGCAAGCGAGAGTCCCCCGACCGGCGTTGGGCCGACTATCGGCGCACCGTCGGGCGTTTTCGTCCCGATCCCGACCCACTCGTTCGCCAGCGTCGCGTCCGCAAGCTGCGGCACCAGCCGCTCCGCCCACCGGAGCGCGGTTCGTCGCTCGGACTCTCGGGGCACGTTCGAGACCGCCGACGGATCCCGGAGCGTGTCGCCGTCCCTCCCGCTTTCGTCGGCTTTCCGGTCGCCGTCACGCCGCGGCGTGTACGTCACCAGGATCCGGTCCCGTCGTTTCGGGTGGATGCCGACCGACGACTCGTGGGACTTGATCATCGGGAGCGTGTACGGGAGGGGTCGGTCGAGATCCAGCTCGAACACCGGCGAGCGGACGTGCTCGACCGGAACCTCGACCCCCGCGGTCGCGGCGAGTCTCGGATTCCACGGCCCCGCGGCACAGATCACGTTCCGCGTCTCGACGGCGGTCGCGTTCGGTTCCGCCTCCGACCTCGCGCTCGATCCCGCATCGGCAGTCGCGGTCGCCTCCGTGCGTCCGGTCGGCCGCGTCTCGATCCCGACCACGCGTCCCCCCGCGGTGCGGATCTCCGTCACCTCGGTCTCGGATTCGACCGTGACGCCGTTCCGTTGCGCCCGCTCGAGCAACTCGCGGGCCAGCTCTCCGGCACCCAGCGTGTCGCCGTCGCCGCTGATATATCCGTATTCGGGTCGGTACAGTGCCCCCTCGAGTTCCTCGGCGTTCACCGGCGGGACGAGCAGCCGTCCGCGGATCTCCTCGCCCGGGACGAACGCCGCGGTGCCGTGGGCGAGCGTCGCCGCGTCGATTCCCCCGACCGGCGTCGACTCGGGCGCGTCCCCGTCCGTCCGCTCTGCCGCCTCCTCCACCAGCCGCGAGAAGCCCGCGGCGACGTCCGGATCGGTGGTCACCCTGAGCCGCCCCGCACCCCGATATCGCGGGGCCGCAGTCGGATCCTCGAGGAGGTCGTTGTACAGCCGGATCCCGTACGTGCGCAGCTCGTGGAGCGTCTTCGGTCCCGAGACGCCGATCATCGCGGTCGACTTGCGCGTCGTCTCCCCGCCCGGCTCGCCGCGATCGTAGACGGTGATCGGCTCGTCGGTCCGCTCGCTCAGATGGTAGGCGACGCTCGCGCCGACGATCCCCCCGCCGACGACCGCGAACGCCGGTTCGTCGGCGTCGCTCGCTCCCGGCTCGCTCCCGGCGGCATCGTGGCCGCTGTCGGCCGTCTCGCGGTCGGTTCCGGTCATCGGCGTTCAGGCTCTGTCATCGGCGTTCGGATTCGATTCGGTCATCGGCGTTCGGCTCCGGTCATCGGCGTTCGGCTCCGGTCATCGCCGGTCACTCACTCCGGGAGGCGGCGCCGCCGACCGACTCGGGTTCCGATTCGGGCGGTCGGTCGGCCCCGACGAGCGTCCATCCCGCAGCGGTCGTGGCGACCACGACGACCGCCAACAGGATCCGATTGACGCCCTCCCAGAATCCGGGATAGATCACGAGGTCGCGTCCCAACAGGAGCGTCACGAACAGCGCGGCGAGCCCGACGCCGGCGAGGGTCCGCACGCGCCGGGCGGTTCGGTCGGGGATCGCCGCCGTCGGCGTCCGGAGGACCAGCGCGAGCACCCCGAGATAGCCCACGACCGAACACAGGTAGAACGCGGCCTGCGCGCCCGGCGAGTAGGTCACGAGCGGCACCGCCCGCGAGAAGAGCGCGCCGAAGAGAACGCCGCCGAGGCCGATGCCGGCCGCGATCCGGAGCGTTCGCGGGCCGGTCGACGCCGCCCCGCCGCCATCTCCGCCGGTCCCCTCGTCGGACCGCCCGAGCAGCACCACCCCGAGCAGGGTCACGATCAGCAGCGCGACGATCAGGTGGGCGGCGTGCGTGGAGACGGTGTATCCGCCCGGCACAAGTCCGCCGATCGTCACCGTGATCGCGCCGACGACGATCTGGATGGGGAGGATCACCACGGCGAGCGTGGCCGCGATCCGGGTTCGCCGCGAGCGGCTTCCGGCCCACGACCACCCCGCCAGGCCGATGATCAGGAAGCCGGTGATCATCGCCCACACGCGGTGGAACCATTCGATGAAGTCCGGGTTGATCGTCAACGTCGGGATCAACTGGTCGGAACACAGCGGCCACTGGGCCTGACAGGCGAGCCCGGACCCGGTGCCGGAGGTGTAGACGCCGAGCGCGACCAGCACGGTCGTCATCGCCGTCGTCACGGCGGCGTAGCGTCCGAACGTGAGCCAGGACGGCCGGTAACTCATACCCGAGAGTCGGGCACGAGCGTACTTAGGCGGTTCGACGCTCCCACGCGTTCGGGAACGCTCCCGAACGTGGTTCGGTCGGCTCGAAGCGATGGCGTCGCGGTCAGCCGGTTACTGGAAGCCGATGCGGCCGCTGCCGCCCCGGTCGCCGATCGCCTGCTGGCCGCCGCCGGTGAACTGCTGTTCGACGTCCTCGTAGTAGGCCATGATGTCGTCGGTGATCGTCGGCCGGACCGACTCCATCGCGCGCCGGAAGTGTTTCATCTCGACCTCCGTGGCCTCGTCGTCGTCGCGCAGCGCCTCGATCGCCGCCTCGCGGGCGATCCCCTCGAGGTCGGAGCCGACGTAGCCGTCGGTGATCTCGGCGACCTCGCGGAGGCTGACGTCCGGGGCCAGCGGGGTGTCGGCCGTGTGGATCCGGAGGATCTGCTCGCGGCCCTCCTCGTCGGGCTGGCCGACCATCACGAGCCGGTCGAAGCGGCCGGACCGCAGCAGGGCCGTGTCGATCATGTCCGGCCGGTTGGTCGCGCCGATCACCATCACGTTCTCCATCTCCTCGAGCCCGTCGAGCTCGGTGAGCAGCTGGTTGACGACGCGCTCGGAGACGTTGTTGCCCATCTCCTGGCCCCGCGAGGGCGCAAGCGAGTCGAGCTCGTCGAAGAAGACGATCGTCGGCGAGACCTGCCGGGCCTTCCGGAAGGTCTGGCGGATCGCCTTCTCGGACTCGCCGACCCACTTCGAGAGCAGCTGCGGGCCCCGCACCGAGATGAAGTTCGCGTTCGTCTCGTTGGCGACGGCCTTCGCCATCAGCGTCTTGCCGGTGCCGGGCGGGCCGTACAGCAGGACGCCCTTGGGCGCCTCCACGCCCATCCGGTCGAACTTCTCGGGCGAGGAGAGCGGCCACTCGACCGCCTCCTCGATCTGCTGTTTGGCGTCCTCGAGTCCGCCGACGTGGTCCCAGGAGATCTTCGGCAGCTCCACGAGCACCTCCCGCATCGCCGAGGGTTCGACCTCGTTGAGCGCGCCGGAGAAGTCCTCGCGTTTGACGATCATCCGGTCGATGAGGCTCGGCGGAACCTCCTCCTCGTCGAGGTCGATCTCGGGGAGGTACCGCCGCAGCGCCTTCATCGCGGCCTCCTTGGTGAGGCTCTCGATGTCGGCGCCGACGAAGCCGTGGGTGTCGTCGGCCAGCCCGGCCAGGTCGACGTCGTCGGACAGCGGCATCCCCCGGGTGTGGATCTGGAGGATCTCCTTGCGGCCGACCTCGTCCGGCACGCCGATCTCGATCTCGCGGTCGAATCGGCCGGGACGGCGGAGCGCGGGGTCGACCGAGTCGACGCGGTTGGTCGCGGCGATGACGATCACCTGGCCGCGCGTCTCTAGCCCGTCCATCATCGTGAGCAGCTGCGCGACGACCCGCCGCTCGACCTCGCCGGTGACGTCCTCGCGTTTGGGCGCGATCGAGTCCAGCTCGTCGATGAAGACGATCGAGGGCGACTCCTCCTTGGCGTCCTCGAAGATCTCCCGGAGCTGCTGTTCCGACTCGCCGTAGTACTTCGAGATGATCTCCGGGCCCGCGATGGAGAAGAAGCTCGCCGACGTCTCGTTGGCGACGGCCTTCGCCAGCAGCGTCTTGCCGGTGCCGGGCGGGCCGTGCAGCAGGACGCCCTGGGGCGGCTCGATGCCCAGCTTCTTGAATATCTGCGGGTGTTTCATCGGGAGCTCGACCATCTCCCGGACGCGCTGGATCTCGTTTTGCAGGCCGCCGATGTCCTCGTAGGTGATGCCGCCGCCGGCCTTCTCGAACCCGGAGATCGGCTCCTCGCGCAGCTCGACCTCCGTGTCCTCGGTGATCAGGCAGACGCCTTCCGGCTCAGTCTCGACCGCGATGAGCGGGATCGCCTGCCCGGGCGAGCGCATGAACGGGTGGTTCGTCGAGCTCATCACGGGGACGATGTCGCGCTCGACGACCGGCCGCTTGAGGATCTGGCGTTTGACCATCCCGGCCGCGTCGGAGCCGAACTGCACCGACGCCTCCTCGGGCGGCGCAAGCACCAGCTTGTCGGCCTTCTCGGCCTCGGCCTTCCGGATGGTGACGCGCTCGCCGATGCCGACGTCGGCGTTCTGTCGGGTGAACCCGTCGATCCGGACGGTGTCGGTGTTCCAGTCCTGGCGGTCGGCACGCCACACCTTCGCGGCGGTCGTCTCGCCGCCGTCGATCTCGATGATGTCGCCGGGAGAGAGCTTCAGGTGCAACAGCGTGTCGGGGTCGAGCCTGGCGATGCCGCGACCCGAGTCGTTCGGGTACGCCTTCGCCACTTCGAGTTGAACTTCGTTCATGATTGACTCGCGGGGGGTATCGATGATTCCTCGCGGTTCGGGGTTAAGCCTGTTGCTCCCGCCGATCGCGACGTTCCGTCCGGCGATCCGACGGTCACACGATCCCGTTCGTGTGTCATCATATCCCACGGTATGTGGAGGGGGTACAAAACCCCGTCGCCTCCGTGCCTTTTTTCCGTTCCCGATCGCATCGTGTCGCCGACTACTCGGACAACGGAATCGTCGTCCCCCTGCCGACGAGCGCGAGGCTCTTTAGGCGGCGCGGCCGTCGATTCGGTATGGACACGCTCGCGTTCGACGGCCGAACCGGCGCGGCCGGCGACATGATCTGTGCCGCCCTGATCGCGGCCGGCGCCGACCCGGCCGTCCTCGAGCCGGTGGAGGCGGCGCTTCCCGTGCGGTTCGCGGTCGGCGAGACGACGATGAACGGGATCCGGGCGACGACCGTCGACGTGCTGCTGACGGATGAGGGAGGAGACGCTGACGGCGACGGCGAGGATGCAACCGACCATAGTCACTCGGATGTCCACGCACACGGCCACGACCACGCACACGGCCACGACCACGCACACGGTCACGACCACGCACACGGCCACGACCACGCACACGACCATCCACGCTCCGAGCACTCCGAGGACTCCCCCGATCACCGCGACGAACACGCCGAGGGTGCGGGCGTCCATCGAACGTATCCGGAGGTCGTCGACCTCGTCGAGTCGATGGGGCTTCCCGCGGCCGTCGAGGCGAACGCGCTGGCGGCCTTCGAGCTGCTCGGCGAGGCCGAGGCGGCCGTCCACGGGACCGACCTCGCGGAGACGCACTTCCACGAGGTCGGCGCGGACGACGCGGTCGCGGACGTGGTCGGCGCGTGTCTCCTGTTGGCCGACCTCGGGGTCGACCGGGTTCTCACCAGTCCGATCGCGGCCGGCGGCGGCGAGGTTCGGATGAGCCACGGCGTCTACCCGGTTCCGGTCCCGGCGGTCGTCGAGGTCGCCCAGCGTGCCGGCCTCGCGCTCGTCGGCGGCCCCGTCGACGCGGAGCTGGTGACGCCCACCGGCGCTGCGATCCTCGGTGCGGTCGCCGAGCCCGTCGATTCCCTGCCGGCCCTGTCGGTTGCGGCCGCGGGCTACGGCGCCGGAACCGCCTCGTTCCCGGATCATCCGAACGTGCTCCGCGCGATCGGCGGAACGGCGGTCGAGGACGCCGACGATCATGGAAGTCACGAGACGCACCCGCAGCACGGCCCCCACGCACGTCACGACGCGGACGCCGACCGCTCCGCATCCGGACACGGCTCCGGGTTGACCCACGACGAGGTCACGGTCCTCGAGACGACCCTCGACGACGCGCCGCCGGAGGTCCTCGGCGGGCTCCAGGAGACGCTCACGGCCGCCGGCGCGCGGGACGTCACGATCGTCCCCACGACGATGAAGAAGTCCCGCCCCGGCCACCTCGTCACGGTCATCTGCAAGCCCGGCGACGCCGACGCGGTCGCCGAACGGCTCGCCCGCGAGACCGGGACCCTGGGGATCCGCGAGACCGCCGCCACCCACCGGTGGATCGCCGACCGGTCGTTCCGGTCGGTCACGATCGAGGTCGACGGGACGGCCCACGAGGTGACCGTCAAGCTCGGCGCCACCGCCGACGGCGACGTCTACGACGTCAGCGCCGAGTACGACGACGCGGCCGCCGTCGCCGCCGACGCCGGCCTCCCGATACGCGAGGTGATGCGCCGCGCGGAGGCCGCCGCTCGTGACGTGAGTGGCGAAGCGGAGACGGACTCCGATCGGGCCGAGTGACCGACCCGCGACGCACCGGCCTCATCTGGCTACTTATAAGTGGGTGTTTGACTGTTTATAAGAGGACGCCGGCTTACGACGGTCGCCGATCGAGTCCATTCGGCGCTCACGACCTGTTCGCGCCGTGGATGCGGGAGACGGGATTTGAACGACGTCCGGACGTGCTCGCGTCGCTGCGCGCGACCGGCCTCGTTCAAACCCCCGCCGAGACGTGCCGCTCACGACCTGTTCGCGCCGTGGATGCGGGAGAAGGGATTTGAACCCCGGGAAGACGATCGCCTCGCTCCGCTCGGCGCTGCGACTTCCCTCGTTCAAATCCTTCAGCTACCCACGGCGCTCGCGCCGCTGCTCGCGCCGTGGATGCGGGAGAAGGGATTTGAACCCTCGAACCCCTACGGGAGCGGATCTTAAGTCCGCCGCTTTTGGCCAGGCTCAGCCACCCCCGCGCGTCCTGCGGCTTTCCCGGGCGGGCACAAACCACTTTCGGTGGCCTCCCGTCCCGTGATCGGCGGCCCCGACGTCCCTCGATTTGGATGTTCGGCCCGTTCCTCGACTGCCCACGATCGATATATTTGATTGATCAGTTTATCCGTCATTTAAACCAATATATAAATGGTATTTCCGCTGATAGACTAATGTCTTATAGGTATATCAGGGTTGGAGTTATTGTTCCGGAATCACTCCTCTGGTTGAACGGCTTTCAATGTCCTCGAACACGCTCACGCCGGACCAGACCGAGATCCTCGCCGCGGTCGTCGACCTGATCGCCACGCGCGAGGACGCGGTACGCACGGACGAGATCGCCGAACGGGTCGATCGGAACCCGTACACGATCCGCACGGAGATGCAGCAGCTGACCGCGCTCCAGTTGCTCGACGGGATCCCCGGACCGCGGGGCGGCTACAAGCCGACCGTCGAGGCCTATCGTACCCTCGATACGCGAGGGCTCGAGAAGGTCGCCGTCGTTCCGGTCGACCACGAGGGGATCGCGACCGAGGCCGTGGTGGAATCGATCGACTTTCGTTCGGTCAACGCTCCCGACCGGTGCCGGGCGACCGTCACCGTCCGGACCGGGATGCCCTCGCCGTCTCCCGGGGACGAGATCTCCATCGGGCCGACGCCGAACGCCGGACTGACCCTCTCGGGAACGGTCGAATCGGTCGAATCAGTCGAGCCCGACGACTCGGCTGCGGCGTTCGTCCTCGACGTCGACGAGATGGCGACCGTGTCCGTCGAGGAGCGCGAACCGGCGACGAGCTCGACCGAGCCGAATCACGCCGCGACGGTCGACTCGACCGCGGATTGAGCGTCGACCTGCCGCGTCACCAAGCGATTCGGCGTGTCACCAATCGACCGAGAGCGTGCCGTCGCCGTGCGGATCCGGCGCGATCTCCTCGTCGGTCCGGCGGTCGACCACGTGGATGATGCCGTCACCCTTCTTGGCGGGACACAGCCGCGCCGCCTCGACGTTCTCGGCGAGTTCGTCCTCGCCGATGTAGTAGGACCGGGGCTTGGCGAGCCCGGTTCCGATGTCCATCTCCCAGTTGTCGGCCGCCTCCGCGCACCGGCCCGCGCCGAAACACTTGTTCGCCTCGAAGACGATCTTGTACGGCTTCTCCTCGACCGGCGGCCCCTCGCCGCCGATGTCGCTCGGGCGAACGACGTCCTCGCGCTCCTCGCTCATGGGCGTGGATCGGGGACCGACCGCCTTTCGTCTATCGGTCCGGTCTCACCGCCGTCCGCGCGACGGACGTCCAGTCGACGCTCGGCGACACGCTTACGCCGCAGCCGGAACTAGCGCCGCCAGTGATCGTCGTCGCGACCGACGACTTCCGGCTATACCAGACCGTCCTCGCGGAGCTGCGCGACCGCGGCGTCACCTTCACCACGATCGAGCCGGGGCCGGCGGTCGACGACCGGCTCCCCGACCGCGCGTCGGTCGTGATCGCGACGCCCGAGGACCGGGTCGACCTCGGCGGCCGCGACGACGTCGCGTTCGTCACCGCCGACCCCGAGGACCCCCGCGCCGCGGTCGACGAGGCGCTGGCCGCGCTTCGCGGCGGTGGCGGCCGGACCGTGGTCGGCGTCGACCCGGGTCCCTCGCCCGGGATCGCCGTCCTCGTCGGGGGAACGGTCGTGGCCGTCTTCCAGGTGCCGCTGTCCGAGGCGGTCGACACGATCGTCTCAGAGACCGACGGCGAGCCCGATCCCCTTGTGCGCGTCGGCGACGGCGACCGGCTGAAGGGCGCCCGGATCATCAACGACCTGCCCGACGATCTCGCGGTCGAGCTCGTCGACGAGACGGGCACCACGCCGTACCTCGGCACCGGCGCACGTGGGATGGGCGACGTGCTCGCCGCGGTCAACGTCGCCCGGATCGAGGGGGATCCGACGGCACAACGGGAGATCGAACCCACGGCCGGCGAGCTCCAGCGGATCAAGGACGAATCCCGGCGGCGGTCGGCCGGCGGCCGTACCATCGACGAGACCCTCGCGCGCCGGGTCGCGGCGGGCGAGCTCACGATCGACGAGGCGATCGACGAGCACCGCGCCGACGACTCGGAGTAGGTCGCGGGGTCGCGTTCGGCGGGGTCACCGTTCCTCGTGGCCGAAGCCGTCCGTCGTGACGAAGCCGTGGCTCGTGGCCGAAGCCGTCCGTCGTGACGAAGCCGTGGCTCGTGACCGAAGCCGTCCGTCGTGACGAAGCCGTGGCTCGTGACCGAAGCCGTCCGTCGTGACGAAGCCGTCGCTCGTCGGTCGTGAAAACGAAAGGGGAGCGCCCGTGCCGAAACGGCACGGGCGTGCCGCCCTAAATAGGTCCCCGCTGACGCTTCGGCCCTCCAAGCGAAGCGTCACGTGAATCCAATGGCTGCGGGAACTTAAGCGTGCCGGGGGCGGCAGCAATTCCCTGTCCCCTCGGTCAGTCGGACCGGGGCGGCGACGCCGATCGGCGCTTCGCGGGATGGTCGGATCGGAGGTGTGGATTTCCGGCCCCTCGGAGCCGCTCGCGGAGGGTCCCGTGACCGCCATCGCTTCCATCGGCGTCCGAGACGAGTCCGCGCTCCCGGAGTTCCGGGACGACCAGGTCGACGAAGTCCTGCAGCGAGTCCGGACGGACGACTTCCTTGACGTTGAAGCCGTGGACGCCGACCTCCTCGTGCCAGTAGGCCAGCTCGTCGGCGATCTCGTCGGGGGTGCCGACGATCGTCGGGGAGGTGGTCCCGAGCCCGCAGAACTCCGCGACCTCCCGGACCGTCCAGTCGTGGTCGGGCTGGGACTTCGTGAACGCGTTCATCGTCCCCTGGATCGCGTCCGTCTCGATGTGTTCGACCTTCTGGTCGGGATCGAGCTCGGACAGATCCATGTCGAGGAAGCCGGACAGCAGCGCGAGCGTCGCCTCGACGTCGACGTGGTCGCGGTACGCCTCGTGTTTCGCCTCGGCGATGGCCTCGGTCTCGCCGACGATCGGGACGACGCCGATGAAGAAGCGCAGGCTCTCGGGGTCGCGGCCGTGGTCGGCGGCGCGCTCCTTCACGTCGGCCATGTACTCCCGGATCCCCTCCTCGGTGGGCTGGCTCGCGAAGACGGCCTCCGCGTTCGCGGCCGCGAACTCCCGACCGCGGTCGGAGGAGCCGGCCTGGTAGATGACCGGCGTGCGCTGCGGCGAGGGTTCGCAGCCGTGCGGACCGGGCACCGAGAAGTGCTCGCCCTCGTGGTCGATCGCGTGGACCTTTCCGGGGTCGGTGTACCGGCGCGCCTCGCGGTCGATCTCGACGGCGTCGTCCTCCCAGGAGTCCTCCCACAGGGCATAACAGACGTCGAGGAACTCGTCGGCACGGTCGTAGCGCGTCCCCTTGTCCATCCGCTCGTCGAGCCCGAGGTTCTCGGCGGCCGACTCCAGATAGGAGGTCACGACGTTCAACGCGACGCGGCCGTCGGTGAGGTGATCGAGCGTGCTGAACTCCCGGGCGAGTTGGTAGGGGTGAGTGTAGGTCGTCGACCGGGTGATCGCGAACCCGAGATCGTCGGTGACCTCGGCCATCGCCGGCACGACGAGCTGCGGGTCGTTGGCCGGCGTCTGGACCGCCTTGTGGACTGCGGTCTCGCGGTCGTCGCCGTAGACGTCGTAGACGCCACGGACGTCGGCGAAGAAGACCGCGTCGAAGCCGCCGCGCTCGGCGGTTCGCGCGACCTCGGTCCAGTACTCCCTGTCGGTGTAGCGGTGTGACTGGTCGCCCGGATAGGTCCACGATCCCGGGGAGACGTGCTCCACCGAGTTCATCGTGAAGAGGTTGAGATGGATCCCGTCGGACATACCTCCCTTTACCATCCCGACGCGTAATAGCCCGCAGATAGTGGCGGGGTTTGTGACTACCTCGGACCACGGCCACGACCCGCCGGACGCGTGAGTCCGACGGCAGCCCGCTAGTCCGTCAGCCCGTAGCCGCGCCGGAACAGCGCGACGTCGACCAGCACGATGGCGGCGGTCAATCCCGACAGGACGACCAGCGAGAACCGCGGGTCGACCTCGGCGGTGCCCAGAAAGCCGAACCGGACGCCGTTGACCATGTAGACCATCGGGTTGACCAGCGAGACGTCGCGCAGCAGCGGCGTGAGGTCCTCGAGCGAGTAGAAGACCGCGCCGAAGAAGACGAGCGGTCGGAGGATGAACTGGTTCATCACCGTGAGGTCATCGAAGTCGTGCGCGACGAGCCCGCCGATCACGCCGAAGCTCGCGAACAGCAGCGTGATCACGAGCATGAAGGCGATGAGATAGCCGGGTTCCGCGACGGGAACCGGCCGATACAGCCCGGAGATGATCCCCCAGCCGATGACCGCGATCAGTCCGCCCACGAGCAGCCCCCGGATCGCCGCCGAGAGAATGTACGCCCAGACCATCCCGGTGTACGACAGCGGCGAGGTGAGCACCTCGTGGATGTACTCGTTCCACCGGCCGTGAAAGATGGAGAAGGAGGCGTTCTCGAAGCTGTTCGAGACCGCCCCGAGCACGATCAGCCCCGGCAGGATGAACAGGATGTAGGGGACGTCGGCGATCGTCCCGACGCGTTGGCCGAGGATCACGCCGAAGACCGAGAAGTACAGCACGTTCGTGATGAACGGCGGCGCGAACGTGTTGCGCGGCCGCCGGATGAACCGGAGGATCTCCCGCTTCGTCAGCGTGAGGAAGCCGGTGAGGTCGACCCGTGAGTCCTCTGCGGCCATTATCGTCCCCCTTCCCGGTCGACCGATCCGTCGACCGATACGCTGACCGACCCGCCGTCCCGGATCAGGGGTTCGGCTTCGGCGCCGTCCGCGTCGGCATCAGCGTCGTCCGCGCCCGCAGCGGCGCCGTCCGCGTCGGCGGCAGTATTTTCCGCGCCGGTCCGTTCGCCGGCCGGTTCGACCCCTTCGCCGGCCGGTTCGACCCCTTCGCCGGCCGGTTCGACCCCTTCGCCGGCCGGTTCGACCCCTTCGCCGGCCGGTTCGGCCCCTTCGCCGGCCGCGTCCGTGGTCTCCTCCCGGCGGGTGAGGTCGACGAACACCTCCTCCAGCGAGGTGCGTTTGATCTCCAGATCGAGGATCTCGTGGCCGGCGCGGTCGAGCTCCCGGACGAGATCCGGTGCCACCAGCCCACCCTGCCGGGCCGTGACGACGAGGCGGTCGTCCTCGGCGGCCACCTCGTCGACGCGGTCGTCGTCCGCCCGAACCGAGGCGGCAACCGACGCGAGATCCGCGGCGTCGTCCCGGAGCGTGACGACGATCCGGTCGTTGCCCCGGTCCATCAGCTCCTCGGGCGAGGCGATCGTCACGATCTCCCCGGCATCGAGGATCGCGACCTCGTCGCACAGCCGCTCGGCCTCCTCGATGTAGTGGGTGGTGAGCAGGATCGTGGTTCCGCGGTCGTTGAGCTCGGTGACGAGGTCCCACAGGTCACGACGCAACTGGACGTCCACGCCGGCGGTCGGCTCGTCGAGGATGAGCAGGTCCGGTTGGGTCACGAGCGCCCGCGCGAGCATGAATCGGCGCTTCATCCCGCCCGAGAGCCAGTCGAACCGCGTGTCGCGTTTGTCCCAGATCCCGACCTCCTTGAGCGCCTCGTCGGCGCGCCGGCTGGCCTCCTCAGGCGGGACCCCGTGGTAGCCCGCCTTGTGCTCGAGCACCTCGCGGATGGGGAAGAACCGGTCGACGTTGAACTCCTGGGGCGCGAGCCCGATCCGGTCGCGTGCCTCCCGGTAGTCATCCTCCACGTCGTGGCCGAAGACGGACGCTTCCCCGCCCGACGCCCGGACCAACCCGACCAGGATATTGATAAAGGTCGTCTTGCCCGCCCCGTTCGGGCCCAACAGGCCGAAGAAGGAGCCCTCGGGCACCGACAGCGACACCCCCTTCAGCGCCTCCACGTCCCCGTACTGCTTGCGGAGATCCGTGATCTCCAACGCGTTCGTCATACACGGATCGACGCCGTGGGCGTGGTTAAACGCCGCGAACGCGGCCCTCCGTGGGGGTGACCGACACTCGCCGCGCGTCCGGATTCGGTCAAGCGGGAGTCAGTCGCTGGCCAATCCGGAGCCGAAACGGCGTCGAAATCGTGTCGACTAATCATATAATATATAAAGAATAATATAAATTATTTGGAGAGGTGGGTCATATATACCGAAGTCACCGTTCCGATGAAGGTCTGTTATTGTCATATATTATTAAATATAGTCTACTATGAGGCTAACGAACCGTTGGAATCGTGCGAGGTACCGCTAGAGTTTTCAGACTGTTTCCTAATAGGAATTATATGCCTAATAGGAAAGAGTCGATCTCGCTGGAGTTGCAGTATCCGTTTCCGGAGGAACGGGTGTTCCGATACCAGGCAATGCAGGACGTTCTCGACGTGCTCATCGACCAACCGTATGCGGCGTACTCGATGAGCGATCTCGCGACCGTCACGGGGGCACACAAAGGAACGATCTCGAAGGCGGTTCGGCTGCTGTCCGAGCTCGAGGTCGTCGAGACGACACGGGACGGGCGGACCCAGCAGGTCCGGATCAACCGTGACCGGCTCACGAAACCGGACCCGATTCTCTCGATCCCGCAAAGCGAGTTTCACCATCCAATTCGAGCATTCCTGCAACGAATCCGGGACGAGGTGGACGAGTTGGTCGGAGCCGTCCTGTTCGGCAGCGTCGCTCGGGGGGAGGCGGACAGGGCCAGCGACATCGATCTGTTAGTGATCGTCGACGACGACAAGACGGTAGCTCGTCGGACTATCCAGGCGATCGTCAGCGATCTCGAGGATCAACGGTTCGAGGGGAATCGATACACGTTCCAGCCGCTCGTCGAATCGACTGACAGCGTTCGACGAATCGGCGATCAGCTTCGTCCCCAGTTCGAGGCCGGGATCACGCTGATCGGCTCCGACCAGCTCTCCGAGCTTCGGAAAGGGGTGTACACGGATGAATGACGACATCCGGGATCAATTGGTGGACGCCGAGCGGACCTTCGAGGGCAGCCCCGGAACGATCGAGGAGGGGTTGGACGTGGACGACGCGGAGTTGGTCCAACTTCGCCGTGCATGCCGGCTATTGGACGTCGGAGCAAATCTCCTCGAACAAGGGTACTACACGGTCGTGATCGAGTCGGCGTTCGTCGCCATCGAGCGCACCATCCAATTCCGGTTGATCTACGACGGAGCAATGTCCCCCAGGAGGTCATCAGTAGCCACCGACGGCTCTACCAGCGTGGCGCCGAGATCGGCCTCTATGACGACGCGTTCGGGGACGACCTCGCCGAGCTGTGGACCCGGAACCGAACGAAGACCTACTACAGGCTTGGCATCGCAACGAAGGAGCAAGCTGAGGCGATGCACCAGCTTGCCGACGACATCCACCGGCACCTCGTCGATATGACTCGGGTATCATACGAGTGTCTCTGTCAAGGCTAACCGATGGATACTCAATAGATAAGGGTCGGCCACTGAAGCCGGACGAATTGGCTGGGATGAGCAGCAGATCGTCAGGTGAGGGTGGTCTCCCGGCAGAATTGAGATCTACGCTCTTGTGTAGCACATTGTTGATGTAGAGCATCCTTGCGATTCTGTGATGATCGAAGTGTGACTAGAACCCGGTTGTTGGGTGATCAGACAGGCAGTTTCTGGTCCAGCTCTTCGCCGGAGAGCTGTATCAACAATCTCCTACGGAAGAGCGTCCCCAGATAATCGACTCGCACCCTGTAGTCACCGGACCGTTCTCAACACAACCTGTTCTGATAGATGCGCTAGCGGTCACTACGCACCTTTCAGCGATCGATCGTTTCACCTCCTTCGTGTCCACCACCTCGACTTTTCACCGGCTCCGCTCCACGCTGCCACGCCCCCGGATCCGCACGCTTTAGCGGCGCGACGCCCTCGCTCGGGTATGGACGTACTCGAGGTCGCCGCCGACGCGGTCGCGACGGGGCCGGTCTGTGACGCCTGTCTCGGCCGGCTCGTCGCCGACCGGAGCTTCGGGCTCACGAACGCCGAACGCGGGCGCGCGCTGCGGACGTCGCTCGCGCTCGCATCGGACGAGCCCTTCGAGCCACCCGAACCGGACGACTGCTGGGTGTGTGAGGGTCGGTGTACCGAGTTCGACGACTGGGCCGAACGCGCGGCGGCCGCCGTCGAGGGGGTCGCGTTCGACACCTACAACGTCGGCACCCGGACCCCGCCGCTGATCGAGGAGAACGGCCGGTTCCTTCGTGAGGAGTGCGGGCTCGACCCCGACGCCGGCGAGGCGTTCAACTCGGAGTTCAATCGCGAGGTCGGCAAACGCGTCGGGCGGCTGACCGGCGCCGAGGTCTCCTTCGACCGCCCGAACGTGCAGTTCACGATCGACCTCGACGCCGACCGGGTCGACGCGAAGATCAACTCCGCGTTCGTCTACGGGCGGTACCGGAAGCTGGAGCGGGACATCCCGCAGACCGAGTGGCCCTGTCGGGAATGTCACGGGTCCGGCCGCGCCGGCCGGGAACCCTGCGAGCATTGTGACGGGACCGGCTACCTCTATGAACACAGCGTCGAGGAGTACGTGGCTCCCATCGCCGAGGACGTGATGGACGGAACCGACGGCGTCTTCCACGGGGCCGGCCGCGAGGACGTCGACGCCCGGATGCTCGGAACCGGCCGGCCGTTCGTCATCGAGGTCGAGGAGCCGCGCCGGCGCCGGATCGACGTCGAGCGCCTCGAGGCGGACGTCAACGCCTTCGCCGACGGGGCCGTCGAGGTCGAGGGGCTTCGGCTCGCCACCCACGAGATGGTCGAGCGCGTCAAGGGGCTCGACGCGTCGAAGCGCTATCGGGCGTTCGTCGCGTTCGATGAGGCCGTCTCCCTCGATGATCTCCGCGCAGCCGCCGCGGAGCTCGAGGGTGCCACGATCGAGCAGTACACCCCGAATCGCGTCGACCATCGACGAGCCAACCTGACGCGCGAGCGCGAGGTGTACGACGTCACCGTTCGCGAGTCGCTCGCGGACCTCCCGGACCGTCCGGATCCCGCGGCCAGCGCCCCGGCTGACGACGCGATCCCTGACTTCGATCCGGATGATCCCCGCCACGCGATCGTCGACATCCACGGCGAGGGTGGCCTCTACATCAAGGAGCTCGTCTCGAGTGACGAGGGCCGCACCGAGCCGAGCCTCGCCGGCCTGCTCGACGTCGAGGCAACGGTGCTCCACCTCGACGTCCTCGCCGTGGCGGGCGAGGACGAGCCGTTCGCCGACGAGGGCTACTTCCTCGACGAGGATTCGTAAGCCGACCTCCCGAGACGGTCCCGTAAGCGGCCGTTCTGACGACCCGGTACGTCACGGGACGAGCTGCCACGCGGCCGCGAACGCGACCAGCGAGACGACGAGGTTTCCGACCGCGTTCAGGACCGCGGTCCGCTTCTCGCCCCGGTCCCAGAGGCTGACGGTCTGAAAGCTGAACGACGAGAACGTCGTGAACGCGCCACAGAACCCGACGCTAACGATCAGCAGTGCGTCGGCGTCGCTCACCCCGACCGTCACCGCTCCGAGAACGAAGCTCCCGAGGGCGTTCACCACGAGCGTCGCCCACGGAAACGACGTTCCGTCGACGAGCTGTCCGACCAGATATCGTAGCGTCGCCCCCGCGGCGCCACCGATGCTGACGAGGAGCACCTCCATCACCCATCACCCGACGTCGGCGGCCGAATTCCACCCCCGGAAGCCGCCGACACGACCGTTCGGCTCGCGATCACGCCGCCGAACCCCGCCGCGTAACTGGCGACGACGTACAGGACCGCGAGTCCCGGCGCGGTCTGCAAGACGTCGGCGACGAACGTGCTGTAGGTGGTGAACGACGCGAAGAAGCCGGTTCCGAGGACGTACCGCGACCGTTTCGAGAGGACGTCGTCCGCCCGAGCGTCGAAGAGCAACAGGCCGAGCCCGAAGCTCCCGACGGCGTTGACGGTCAGCGTCACGAACAGCGCTCCACCCGCGGCTGCGCCGACCGCGTGCCGGAGGGTTGCCCCGAGGGCTCCGCCGATCGCGATCAGGACCACCGCTTTTCCGTGACGAACGAGTTGTCTCCGTCGCATTCGTGCATCCGGGCCGAGAGCCGTCAGTCGCGATGCGGACGTGACGGAACCGACTCGATCCGGTCCCTTCTCGCCAATCCTCGGCGAAACCAACGCATAAACGCACCGTTCCACGTGGCCCGCGATCGTCGCGTCGATCCCCGACGTCAGACGCCACCGAGTCGATCCCCGGGACGTTTTTTCCGCTGCGGATCCCACACCGAGTATGAGCGAGATCTCACTCGCGATCCCGCAGGGGGTCATCGACGGCCTCCCCGAGGACAGCCAGGCGACGAAGCAGGACGTCCACCGGGCGGTCTCGGGCATCGAGTCCCGGCTCAACGCCGAGATCGAGGACGCGGCCACGACCGCCGAGGCGGCGAGCGTCGTGGTCGACGCGATCGAGTTCCTCGAGGACCGGATGGAACGGTACGACGCGTTCGTGCCCGAGCTGCGCGCGTGGGGCCAGTCGCCGATCTACGCGATCACCTGGCGGAACCTCTACGCGGAGCTGATCGCCCAGCTGTACGACCACGAGTGGCTCGCCGAGGAGCTCGATCGCGAGCGGAACTACCGGATCGTCGAGGACGGGATCCGGTTCGGCGGCTGACCGCGCTCGGCGCGGGGCGAATCCGTCGGCTACCCTGCCGGGTCGGGATCGATTCCGCCGCTCGTCCCGGTCCATCGACCCTCTCCATCCCACTGGCCGACCCTCTCCATCCCACTGGCCGACCCTCCCGCCCACCGACCGTATTTAAGCGTCCGCCGTCCCTTGGTGGCGTATGGAACTGGAGTTGCGATTCTTCGCGACGTTTCGGGAAGCTGCGGGTTCGAAGACCGTTCACTTCGAGGTCGACGACGGCGCGAACGTCGGGGACGTGCTGGCGGCGCTGGAGGACGAATACGAGGGGCTGCGGGGGAACCTGATCGATGACGGGGCGCTCGCGCCACAGATAAACGTCCTGAAGAACGGTCGCGAGGTGCTACATATGCAGGGACTCGATACGCCGCTCTCGCGGGACGACACGCTCTCGATCTTCCCGCCCGTTGCCGGCGGAACCGTCGATGCTGGTGGGAGCGACGCCGACGCTGGTGGGAGCGACGCCGATAATGACGGAAGCGACGCTATGGACCGCCGCGAGCGGTCGTATCGGGGAATTTCGCGGCGGCTGGCGGCTCACTACCTCCGCAACCTCGGCGGAACCCTCGTCGACACCGACGACCCCGCGGAGGCGACGCGAGTCGAGGGCGACGGTTGGACCGCGGAGCTGTCGGCCGAGCCGGTCGCCGTCGCCGGATCCCTGACGCTCACCGAGGTGACGGTGGGCTTCACCGGCGATCCGGCGGTCCTCGACGATCTGATTGAGCGGTTTTCACAGAAGGCGATGCGGGCGGGCGGATGACTCCCGACCGTACTCCCTCGGATCGGTCTCCTGCGGATCGGTCTCCTGCGGATCGGTCGGCTCGGGAGGTCGACGCCGACCCGGCCCCCCTCGAACGCTCCACGGAGACCCTCCCGTTCGACGGGACCGTCATCGTCCAGGCCGGTACCCTCGCGAGCGTTCCCCTCTCCCGACTTCCGGCCATCCTGCGTCCGCTCCAGTCCCGTCTCGCCGACCGGATCGACGACTACCGGCGCGAGCACGAGCGCGTCCTTCGGGAACCGGACCGCGAGGTCTTCCTCGTGGACCTCGACCACTGGCGCTCGCTCGCTGACGGACTCGGGCTCGGCGAACGTCCCCGCGAGGCCGCCCGACGAACCCACGAGACGCAGCTGGAGCGGTCGGGATCGGTCCACGACCGGCGCGCGGAGTTCGAGGCGGCGCTCGAGATCCGGTCCGCGGTCGTGATCGGGACCGACGACACGACCGAGTGAGACTTGCTCGCCTCGAAGCAGCCCCCTCGAAGCAGCCCTCCCGAAGTAGTCCCCTCGAAGCAGCCCTCCCGAAGTAGTCCCCTCGAAGCAGCTCCCCTGCAGTGAAACCCGGCGGCACCGTCCGACTCCGATACGGCTTTCAGGTGCCCGGACTGACCCGGCCGTATGAACGCGGACTTCCGCGCGGGCGCCCGAGACGTGTTGCCCGTCCTCCTCGGCGTCGTTCCCTTCGCGATGGTCGTCGGAATCGCGGCCATCGACGCGGGGTTGACGCCGCTGCAGGCGATCGGGATGTCCGCGTTCGTCTACGCCGGGTCCTCCCAGCTCGCCGCGATCGAGCTGTTGGGGGAGTCGGCCCCGATCGCCGTCGCGGTCTTCACCGCGATCATCATCAACCTCCGAATGGTGATGTACTCGGCGTCGATCGCGCCGCACTTCGACGACTATCGACGCCGCACTCGGGCGTTTCTGGCGTATTTCCTCACCGACCAGGCATACGCGCTCTCGCTGACGGCGTACGAGGCGGACGCGGTCGAGGACGAACGGTGGTACTATCTCGGCGTCGCGACCCCGATCTCGATCGTCTGGATGGTCTGTACCGCCCTCGGCGTCGTCCTCGGATCTGGCATCCCCGACTCGTGGGGGCTCTCGTTCGCCGTTCCGCTGGTCTTCCTCGCGATCCTCGTTCCGGTGATGAAGGACCGACCGCGAACCGTCGCCGCGATCGTCTCGGGCGCCATCGCGGTGGTGCTCGTCAGCGCGCCGTTCAACCTCGGCCTGCCGACCGGCGCGCTCGTGGGGATCGCGGCCGGCCTGCTCACGGAGGCGGTCCGGAACCGATGACCGACCACGGTCCGATCGCGATCTGGGTCGCGATCGTCCTCATCGGCGTGGCGACCTACCTGATCCGACTCTCGTTCATTCACCTGTTCGGGCGCATCGACGACGTCCCGCCGGCAGTGGAGCGCGCGCTTCGATTCGTCCCGCCCGCCGTGCTCGCCGGGCTGGTCGCGCCCGCCCTGATATCGGTCGGCCCGACGCTCGAGGCAACGCTCCTCGACGACCGGCTCCTCGCCGGCCTCGTCGCCGGCGCGGTCGCCTGGCGGACCGAGGACATGTTCGCCACGATCGGCGTCGGGATGGCCACGCTGTGGCTCCTCCGGTTCGTCGTTCCCTAGCGCCAGCTCCGCCGCGGCAATCCGCCACGACGTGTCGGTCTCCCCCGTTTCCCGTTCCACCCCCGATCGTTTTCACGTCCCCCTGCGATCGGTGCGGTATGTACGACGACATCCTGTTGCCGGTCGCACCCGACGGCGACACTTCGCGGGCGGTCCCGCACGTCGCGTCGCTGGCGAAGCACTACGACGCCCGCGTCCACGTGCTTGCGGTCGTCGACACCCTCGAGCAGGCCCTCGGCGATCCGCAGCTGGAGACGCTCACCGAACGCCTCGAGACGGCGGCCCACGACCGGGTTCACGAGGCTGAGACCGAACTGAGCGACCGCGGGATCGAGGTCCACACCCACGTCCACCGTGGCACCCCCCACGAGGCGATCCGAACCGCGATCGAGGACCTCGACGTCGATCTCGTGGTGATGCCGACCCACTCCCGTGAGGGCCTCGAACGGATCCTCCTCGGCTCGATCACGGAACGCATCATCCGGCAGTCGCCGGTGCCGGTCGTGTCGATTCCGATGGAGTAACCCCGGCGTGCGCGCGTTTCGCATCGCCTACGACGGTCGGCCCTTCTCCGGCTTCCAGCGACAGCCCGACGTGCCCACCGTCGAGGACGTGCTCTTCGATGCGCTCGATGACCTCGGCGTCGCCGACCTCCCGCGCGGTCCGTCGGGCCGCCGCCCACGTCCGACGGGCTACGCCGCTGCGGGTCGAACCGACGCCGGAGTGTCCGCGGCCGCCCAGACGATCGCCTTCGAGGCTCCCGACTGGCTCACCCCTCGGGCGTTCAACGGGCAGCTCCCCAAGCAGGTGCGGGTCTGGGCCGCGGCCGACGTTCCGGACGGTTTCCACGCGACCCACGACGCGACCCGCCGAACCTACCGCTATCACCTGTACGCCCCGACCGATCCGGGACTAACTGGTGACGGGTCAACCGGTGCCGGCGTCGCTTCGGAGCCGCCCGCGGTCGCCCCCCTCGTCGACGACGACCGCGTCCGGACGGCGCTCGCTCGGCTCGCCGGCGAACACGATTTCCACAACCTGACGCCGGACGAGACGGGGACGGTGCGGACGGTCGCGACGAAAGCCGACCGCGACGGCGACCTGCTCGTCATCGAGGTCAGCGCGGACGGCTTTCCGCGCGAGTTCGTCAGGCGGCTCGTCACGCTCGTCCGCGCGATCGGAACCGGGGACGCCCCGATTTCGCGGATCGATCGCCTGCTCGCCCCCGAGCCGGCGTCCGGTCCCGACGGGATCGGTCCGGCACCACCGACGCCGCTGGTGCTTTGGGACGTCGAGTACGCTCCACGTGACGCCCCCGATGCCGTCGACCGAACGGAGGGGCCCATCACGTTCGAGTCCGATCCGGAAGCCGTCGCGAGCGCGTGTACCGCCTTCGGCGAAGAACACACGAACGCCCGTCACGCTGCTGCAGCGACCGACGCGCTCCGTCGTCGGGTTGGTTCAGGGGCGTCGAGCGTGCGTCGATCCTGACGGGACGCCGAACGTGTATCCCGCGGGCCGAACCGGAGGCGTCCAGCGGGACCGATCCCCGACTGCGGGCCGACTGGCCTCCGGGTGCCGGCGGTCGATCGCCGTGAAGCGCTACGTTCAAGTACGCCCGACGGAAACGTCGTCGTGCACGCGCCGTTGGTCCAGTGGTAGGACATTAGCTTCCCAAGCTAATAGCCCGGGTTCAATTCCCGGACGGCGCACTCCCTGCGGTCGTGCGCCGTCCGACGTCCCGTTCGCTTCGCTCACGGGACTCCCGGACGGCGCATTCTTCGAACGTCGTGAGAAACATCGCCGGGGGGATTGTACCTCTCTCAGTGGTCGCGTTCCGCTTTTCGCCAGCGCGATGTTCGGACCTCGGCACTCCGTCATCAGCCGGTTCGGGTGTGGTCGTCTCGACCAGTTACTCCTCGGCCTCCGGACGCGTGAGGCCGCGCTCGAACTCGTCGAACTGCTCGATGTCGTCCGGAATTTCGGCGGGAATCTCCCGTGCATCCTGGTTGTTCTCGAGCCGTCCGTCGTCGATCTCAGCCGCGACCGACTCCCAGCCGGGTTTCACGCGGATGCTCTGTGCGGGCATGCCGACGACGACGTGGTGGTCCGGCACGTCGCCCTGCACGACCGCCCGCGCACCGACGACGCTGTTCTCGCCGATCCGACAGCCGGCACGCACCATCGAGTCGTAGGTGACGCGGGCGTCGTCCTCGACGATCGTGTGGAAGTTCCGGATCGACGTCTGGTCGACGATGTCGTGGTCGTGGCTGTAGATGTGGGCGCCGTCGGAGATGGAGACGCGATCCCCGATCGTCAGCTTCCCGCGGTCGTCGAGGTGGACGTCGTCGTGGACCACGACGTTGTCGCCGATCTCGATGTTGTGACCGTAGGTGAACGAGATGCCCTTGAAGAACCGGCAGTTCTCCCCGCAGTCCGCAAAGAGGTGACGTCCGAGCATCTGCCGGAACCGGAGCGCGAAGTGGATGTTGTCGGCCATCGGCGTCGCGTCGAACTGCCGCCAGAGCCATTGGAGGTATTTCGAGCGCTTGAAGGCCTCCTCGTCCTTTTCGGCGTAGTACTCGGACTCGAGCGTCGCGTTACACGGGTCGTAGCTCTGGAGCCGTACCCGCTCGGCCCGCGAGACGTCCGCGCCCGCCTGCCAGGCGTCCCACGCCTCGCGGTCCCCGTGGAGGTCGATCAGGACGTCTCGAACGACGTCGCAGGTGTCCTCCGACGAGGAGAGCCGGTCGTCCACCTCGTCGATGAACGCCTGAACTCCCGCCTCCGCGTCGTCGGGGAGGGACACGTGTCGCTTTGTCATCGGTGGCCGTTGACCGGCGATCCACAAAGGGATTCGGTTGTGCGACATCGTCGCTTTCCCGCGCTCGGAGCGCGTTCTGCGGCGTCCCGATCGGTCGACGACCCTTCGGGCGATCGCCCCGGTCGGACGGCCGAACCACACGCGCTAAGTGGGGCGATCCCCAACGCGAACGTATGCACGACCGCGAGCTCGGGAACTCCGGGGTTGCAGTGAGCGAGATCGGCTTCGGCGCCTGGGTCATCGGGACCGATTGGTGGGGCGACCGCACCGAGGACCAGGCGGTCGAGATGGTCCAACACGCCCTCGATCGCGGGATCACCTACTTCGACACCGGCGACGTCTACGGCCACGGGAACTCCGAGGAGCTCCTCGGCCGCGCGCTCGGCGAGCACCGCGAGGAGGTGACGCTCGCGACGAAGATCGGCTACGACTTCTACAACAATCCGCAGGCCGGTCACGGCGAGCTCCCCAAGGAGCTCACCCCCGAGTATCTCCGGGAGGCATTCGACAAGTCGCTCGACCGACTCGGGACCGACCACGTGGAGTTCCTCCAGCTGCACAACGCCAACGTCGAGGAGGTGACGCCGGAGGTGCTCGAGGTGCTCCGCGAGTTCAAGGCCGACGGCCGTGCCGAGTCGATCGGCTGGGCGCTCGGCCCGTCGATCGGGTGGCTGGCGGAGGGCGACGCGGCCGCCGAGTACGAGGTTTTCGACGCGGTGCAGACGGTGTTCAACCTGTTCGAGCAGGAGCCCGGCATGCACTTCATCGAGACGATCCGCGAGATTGACGCCGCCACGTCGGTCCTCGCGCGCGTGCCCCACTCCTCGGGGCTGCTCAACGAGCAGGTCACGCCGGAGACGGAACTCGGAGAGGGCGACCATCGGTCCTACCGCCCGGACGAGTGGTACGAGACCGGCTGGGAGAAGCTGGAGGCGATCCGGTTCCTCGAGCGTGACGGCGAGCGGACGATGAGCCAGGCCGCCATCCGGTGGCTGCTCTTCCACGACGAGGTCGCCTCGGTGACCCCCACCTTCCGGACGACCGACGACATCGACGAGTGGGCGGCGGCCAGCGACGTGCCCTCGCTCTCCGCAGACGAGTACGAGCACGTCCAGGAGTTATACGCCGAGAACTTCGGGATCGACCGCTTCGACGGGATGGACGAGCTGCGGACCTCCGTCGACGGCGAGGACATCCAGGCCGCAGGGCTCGACAAACGGGCTGCCTCGTACTGAGGGCTCCCCGTCTCCCGGCTCGGATTGGCGAACAGCCGGCACCGTGAAGGCGTTCCACGACGGCGTGCCGGGCTCCCGCCTCGACCGACGTGGACGGTCGGTTACGTCACGCGGCGGGGTGGTGCGCGATCGGGGATAAACCATCGGCCGAGCGGCAGCGTCAGGTACCCGGCTCCTTCGAGTCGAGATCGAATGGCTGCAGCCTCGTTAGCGGCGTCTCGTTCACTTTCGCTTCGGGTTGGCGAAGCGTCTCGAAATCGCCGATCGGTCCCTGACGGACGTGTCGAAACGGGCGGCTCGGGAGAAAACCCATCGTCACACGGGGCTCGGTGGGGGTAACCCCTCGTCACCGCCGCCCGGTGACGATAGAACCCGACGGGGCTTGAGTACCCCGATCTAGACCAAGTCGTACCGGCGCTTGAGGTAGTACCCCGAGAGCCCGGCGACGGCCAGCGGCACGAGGATGCTGCCGACGAACATTCCCTGGATACCCATCCCGACCATCGCAACCATTCCGACGATGCTGCTCAGGATCGGCGCCAGTGCGGCCAATCCGACGAAGAGACCGGTCGATGGGCTCCAGTCGGTCGCGTATTTCACGTACTTGATGTCGTAGTAGAACGCGATCGGCAACACGATCCACGCGATCAGTTGGACCGGTCCGCCAACGAGCAGCGAGGTGAGCGCCTGGCTCCCGGCCGCAAGCGGGGAGCCTCCGCCCTGGATACCCTGCACGGCCGACATCGCGCGGAACTGCAGGAGCGCGACGATCACCCAGAGGGCGGCGCCGACGCCGACGCCGTACACCCAGCTGTCGGACGGCGAGGATCGTTGGGTCGTGGTCCCGCCGCGTGGCTGTCCACCGCCGCCCGCACCGCGACGTCTCCCGCCGCCCCGCGTCGGCTGCCCGCCCTGGTAGGCCTGGTTCCGGACGCCGCAGTTCGGGCAGATTTCGGCGTCGGCCTTGATCCGTTCGCCGCAGCTTCGACAGTAGACTTCGGTGACGCTCATTCGGGATCTCTCACCAGGTTGCGCCGGCCTGTTCGAGTTCTTGCCGGGCACTTTCGATGATTCCCTTCGTGTGGAACGGGACGATGAGCCAGCCGAGGAAGAAGTAGTTCCCGGTCAACAGGTTGATCACGGCATACATCGTCTCGTCGACCATCAGGTATCCGACCGGGGTGAGGAGGAAACTCACCAGCATCACGGTCGTCTTGTCCTTCCCGGCGACCTTCTGCAGCTTTCGCTTTCGCATCTCCGACATTCCGCCGCCGGCAGCACCGCCGGCGCCTCCGCCACCGGCAGGGGCCCCGCCCGTGGCCGGCGCGCCGGCGGGAGCCGACATTGCGGCCTGTTGCCGAACGCCGCAGCTCGGACAGATCTCGGCACGCTCCTTGATGACCTCGCCGCAGCTGGTACAGTAGACCTCGTCCGGACCGGGTTGACCGCCGCCACCCGCCCCTCGCGGTTGCTGGCCGGCCGGCCGCCCCGCCGATCGGTTTCCGGTCTCGGGTTGCGTTCCTGCCGCCCGCCGTCCGCCGGCCTGTGGTTGGCCTTCCGGACCTTCCGCGGTCGGCTGCCCGCCGGCTTGCGGCTGGCTCTGCGTCCGGGCCGATCCCGCCGCTTCGGCAGTTTCACCTGCATCCCCTGTCGCGTTCGATCCGCCGCGTTGGGGGCTCGATCCGCCGCCGGATCGTTTCTCGGACGCGTGGCCGCCGGGTCCCGAAGCTCCCCCGCTGTTGGACGCCGGGGCCGATCCGGATCCACCCGAGGTGGATTCCTGGCTTTCGGCGTCGCCTCCCCGCGTGTTCTCTTGTTCGCGGGCGTTCGATCGCGCGCCCGTCCGCTCCGTCGGGTTTCGCTCCCGCGACCCGTCGTCGCGTTCGGAACGGCGCGTCGATCTCCTGTTCCGTCGACTTCGGCGGTTCGCGTCGCCGCTGTCGGCGTCGTCGCGTCGTTCCTGGGATCGACGCGACCGATCCGATCGTCCGGACCGTGACCGGCCACCCGACCGGTCCGCTCCCCCCCGATCGTCGTCGCTCGACCCGAACTGCCACTCACCGTCGTCGGACTCCTCGTCCCGATCCGAGTCGTCCCTGTTGTTCGATGGCATCGCAGTCGCTTAGATAGGCTTCCGTCCCTCACTTATTCTTTCCGGGTATTTGATAGACGCCCCCGAGTTCCGGCCGTCTCCGCCAGTATCGTCGGGGTTTTTCGTCGGGCCGACCGATCCACGTCCGTATGGAACTGTTCGCGGTCCCCGATATGCCCGAGATACGGGCCGGCGACGACCTCGCCGCGCTGATCGACGAGCGCGTCGACCTCCGTCCCGACGACGTCGTCTGCGTGGCGAGCACGGTCGTCTCGAAGGCCGAGGGTCGCGTTCACGACTACGACGACTTCCCCCCGAGTCCACGAGCCAGGGAGCTCGCCGACCGGCTCGAGTCGGCCACCGGCGATTCCAAGGATCCCCGATTCGCACAGGCGGTCCTCGAGGAATCGACCGAGATCATTCTCGAGGAGCCGTTCCTGCTCACCGCGAGCCGGTTCGGCCACGTCGGCGTCAACGCCGGCATCGACCGGTCGAACGTTCCCGACGGCGACCTCCTGTTGCTGCCGAAGCGACCGGCTGAGAGTGCGGAGCGGATCCGGTCGGGGCTGCCCGCCGGCCGTGTGGTCGTCACCGACACCTGCGGTCGACCGTTCCGCCACGGTCAGCGTGGGGTCGCGATCGGCTGGTCGGGGTTGCCCGCCAGCCGCGACTGGCGCGGCGAGCGCGACCGCGACGGTCGCGAGCTCGGCGTCACCGTGCAGAACGTGGTCGACGAGCTCGCGGCAGCTGCCAACCTGATCGCCGGCGAGGGGGACGCCGGGACGCCGGTCGTGGTCGTTCGTGACTTCGAGTTCGGCGACCACGCGGGATCGGACGCGCACTTCCGTGACGTCGAGACCGACTTCGTTCGGCAGGCGCTCCGCGAGTGGCGGTACGATGGCGGGGACGGAACCTGACGTTTGGTGACTCAGTATGCTCGGAATCGAACTCACGCCGGAGGACGAACTGGATCGACTCGTCGAACGCGGACGCGCGGCTGAGGCCGCCGGCTACGACGCCGTGTTTTCGACGTGTCACTACAACAACCGCGACCCCTGGGCGTTCCTCTCGCGGCTCGCGGCCGAGACGGAGACGATCCGGCTCGGTCCCGGCGTCGCCAACCCGCTCGAGACGCATCCGGTCACGCTCGCCTCGCGGCTCGCGACGCTCGACGAGGCGTCCGGCGGACGGGCCGTGTTCGGGATCGGCCCCGGCGACCCGTCCACCCTCTCGAACCTCGGACTCGACGAGCGGCGGGGGCTTCGCCCCGTCCTGGAGGCGTTCAAGTCCGCCCAACGACTCTGGGACGGCGAGCGGATCGACCACGACGGCAGCTTCGAGGCGACCGACGCCGGCCTCAACTACGAGCCGCCGCAGGGGAGCGACCTCCCGGTCTACGTCGGCGGCGAGGGACCCCACATGTGCCGGATGGCCGCCAAGCACGCCGACGGGCTGCTGTTCAACGGGTCCCATCCGGCCGACCTGCGCTGGGCGCGCGAGCAGGTCGCCGACGGGCTCGAGGACCGCCCGGACGACCGCGGCGCGTTCGAGCTGGTCGCGTACGCCAGCGTCAGCGTCGACGAGGATTCCGACGCGGCACGCGAGGCCGCCCGTCCCGCGGTCGCGTTCATCGCTGCCGGGGCCGCCCCGCCGGTGCTCGACCGCCACGGGATCGATCGCGAGGCGGCCGAAACCGTCGGCGACCGAGTCAGCGCCGGGGAGTTCTCCGCCGCCTTCGAGGCGGTGACGCCCGCGATGATCGACGCGTTCTGTCTCGCCGGGTCACCCGCGGACGTTCGCGACCGCGCGATGGATCTCGGGGAGCACGTCGACGGACTCGTGGTCGGGTCGCCGATCGGGCCGGACGCCGACGCGTCGATCGACGTGGCGGCGTCGGCGCTCGGTGACGTCTTCTCGGCGTAGCGGAGGAGGGCGACGTCTTCCCGGCGTGGAGGGGGAGGAGGAGGAAAAATCGGGATCGAACGGGGACGATATCCGGGACCGAACGTCGTCCTGATCGCGGCGGGACGGACTATTCGTCGTCCGTCCGGGAGCGATTCACTTCCCGGGCGAGGGAAGCTGGATGCCGACGGTGCTCGCAAGCGCGCCGACCGCGAGGTAGGCGATGGCGACGATGGAGCCGACGAGCAGCACCTGTCCCACGAGGAACGCAACGATCGAGAGCGGGTCGCCGTTGGCCACCACGTTCTCGAGGAAGATGGTTGCGAGCTGATACACGCCGAAGACCAGTTCCGCGAGGAACTCGACCGGTGTCATACCCCACGGTAGGACGGAGGGGTATTTGGGTGTTGTTTCTGCTCGGAACCGGAATGGCCCCGCGGATGACCGCCCTGCCCGGCGGTCTCCGCAACCGAACTCCTTACCCCGGCCGATCACGAAACACGACTGATGAATACCCTGCTGTGGATCCTTCTCGGGGTGCTCGCGTACACCGCGGCGGCGGCGTGGCTGCAGAACCGTGGGCTGCTTCCCGAGTCCGTGCGGGTTTCCGGACCGATGACGACGATCCACACGAAACGCGGAAAGGCGCTTCTCGACCGGCTCTCCGCGCCGAAACGCCTCTGGCGGGCGATCGCGAACCTCGGGGTCGGCGTCGCGCTCGTCATCATGGTCGGCACGTTCCTGCTGCTGATCGCGAACGCCCTCAGCGTGCTCTCGAACCCGCCGGAGCCGACCGGCATCAACACGCCCCAGAACGTCCTCATCATCCCCGGCGTCAACGACTTCCTTCCCCTCTCAGTGGCCTTCGAGATAGTCTTGGGGCTGCTCGTCGCCCTCGTCGTCCACGAGGGCGCACACGGGCTGTTGTGCCGCGTCGAGGACATCGAGATCGACTCGATGGGGCTGGCGCTGTTCACGCTGATCCCGGTCGGCGCCTTCGTCGAACCCGACGACGAGTCGACGACGTCGGCGACCCGCGGGAGCCGAACCCGGATGTTCGCCGCCGGCGTCACGGCGAACTTCCTCGTCGTCCTCGTGGCGTTCGGGCTCCTCTTCGGTCCGGTCGGCGGCGCGGTCTCGGTCGCCTCCGGCGCGGCGGTCGGCGGCGCGTATCCGGGGTCGCCGGCCGCGGAGGCCGGTATCGGGTCCGGCGACCGGATCGTCGCGCTGGGTGGGGACCCGGTTGACAACGGGACCGACCTCACCCGCCGACTCGCCGGGAACGCCGACGATCGGGTCACCGTCACGCTCCACGACGGAACCGAGCGAACCGTCGACCGGTCGCTGCTCGTGACTGGCGTCGCCGAGACGTCGCCGCTCGTCGACTCCAACGGCTCCGACGGCCTGGCGGTCAACGACACGATCGCGACCGTCGACGGGGACCCGGTTCGGACCGAAGCGGCGTTCCGCGAGGCGGTCGCCGCCGACCACGTCGCCGCCATCGGAACGGCGAACGGAACGACCGTCGAGGGCCCGATCGGCGCCCTCGCCGTCGTCGTTCCCGACGGACCGCTCAACGCCACTGCGGGCGCGCCGGCCGGCGAGAGCGTCGTCATCACCGCGGTCGGGGACGACCGTGTCGTCGACCGTGGGGACCTCAGCGCGGCGATCGACGCGCGCGACCCCGGCGAGGAGGTGACCGTGGTCGGCTACGTCGACGGCGACCGGGAGGAGTTCGCCGTCACCCTCGGGTCGAGCACAGCCAGCGGCGAGACCGCGGGATCTGGCGACGACTCCGCGACGGGGGGCGACGCGTACCTCGGCGTCCAGATCGCCGCCGGGTTCTCCGGCGTGTCGGTCGACAGCCTCGGCGTGACCGGATATCCGGCCGGCCAGTACCTCTCGATGCTGACCGGTGCGGCGAGCGACACGTTCCTCGGCACGCTGCTTCTGATCACCGTCCTCCCGTTCTACTCGATCGTCGACCCGTCGGTCCAGTACAACTTCGCCGGCTTCGTCGGGACGAACGTCCAGTTCTACGAGGTGACCGGACCGCTTTCGACGCTCGGCGACCCGGTCGTCTTCCTCGGCGCGAACGCGCTCTTCTGGACCGGCTGGATCAACCTCCAGCTCGCGTTCTTCAACTGCATCCCGGCCTTTCCGCTCGACGGCGGGCGGATCCTCCGGACCGCCACGGAGGCGGTCGTCTCGCGCTTGCCGATCGACGCGAAGCCGCGGCTCACCCGGACGATCACCACCGGGGTCGGGCTGACGATGCTCGTCGCCCTGCTCGTGATGCTGTTCGGTCCCGTCGTGCTCGGCTGACCGCGACTGCAGCCCTCGGCCGTGTCCGCCGAACGCAACCCTTACCGCCGGTCCCGACCCAGACGCGATATGCGCGAGCAGTTCGAGATCCGGGACCACGACGGCGCCGGCCGGATCGGCCGCCTGACGGTTCCGCGAGCCGGCGTGACCGTCGAAACCCCGGCCCTCCTGCCGGTGATCAACCCGAACGTGCTCACGATCGATCCCGAACGCCTTCGGTCGGAGTTCGGCGTCGACGCCCTGATCACCAACTCCTACATCATCCACAGCACCGACCGGGTTCGGGAGCGCGCCCTCGAGGAGGGGCTGCACGACCTCCTGGGGTTCGACGGTGCGATCATGACCGACTCCGGGTCGTTCCAGCTCGCCGAGTACGGCGACATCGACGTGACGACCACGGAGATCCTCGAGTTTCAGCACGCGATCGGCTCCGACATCGCCACGCCGGTCGACGTGCCGACGCCGCCCGACGTCGAGCGCGATCGGGCAGCGGCCGATCTCGAGACGACCGAGACCGCGCTGGCTGATGCCGCCGCCGTCGATACCGGCGAGATGCTCGTGAACGCCCCCGTCCAGGGGTCGACGTATCCCGACCTCCGGGAACGTGCCGGCCGCCACGCCGCCGGGACCGACCTCGACGTCTTCCCGGTCGGGGCGGTCGTCCCCTTGATGAACGGTTATCGATATGCGAACGTCGTCGACGTCGTGCTGGGCGCCAAGCGCGGGCTCGACCCGGACTGTCCGGTCCACCTCTTCGGCGCGGGCCACCCGATGATGCTCGCGCTCGCGGTCGCCTGCGGCTGTGATCTGTTCGACTCGGCGGCCTACGCGCTGATGGCCCGCGACGGACGGTACTTGACCGTCTCGGGGACCGAACACCTCGATGACCTCACGTATCTGCCGTGTTCCTGTCCGGTCTGTGCCGACCACACGCCCGCCGCTCTCCGCGATACCGACGAGACCGAGCGGGAACGGCTGCTCGCCGAGCACAACCTCCACGTCACCCTCGAGGAGCTGCGTCGGGTGAAGGAGGCAGTTCGGTCGGGGTCCCTCTTGGAGCTCGTCGAACGACGCGCCCGCGGTCATCCGTCGATGTGGGACGGCTACCGCGCACTGCTGGACCACCGCGAGCAGCTCGAGGCGACCGACCCGGTCTCGAAGGGAACGTTCTTCTCGCTGTCGGCCGAATCCGCGCGCCGGCCCGAGATCGCGCGCCACCACGACCGGCTCGACCGGCTGTCGGTCCCCGCGTCGCTGCTGCTCACCGTCTCGAAGCCCCCCTCGGACCACGAGTACGACGCGGTCTGGCGGGTCAAGCCGCCGTTCGGTCCCGTCCCGCCCGCGCTCTCCGAAACCTATCCGTTGACCGCCGAGGCACCTGACCGCCCCGACGCGGCGCTGCGCCGCGCGGCTGTCGACGGCGTCGCCCGGCTCGCCCGTGAGCACCCGACGACCGCGATCACGTTCGCACACGACGACTGGGAGGCAGCGGTCCTCGACCGGCTTCCCGCGTCGGTCGCGCTCGAGAACCTCGCGGCGATCGGACACTAGTTCGTCGCGGTCACGACGCCCGTCCGTCCTCCGGTCGGCGGAAAAGGGCCGTGACCCAAAGGCACATGTACGCCGAAACCGTACCACCGGCAACGAATGTCCCATAGTCCGTCACTGCCGGACCGTCCCCGCCTCGAACTCGACCCCGAGATGAGCGAGGGGGAACGGCTCGAAGCGATCCGCAAGCATTTCCGGCGGATCGTGCAGGTAAACGACGAGCTCGAACAGCGGCTCGAGGACGCCGAAGGCCGACGCGAGGACCTCCAGCACGACGTCGACGAACTGAAACGGGAAAACGAGGTCCTGAAGACCTCCTCGCTATACATCGCCTCCGTCGAGGAGCACACCGACGACGGCGTCGTGATCAAACAGCACGGGAACAACCAGGAGGTGCTGACCGAGACGGCCACCTCGGTGACCGACGAGCTCGACCCCGGCGACCGCGTCGCGATAAACGACTCCTTCGCGATCCAGACCGTGCTCGACGACGAGACGGATGCGCGGGCCCAGGCGATGGAGGTCGACGCCTCCCCCGACGTGACCTACGCGGACATCGGCGGCATCGACGACCAGATCCGCGAGGTTCGCGAGGCGGTCGAGGACCCCCTCGAGAACCCGGAAACGTTCGATATCGTCGGCGTCGAACCCCCAAGCGGCGTTCTGCTGCACGGCCCGCCGGGGACCGGCAAGACGATGCTCGCGAAGGCGGTCGCCAACGAGTCCGACGCCACCTTCATCAAGATGGCCGGCTCCGAGCTCGTCCGGAAGTTCATCGGCGAGGGGTCACGGCTGGTCCGTGACCTCTTCGAGCTCGCTGCCGACCGCGAGCCCGCGGTGATCTTCATCGACGAGATCGACGCGGTCGCCTCCAAGCGGACGGACTCGAAGACCTCCGGCGACGCCGAGGTCCAGCGGACGATGATGCAGCTGCTCTCCGAGATGGACGGCTTCGAGGACCGCGGCGAGATCCGAATCATGGCTGCCACGAACCGGTTCGACATGCTCGACGAGGCGATCCTCCGGCCGGGCCGGTTCGACCGGCTCATCGAGGTCCCCAAGCCCGACGCCGCCGCCCGCGAACGGATCCTCGAGATACACACCGAGGGCATGAACGTCGCGGACGATCTCGACCTCTCGGGACTCGTCGCGGACCTCGAGGAGTTCAGCGGCGCGGATCTCGCATCGCTGGCCACCGAGGCCGGAATGTTCGCGATCCGCGACGGCCGGACCGAGGTCACCCGCGCGGACTTCGCGGACGCGGTCGAGAAGCTCGACTCGGCCGAGGAGGCCGCCGACCGCAACATCCACTATCAGTACTGACCGGCGGTCGGACCCGTCTCGCCGTCGGCCCGACCGATCGCCGTTCCGTCCCGTTTTTCCGACCGTTCCCGTTTCGAAACCGCTTAGCGCGTCGGTCGCCGATCTTCGACGATGGCATCGATCCACGTCGCCGCCGGCGTCGGCGTCGCCCCGACGGCGATGGCGGCCTACGACGCGGCACTCGCGGACGCGAATCTGCACAACTACAACCTCGTCACCGTCTCCTCGATCGTTCCCGCGGACGCCACCGTCACGAGCGTCGATCGCGCGCCAGACCTGGGTCCGGCCGGCAACCGGCTCACGGTCGTCCAGGCGAAACGACACCTCGGACCGGCGGTGGACGCCGGGACGACCACGGACGCCGGGACGACCACGGACGCCGGGACGACCACGGAGGACGACCCGGACGCGGACCGGCCGTCGACGATCGCCGCCGGGCTCGGGTGGGCGACCGGCCCCGGTCCGGGGCTGTTCTACGAGGTGACGGGCACGGAGCCGGCGACGGTTCGGGACCGGATCCACGAGGGGCTCGACGCGGGCGCGACCCTCCGTGACTGGGACCTTCCCGACCGCGAGACGCTCGTCGAGTCGGCGACGCCCTCCCCGGACGCCCACACGTGCGTCGTCGTGGTCGCGGCCTACGGCGACTCCGAGCCGATCGTGTGAGTCGATCCGGTCCGACTACTGCCGAGCCGACGCGACGAGCCGACGCGATGATCCGGCTCGATCCGGGTGCCGTCCCGATCCGGATCCACCCCGGTCAGCCGAGTTCGGGCGAATCGGCCGGATCGACGCCGAGTTCGGCGACGCCTTTTTGAACGCGGTCCCCCTATCGATCCCAATCTCAATGAACGGCAACAACCCGTACGCGGGCGCACCGGGCGTCACCCCGGCCGGCGAACCGGACCGTGACGCAGTCGAGCTCTCCGCGGCTCAGGAACGCGAACTTCGAACCGCAGTCGCCGGGATCGTCTCGCGGACGGAGTCGTACCTTCCCGACAGTTACGTCGTTGGGTCCGAGCTGTCGGTCGGCAGCAACGGCCCGCAGGCGACCGTCGCGGTGAATCCGCCCGCCGGCCACCCCGTTTCCGCCGGCTTCGCCCCGGACGTCGAGGACCTCGAGACGGGGCTGGCCGACACCGACACGGAGGAGGTCGCGAAGGGACTCGCGGCCAGCGCGGCCCTTCAGGTCATGGACGCGGTCGGCGAGATCACGCCGACGGCGAAGTGACGAGACGGTGCGGTCGGCCGCGGGTTCCCGATCGCCTCATTTTCCCCAAAAGGGGTCGCGGCTCCGGCGCTTGTCGAGGTAGCCGTGGAGCGCCTCCAGCTCGTCGGCCGTGATGTCGTCGGCGAGCTCCTGTTCGAGGATCTTCGCGTGCTTTTCGGGGATCTCCGTCCAGAGGACGTCGCCCTCCTCGATCTGGCGGCCGACCGTGGGGCCGTCGATGGCGACGCTGACCCGCTCGCCGGCGCGAGCCTCCTCGACGTCCTCGCCCTGTTTCTGGATCCCCGAGAGCTGACCTCGGCGGTCCGGCTCGCCGTTCTCGAAGGCGACCACGTGCCGGTTGTTCTGGAGCGTTCCAGCGAGCACCTCGACGCCGACGACCGCGGGGTCGTTCTGGCGGAAGGTGTGGTCGGGCAACAGCCGGAAGCGTGCCGGCCTGACGATCTTATCGAGGACGGTCTCCTGTTGGGCGCGCTTGCGCTCCTCGACGAAGGTGTCGTACTCCTCGATGAGCTGGTAGATGACCTCGTCGGTGAACAGCTTGACGTCGGCGACCTCGAGTTCGTCCCTGGCGTTCGGGAGCACGTCGACGTTGAACCCGAGGATCGCCTTGTGCTCGTCCTGGTTCGCGGTCTCGGCGATCGCGACGTCCCGCGGCGCGATGTCGCCGACCTCGGCACGCATGATCGGGATCTCCGCCTCCTCGAGCGCGCTCGCCATCGCCTCGAGCGAGCCGAGCGTGTCCGCCTTGATCACGACGCCGTCATCGGCGGTGTCGACGTCGATCTCCTCGAGTTCCGCAGTCACCTCCGCGACAACGTCGTCGAGGTCGCGGTCGCGAACGACCCGAACCGGCGCTCCGGCCATCGCGTCCTCGAGATCGGGTGCGGCGATCTTCACGCCCGCGGCGGCGGCGACCGAATCGACCTTTTCGAACTGTTTTTCGGTCCGGATCTCCGCGAGCGGCTGCGGCTGCAACAGCGCACGGATGTCGGTGACGATCGGTTCGTCCTGGCCGCCGATGACGACCTGGTCGTCCGTTCGGATCACGCCGTCGTACATCACGGCGTCGACCGTTGCTCCGAACCCCCGCTCCTCCTTCACCTCGAGGACCGTCCCGACGCCCGGTCCCGACACGTCGATCGCCATCTCCTCCTTCATAAACCGCTGGGACAGACCCATCAGCACGGTCAGTAGGTCCGGCACTCCCTCGCCGGTCAGCGCGGAGACGGGCACGACGCCGATGTTCTTCTGGAAGTCCTGGACGCGCCAGTAGAGGTCCGCGGAGAACCCGGCGTCGGAGAGTTCGCCGATGAGCGCGTAGAGGTTCTCGTCGAGCATCGACCGGGCACGGTCCGACTGCGCCTCGTAGGTCTCTTGGACCGGCGCTCCCTCCCGCGGGTTCCATCCCGGCGTGGTGTCGATCTTGTTGGCGGCGACGACGAACGGCGTTCCGGTCCGTCGGAGGATGTCGATCGCCTCCTCCGTCTGCGGCTGGAAGCCGTCGTTCACGTCGACGACCAGCACCGCGATGTCCGCGAGCGCGCCGCCGCGCGCACGGAGGGTCGAAAAGGAGTGGTGGCCCGGCGTGTCGATGAACAGCAGCCCGGGGAGGTCGAAGTCCTCCGGCTGAACGAGCTCGCCGGCCATCGTGGAGATCGTCGACAGCGGGATGTCGGTCGCCCCGATGTGCTGGGTGATCGCACCCGCCTCTCCCTCGCTGACGGCCGATCCGCGTATCTTATCGAGCAGGCTAGTCTTGCCGTGGTCGACGTGACCGAGCACGGCGACGATCGGCGTTCGAAGGGTGTCGGAGTGTGTGTCGTCGGTCATCGAAATGCCCCCGAGAAGGTTACTACCGTGTTCGAGTCGTGGACGCCAGTTAAGTGTTTCAGAACGCCGAGACGCGCGGCGGCGAGGTGCCCGTGGCCCTTCCCGGCCCGCGACGTCGGGCGACGACGCGAGTCGATCGCGTCCGTCGGCCGTCTGACGCCCCGTGGCGTTTAAGGGGACTGCCCGGATCGGTCACAGTATGGCCGACATCCTCGCCGAGAACCTCTCGGGCAAGGCGGTAATGGGTTCGGACGGGACCGAACTCGGCGACCTGTACAACATCACGATGGACCTGAAGACGGGCGAGCTGCGGAACCTCCTCGTCTCGCCGCACGAGCAGCTCGACCCCGGACGGGTCGGGTTCGCCGCCGACGACCGCGGCCGGCTGAAGATCCCGGTCGGGAACGTGCAGGCAGTCAAGGACTACATCGTCGTTTCGCGGTAATGCACGTCCTCGACTCGTCGGCGTTCATCCACGAGTACGACGTCGACGGGCCGACGGCGTCGATCCCGGCGGTCCACGAGGAACTCGAGGGCGGTCACGCCCTCCGTTTCGACGCGATGGAGGGGTCGGGGATGCGCGTGCACGTCCCCGACGCGGACGCCATCAGGCGCGTCGAGCGCGCGGCGCGCGAGTCGGGCGACGCCGACGTGCTCTCGACGACCGACGCTCGGCTGATCGCCGCCGCGGTCGAACTCGACGCGACGCTGGTCACCGACGACTACGCGATGCAGAACGTCGCCGAGCGACTCGGCGTCACCGTCGACGCGATCGCGCGTGAGGGGATCACCGAGGAGCGCGAGTGGCTGTTTCAGTGCGCCGGCTGCGGCCGGACGTTCGAGGACGACCGTGACCGGTGTCCGGTCTGCGGCAGCGACTTAACCCGCAAGAATCCAAGCTGAGGCGGTCGTCCGGGTCCCGCTTTGGCCGGGCTGTTCCGGTCCGCCGGTTTCCGATCCGCCGGCTTCCGGTCCGCCGGTTTCCGGTCCGCCGGTCTCCAGTTCGCTGATTCCCGTCCCGCTGCTACGGGCTCGGCGGATCCCCGTCGTAGGCGTCGTGGTCGGTGAAGAAGTTCAACGCCCCGAACTTCACCTTCTCCGGCGCGATGTCGATGAGCTCCGAGCGCTCCTCGGGCGGGAACCGATCCCTGACCGAGTACTTCCCCATGTCCGCATCGGTGTAGCGTCGGTCGGCGAGGATCCGAACTCCGAAGTCGTCGGGTCCCCGGATGACGCGACCGAGTGCCTGTCGCGTCTTCCTGATCGTGGGCACCTCGACGGCGTAGGTCCATCCCGGATCGCGGGTTCCGGACCCGTCCGCGAACGCGCGGTCGTAGGCGGCCTGGACCGCCTCCATCCGGTCCGAGAGGTGCGGATACGGAACGCCGACGACGATCACGGTCCGTGCCGCGTCGTCGTCGAAGCTCACGCCCTCGGCGAGCGTCCCCCACAGCGAGGTGAACAGCGCGCAGTCGTCGCTCTCGACCAACCGCCGGCGCAGGTCCTCGGTCTCCGCGCTCGATCCATCGAGGAGGAGCGTCCCGAGCGACTCCGCTCCGGTCGCGCTCGCTCCCGTTCCCGTCGGGTTCGCTCCCGCTCCGGTCGCGCTCGCTCCCGTTCCGGTCGATCCCGATCGTCCCTCTCTCGCTTCACGCCCGTCGATGTGGGCCGCCGGACCGCCGTCGATCCCGCTTCGGAGCCGCTCGTGGTACCGTTCGGCCTCCGCATACGACGGGAAGAAGACCAGCGTGTTCCCGGGCGTGAACCGGATGGCATCCCGAAGGAGTTCCCCTACGGTCTCCTGAACGTCCGGGTCCGAGCGGTCGGAGGCGAACAGCGGCGGCGTGTCGACGGCGTAGGTGATCCGGTTTGACTCCGGGTACGCGAGCTCGTAGGCGAGGCTCGCGACGTCCTCGAGCCCGAGCACGTCGGCGGTCACGTCGAACGGGCGCAGCGTCGCGCTCATCAGGACCGACGCGGCGACCTCCTCGAACAGCTCGCTCGTGACCGCTTGCGGGATACAGGTGTACAGCTCCGCCCGGCCGTAGACCTCGTCCGTGGCCTCGTTGCGCCGCACTGCAACGACCGGATACTGGCCGAACTCCACGCCCTCGTCCATCCACGTCGAGATGAACCGTGCAGCCTGCAGAGTCCCCGACTCCTTCCGGCTCGTGGTTTCGCCCTCCCGATACTGGCGTTCGTACTCCTCGTCGAGCGATCGTCCGAGCTGAACCGCGAGATCAGTCTCGACGTCGATCCCCCGGCCCTCGTATCGGTCGAGGAACGCGAGCGTGAGGTCGTCGCGTCGGTCCTCGTTGGCTATCGAGACGTCCTCCCACCGGTCGCCGACCGACTCCCGGGCGCCGAACCCGAGCCCCGCATCGTACGTCTCGACGAGCGCCTCGTGGAACGCCGAAACGACGTTCTCCGCGGCCTCGGCTCTCGAGTCGTCGGTCCCGTCGATCTCCTCGAGCGCCGATTCGAGGGTGTTCTCCGTGAGCGTTCGCGTCGCGTGCTCGCGCGCGGCGTCCTCGACGTTGTGCGCCTCGTCGAACACGGTGATGATGTCCGAGGGGTCGCGATCGATCCAGCGGAAGAACTGCTCGCGGATCGTCGGGTCGAGCAGGTGGTGGTAGTTGCAGACGACGAGGTCGACCCCCTCCATTCCCTCCTTCAGCAGCTCGTAGCCGCACAGCTCGCGCTGCTCCGCGTACTCGTAGACGTCCTCGGGCGTCCGGACGTCCTCGAAGAGCCACTCGAAGAACGCGTCCGTGTCCCGGGTGAGGTTGTTGTAGTAGTGGTCACAGACGTTCGCGGCGTCGATCTCCGCCAGCTCGTCCTCCAGCTCGTCGAGCTCCTCCATCACGGCTTCCCGGGCCTGCGCGGCCGACGCGTCGCCGTCACGGCTCTCCGCGAGGAGCTCACGCTGGCGGCGTTCGAGTTCGCCCTTGTCGGACTCGGTCTCGACCAGCGACCGCGTCGTGTCCCGCAGGGTCTGGCACTCCTGGTAGTCGACGTCGATGTGACACATCGACGACTTCCCCTTAAAAACCACCGCGCGGATCGGCTCCGTTCGCGTGATCGCCCGCGCGTCCTCGACGAACTGGCGCATCTGCTGGTGGACGTTCGTGGTGATGACGACCGTCCGGTCGTGTTCGCGTGCGTGCTCCAGCGCCGGAACGAGCGCCGAAAGGGTCTTTCCGGTTCCCGGCGCGCCCTCGAAGAGGACGTCCTGGCCGCGCGAGAGCGCGTTGGCGACCCTGTCCATCGCCTCGCGCTGGTTCGGATAGGGCTCCTCGTACGGGAAGAACCGCAGGTACGCCGGGTCTGACACGACCGGTGATTGGCCGGCATCGGCTAAAAGGGGTCGGGTCACCCACGGGCTCGGATCCCCGACCGGGCGTGAGGGTCCCGTCCGTCTCGATCCCCGAGCGGCTGAAACCGGGTTTTTAAAGACTCGGCGACCGGTATCGCCGACAATGACGATCGAAGACCGCGACGACGCCTACCTCATCACGCACGCGCTGGCGAAGGACACCCTCTCGCGGCTCCGGGACGTCGAGACCGAGCAGGTCGCCTTTCGAAAGGGGCTCGTCAAGCTCGGCCGGATCTGCGGCTACGAGATCATCGACGGCGCGATGGACACCGAGTACGTCCCCGTCACGACCCCCCTTGCGGAAACCACTGGCGAGCGCGTGAAGGGGCTCGACGACGTCGTGATCATCAACGTGTTGCGCGCCGCGACCCCGTTCGTCGAAGGGTTGCTCAAGGCGTTCCCCCGAGCCAAACAGGGAGTCATCTCCGCGGGACGCGACGAGGACGCCGGAATGAACGACGACGGCGAGTTCCCGATCACGATCGACTACGTGAAGCTTCCCGAGATAACCGACGACGACACGGTCATCGTTGCCGACCCGATGCTCGCCACCGGCTCGACGATGTGTGCCGTCCTCGATCACGTGCTCTCGGAGGCCGACGGCTACGAGAACCTGTTCGTTCTCTCGGCCGTCTCGGCGCCCGACGGTCTCGTTCGGGTCGGGGACGCCGCTCCCGAGGCCGACCTGCTCACGGTCTCGATCGACGACCATCTCGACGACGACGGTTTCATCGTTCCTGGCCTCGGCGACGCCGGCGATCGGGCGTTCCGCACGACGTGATTTCGTCACCGACCGGCAGCAGCCCCCGCCTCCGCACCGACCGCCCCGTCCCTTTTAAGAGACTGCCCGGATAGGTACCGGTATGACCGACGCGGAGCCAGACGAGCCCTGTAGCGCCTGCGGGGACCCGACGCCGGACGCGCTCGCCCGAACGATTCGGCTGAGCGTCGACCGCGCGAACATCGACACCCAGCGGCTCTGTCCCGACTGCTTCGCCGAGTGGATCGACCGCTACCAGCGGGAGATGGAGCCGGATTCCGGCGGGATCTCCGAGAACGGCTCCGACATCATCGTCGACTGACTCGGCCAGTTCGGGTCCGGCCCCGTGCGGAGGTATATACCCGATACCGACCCAACCGCCGTATGTCCTGACCGCTTGCCCCACGGTCGGCGAGGCGGGTGCGCGATGTGCCGCCGTGGGATCCACGTATCGGCCCGAGCGACGAATCTTGCCGTTCGGTGCGCCCGGAATTCCCATCGCCTGCTCGCTATTTCGTGACGGATGCTGCCGCGACGGCTCCGTTCGCGGCGGCCACCGATCAGTCGTCGATCGAGACGCGCCCGCTGGTCGCGCTTCGGAGCCGGTCCTCGAGTTCCGAAGCGTCCGTGACCGGAACCCGAACCTCGAAGCTCACGTCGACATCGTAGTCGGCCTCGAAGCTCACGTCCGCCGACTCCAGGATCCCCCGGACGGTCCCTGAGTCGTCGTAGGTGGTCGTCACCGTTCGCCGACGGTGTGGAACCTCCTCGCGGACGCCGGCCGCGTCGATGGCCTCCCTCGCCGCGCGTCCGTAGGCCCGTACGAGGCCGCCCACGCCGAGGTTCGTCCCGCCGTAGTACCGCGTGACGACGACGACCACGTTGCGGATCTCACGTCCCTGGAGGACGTTTAGCGCCGGCTTTCCCGCGGATTCGGAGGGCTCTCCGTCGTCGTTGGCGTACTCCCGGATCATCACGTTCCCGTCAGTCGATCGTTCCTCGGGCGACGTCGCGGGCACGCGGTAGGCCGGAACGTTATGCGTTGCATCGGCGTATTCCGTCCCGATCGCGTCGATGAACGTTTCCGCCGCCTCGACCGACGACGCCGGTCCGACGTGGCCGATGAACTCCGATCCCCGAACCTCGAAGGCGATCCGTGCCCGTTCGGCGACCGTCAGGTACGGGTCGGTCACTCCTTCGTCCCCGTTTTCTCGACGTCCTCCGTCTTCGTTTCCTCGGCATCCGTCCGCAGGCGCTCGAGCACCACCGGAGTCGGCGGCGCCAGCCGGTACAGCGCGACGAACGCGATCACGCCGATCGCCTCCGCGACCTTTCCGACGAGCGCGTACGGATCGCCGATCAGCGCCTCGATCGGGGCCGTCCGATGCCACAGGAGGAAGCCGACGAGGAACGCCGCGAGCGTCCCGGCACCGAGGGCGTACAGCCGGCGGTACTCCCCACCCCGAACCGTCGCGGCCGCGATCAGCACGGTGAACGCCGCCGCCAGAACGAACGTGGCGGGTCGCGGGTCGGTGCCCGTGCCGAGACGCGGCCACGCCCAGAGGACGTGAGTTGCCGCCGAGAGGATCGCCGCCTGCACCGCGATCGCTCGAAGGACCGGCTTCGGTGATCGGTCCCGGCCACCATACCGGGCGTCGTCTCGGGGCGAGTCCGCCATCCGACTCACTCCCAGGGATGATCGCCGGACGCGTCCGGCCACAGCGGATACCAGTAGGACTCGTCGTCCTCGACGTCGAGTTCGGACTCGAGAACCGACTGGAGCTTGAACTCGACGCGTTCGTCGCGGTCGCTGGATCCGGTCGGGACGAACGGGTAATACGCCCCTCGGCGGAAGGAATAGATCCAGTAGGCTCGCCGGTCGTCCGTCTCGAATCCGAAGACGGCAGCAAGCAGCCGCGACCCGAACCCGGACTCGACGAACGTGTCGGCCGCGAAGTGGACGCTCGTCACGAGGTCCTCGGGATCGTCGTCCTCGAGGACGAACCACCGGTAGCCGTGGTCGTCCGTATGCTGGTGGAATCCGGTACCCGTTTCCGCTTCGCCGGCGTCGAGGATGGCTTCGACCTCGTCGACCGCGTCGGCGAACGCCGTCGAGTCGACGCCGGAGAAGCACAGCGCCGCCTCCCCGGCGTGGTCGTATCCGAGGTCGGCCTCCATCGTCATATAGGCCGTCGACATCCCGAACAGGTCCTCGGGGTCGGCTGCACGCGTGGCGTCCGACTCCGCGTTCGTGCCGAACACGGACCGGATCGTCTCGAAGAGTCCCATCTACTGTCCCGGCGTAGGGGCCGGAGGGATTAGGGCCTTTCTCACGCGGTTTCCAGTTCGCGCTCGAGATCGCGAAGCCGCTCGATCCGCCGCTCCGTGGACGGGTGCGTGCTGGCGAGCTTGCCGATGATCCCCGACCGGATCGGGATGATGAAGAAGGCGTTCATCTCCGCCTCCTGGCGCAGGTCCTCGGACGGCACGCGGTCCATCCGGCCGTCGATGCGCTGAAGCGCCGACGCGAGCGCGCTCGGATTGCCGGTGATGCTGGCCGCGCCCCGGTCCGCGGCGAACTCCCGGTACCGCGAGAGCGCGCGGATGAGAAGAAACGAGATCATCCAGATCACGAGCGAGACCGCGATCGCGACCCAGACGGGGGGCGCGTTCCGGTCGTCGCCGGCGAAGAGCCAGCCCCACCTGACAACGAAGAAGGCGATCGTCGAGAGGAACGACGCGATGGTCATCACCATCACGTCCCGATTCTTAACGTGGGCAAGCTCGTGGGCGATCACGCCGTCGAGCTCGTCCTGGTTCAGCGTGTTCAACAGCCCGGTGGTGACACAGACGGTCGCGTTCCGCTGGTTCCGGCCGGTCGCGAACGCGTTCGGCACCTGGGTGTCGGCGATCGCGACGGTCGGCTTGGGAAGGTCGGCCTGCTGGCTCAATCGCTCGATCGTCCGGTGGAGTTCCGGGGCTTCGTCCGGTTCCACCGTTCGGGCGCCCATACTCCGAAGGGCGAGTTTGTCGCTGTAGTAGTACTGGATGAACGAGAACGCGCCCATGAAGACGATCGCCCCGCCCATACTGATCATCCCCGTCTCCAGGAGGAACGCGATGAAGACGAGATAGAGGGCGAACAGCAGGAACATCGTGAACGCCATTCTGCCCCTGAGTCCCCAGTCAGTGCTCCACTCCATACGTCCGGATATCCGGTGCGGATGTTAAAGGCTGCCGAACCCGGCCGTACCGGTTTCCCGTACCCTTTTTCCGTCTCGGATCCAAGGTTCGGTATGGAATCGAGGCGGCGGAAGCCGGACTGGCTCAAGATGCGTCCACCGTCCGGAACGCGGTTCACCGAGATCCGGTCGACCCTCCGTGACCGGAACCTCAACACGGTCTGTGAGGAGGCCAACTGTCCGAACCTCGGCGAGTGCTGGTCCGGTCGCGACGGCCCCGGCACGGCGACGTTTATGCTGATGGGCGACCGCTGCTCCCGCGGCTGTAACTTCTGTGACGTCGAAACCGGCGGCATGGACCCACTCGATCCCGAGGAACCCGAGAACGTCGCCGACGCGGTCGCGGAGATCGGTCTGGAGTACGTCGTCTTGACCTCCGTCGACCGCGATGACCTGGATGACGGCGGGTCGGCACACTTCGCCGAGACGATCCGGGCGATCAACGACCGCGATCCCGAGATCCTCGTCGAGGTGCTGATCCCCGACTTCGGAGGCGACCCCGACGCGATCGACCGGATCATCGACGCGGAGCCCGACGTGATCGCCCACAACGTCGAGACGGTCGAACGGCTCCAGTGGCCGGTTCGTGACCGCCGCGCCGGCTACGACCAGTCGCTGTCGGTGCTCGACCGCGTGAACCGAACCTCGGACGTCCACACGAAGACGAGCCTGATGCTCGGCGTCGGGGAATACGACCACGAGGTCTATCGGACCCTCTCGGACCTTCGCGAGATCGACGTCGACATCGTCACCTTCGGCCAGTACCTGCAGCCGTCACGGTCACACCTCGGCGTCTTCGAGTACGTCCACCCCGACGTCTTCGAAACCTGGCGTCGAGTCGCCGAGGACGAGTTCGAGTTCCTGTACTGCGCGTCCGGGCCGATGGTGCGCTCGTCCTACAAGGCCGGCGAGCTGTTCGTCGACGCCCTGCTGCGCGAGGGGCGCTCCGTCGAACACGCACGGCGTCGAGCCCGTTCGGCCGGGGAGGCGTGAGGCGTCGAGCCCGTCCGGCCGGTTGCTAGCCGATGATCTCGAACTGTCTGCCGATCGCGACGTCTCCCGGGAGCCCCCAGTAGACGAACCGGTGCGTTCCGACCCCGAGGGCCGGACAGACATCGAGGTCGGCAGTCGACAGCGTGTCGGCGACCGGCTCCTCCCGAAGCGTGAGCGACCACGTGTAGCCCCCGCCGGAGCCGACGGTCTTCGTGTCATCGGGGTACACCGCCTCGCTACCGTCGATCGTGCCGCGGACGTCCTGCCAGCCGGCCGCGGTTCGTCGTTGGATCGCGACGTGCTCGTCGCTCGCGATCTCGACGTCGACGTCCTGATCGAGACACCGGAGGACGACCCGCAGGTCGCTCCCGTAGGTTTTCTCGGCACCCTGGAGCGCGAGTTCGAACCGGACGTCGGCCGGCGTGCGCGCCGTGACGTACGTGGCCCCGTCCTCGGGAAATCGCTGGTCGAGCCGCCGGAACGAGTCATCGTCACACCGCAGCTCGTCGATCTCCCCGGACGGACCCTGTGGACCCTCTCCGGAGGCGAAATCGAGACAGCCAGCGACGGCGACCGTTCCGGCGGTCCCGACGCTCGAGAGCAACGCCCGTCGTGACAGCTCCATACGTCGACTACCCGCCGTGGTCGTATGAACGTCCCGACATCGCTCGACGCTTTTGGCGGCGTCCGTGGTCGGTTTCCTCGGACTGATCGGGACGTCTCGTTCGGGACGTCTCGTTCGGGGTCCTCGAGACGCGTCGGTTCGGAATCGCTTTCCGCTCCCCGGCCGTGCTTCCGGTATGAAGCTGTTCGGCTCGAGCGGGACGCGCGGGGTCGCGATCGCCGACCTGTCGCCGGAGTTCGCCCTGCGGGTGTCGAAAGCGGCGGGCACGGTGTGGGACGCCGATCGGGTGGCCGTCGCGCGGGACACGCGGACGACCGGCGAGCTGCTCTGTAACGCCGCTGCGGCCGGCCTTGCCGCGGTCGGCTGCGACGTCGACCGGCTCGGCGTGGTCCCGACGCCGGCCGTCGGCCGGTACTGCGCGGTTCGGGAGATCCCCTGCGTCCTCGTGACCGCCTCCCACAACCCCCCGGAGTTCAACGGCATCAAGCTGGTCGGCGCCGACGGCGTCGAGCTCCAGGTCGACGCGCTCGAGCGCGTCGAGAACCACGTTCTCGGCGAGGAATTCGCCGAGACCGACTGGCGGGGTGCCGGCGAGACGACCCGGATCGACGGCGTGAACGACGCCTACGTCGAGTCCGTCGTCGACGCCGTCGACCGGACGGCGATCGCCGACGCCGACCTCACCGTCGCCGTCGACCCGGGCCACGGGGCCGGATCGCTGACCAACCCGGAGATATATCGCCGTCTCGGCTGTTCGGTCCGTACCGTGAACGCCCAGCCGGACGGCCGCTTCCCCGGGCGGCTTCCCGAACCGGTTCCAGCCCACCTCGGGGACCTCCGGCGGCTCGTCCGGTCGAGCGACGCCGACCTCGGGATCGCACACGACG